>JANYFM010000223.1 GCA_025362655.1 Hyphomicrobiales bacterium | reverse complement strand
GATACGCTTCTTGTCGATACCGGGCTGCTCCGCGGAAGAATGAGTCCGGCAAGGGCGCGCAAAGTTGGTGACATCAGGCTTCCTCCGAAGCGCTCCGGCCGGGCCGGATTTTGCTGTTTTGCGCGGGCAGGTTGGATCAATTTTCGGCGGGCTGAAAGATGCGCCGGGGCCGTCGCGCAACTGTCACATGTCCGGCGCATGGCTTCGCCTAGCCGACACGGGCCTGCGCGGAATCGCAACCGCCGCATCCGGCAACCGCGCCGCCGCCTTATGGAGAATTCCAATGTCCCGTTTGTTCACAGCGCGAGCCTTCACTGTGCGAGCCCTCACTGTGCGAGCCTTCACCGTTCTGGCCCTCGCCGCGCTTGCCTTCGCCCCGCCCGCCGCCGCCGATGGCGCAAAACCCTTCGCCGACAATAAGAAAATTGACCTTCTGCAATTGCTGCCGCCGCCGCCGCCCAATGATTCAGCGCTCACCCGCCGGGAGCTTGGCGAGGTTCTATCCTTGCAAATCACCCGCACGCCGGAACAGGCCAAACAGGCCTATGATGATTCAACCGAAGACATCTGGCGTTTCAGCGATGCCGTCAACAATCCCAAATTCAACGCGGCGGCGCTGCCGAAATTTTCGGCGTTTTTTGAACGGGTGTTCGAGACCGAGGGCGCGGTTGTCGATCCGTCCAAGGACGTTTGGAAGCGTCCGCGTCCGCATCAAATGAGCGAACTCGTGAAGCCCGCCTCGAAGATTTCCAATTCCGGCGCCTGGCCTTCAGGCCATGCCACGGCGGGCACGCTGGCGGGCATCGTTTTGTCGAATATGCTGCCGGAAAAACGCCGCGAAATCATGACCCGGGCTTTTGAATACGGCGATAACCGTTTGATTGGCGGCATCCACTTCCGCTCGGATGTGGAGATGGGCCGCATCGCCGGCGCGGTGATTGCCCAGCAGATTTCGACGCAAGCGGATTACCAATCCGAATTCGAGGCGGCGAAGTCGGAGGTGCGCGCGCTGCTGGGCATGTGAGGCGGCGATTTCGGGCGGGCGGCGCTGTTTCTGTGCGCCGAATCTGCGACTATGGGACCGCCCCATGAGAACGCCCCATGAGACCGCCCCATGTCCCGCTCGCAGCGCTTGCACGATCTCCTGCAATGCCTTCGCCGGCGCCGCCAGCCCGTCAGCGCGCAAACGCTGGCGGATGAGACCGGCGTCAGCATCCGCACGCTCTACCGGGATATCGCGACGCTCCAGGGGCAGGGCGCGGATATCGAGGGGGAGCCTGGCTTTGGCTATGTGCTGCGGCCCGGCTTCACACTGCCGCCGCTCATGTTCACAGCCGATGAGATTGAAGCGCTGACTTTGGGCGGCCGCTGGGTGGCGGAGCGCGCCGACGGGCCTCTGGGCGCGGCAGCGCGCGATGCGCTTGCCAAAATCGCCGCCGTGCTGCCGGCGGGGCTGCGCGGCGAGCTTGAGGGCTCTTCTCTGCTGGTGGGGCCGGGCGAGCCGCTGGCGGCCGGCGGGGCGGATCTTGCCGCGCTGCGCAAAGCCATCCGCGGGGAGCGGAAACTCACGATTGGCTATGCTGACGGGAAGGGCGCTGTCACACAGCGCGCGGTCTGGCCGTTTGCCTTGAGTTTTTTCGACAAAGCGCGGGTGGTTATCGCCTGGTGCGAGCTGCGCGAGGGATTTCGGCATTTCCGCACGGATCGGATTTCCACGCTGGCGGAAGGGGAGCGCTATCCCCGCAAACGCGGCGCGCTGCTGCGGGAATGGCGGGCGCTCCAGGGCATAAAGCCGCCGGAGTGAAGGCTGCTGCCATAAACTGACACTGGCGCCTTGCATGATCGCCCTGCCTCAACCAAGGAGACAGGCCAGTGACCTCCCCTAAATTGCCGACGCCGAATTTCATGCTTCTCTATGTCGACAGTCCCGCCGCCAGCGCCGAGTTTTATACGGGGCTGACGGGACGCCCGCCGATCGAGAACTCGCCGACCTTCGCGATGTTCGCGCTGGAGGGCGGGCTGATGCTGGGTCTTTGGTCGAAACACACGGTCGAGCCGGCCCCGTCGGCGGGCGGCGGCGGCGCGGAATTGGCTTTCACCGTGGAGAATGCCGGCGCTGTCGATGCCACGCATGCGGACTGGGCCGGGCGGGGCTTGAAAATCCAGCAAGCCCCTGTCGATCTTGATTTTGGCCGCACCTTTGTCGCGCTCGATCCCGATGGCCACCGGCTCCGGGTGTTTGCGCCCGGCGGTGAATAAACACCGGTGCTTGGGGATCGGAATGGATTGACCACAGGTCAATTCATCGAGCCCTTGGCATAGGGACCAAAAAGGAAGCGGCCATGACGGATTTCTGGATCGCCGTTGCGTCAGCCGATCACGTGGCGCGCGGACGCGGCGAAGGGTTCATGCAGGTCTGCCATGGCAAGGCGGCGCCGCTGCGGCGCTGCAAGCCAGGCGACGGCGTCGTCTATTACTCGCCGACGCAAGC
>JANYFM010000214.1 GCA_025362655.1 Hyphomicrobiales bacterium | reverse complement strand
TTTTTCGAGCGGCATGGCCAGCTTTTCGGCGAGCTCCTCCGGCGTCGGCTCGCGGCCGATCTCGTGCAGCATCTGTCGCGACGTGCGCACGATCTTGTTGATTGTCTCGATCATGTGCACGGGAATACGGATCGTCCGCGCCTGATCGGCGATGCTGCGCGTGATCGCCTGCCGGATCCACCACGTCGCATAGGTCGAGAACTTATAACCGCGCCGGTACTCGAATTTATCGACGGCCTTCATCAGGCCGATGTTGCCCTCCTGGATCAGGTCAAGGAACTGCAAGCCGCGGTTGGTGTATTTTTTGGCGATGGAAATCACGAGGCGCAGATTGGCCTCGACCATTTCCTTCTTGGCCTGGCGCGCCTCGCGCTCGCCCTTCTGCACCATGTGGACGATGCGGCGAAACTCCTGAATTTCGAGGCCCGTCTCGGTGGCGAGCGCGTGGATTTCCGTGCGGATGTCCTTCACCGGCTCCTTGCGCTTGCCGATCAGATCGCGCCAGCCGCGGGTGCCCAGCTTCGACACGCGCAGAATCCATTTGGGGTCCAGCTCCGACCCCTGGTAATTCTTCAAAAAATCCTCGCGCGAAACGCCGAAGGTCTCGGCCATGCGCATCAGCTTGGTTTCAAGCCCGATCAGGCGCTTATTGATGTCATAGAGCTGCTCCACCAGCGCGTCGATGCGGTTCTGGTTGAGCGACAGGGATTTCACATCGCTGACAATTTCGCGCTTCAGCGTCTTATATTTGCGCTCCTGCGCCGGCGTCAGCGATTCATTCTTCAGCTTGTTCTCGACGTTCTGGTCCTGCAGGCGGCGCAGCTTTTTATAGGCGTCGGCGATGCGGTCGAAAGTGTCGAGCACTTTCGGCTTCAGCTCGGCCTCCATCGCCGAGAGCGACACGGAATTCTCCATGTCGTCCTCATCGTCATCGGAGAATCCGTCGGCGGGCGCGGCCTCGGTCTCGCCGTCGGCATTGGGCGGCGGCGGGACGCGCGGCGGGGGGGGCGCCTGCTGCTGGGCGAGCAGCGCCTCCTGCGCGCCGGGCGCGGTCATGTCGATTTTCGGAATATTCTTGCCGTCGGGGCCGGCATAGGTCGCCTCAAGGTCGATGATATCGCGCAGCAGCACTTTGCCGTCGTTGAGCTCATCGCGCCAGATGATGATGGCTTGGAACGTCAGCGGGCTTTCGCACAGGCCCGCGATCATCGCTTCGCGGCCGGCCTCGATTCGCTTGGCGATGGCGATTTCGCCTTCGCGCGACAGCAGCTCCACCGAGCCCATTTCGCGCAGATACATCCGCACGGGATCGTCCGTGCGGTCGGTCGGCTCTTTGGCTGTGGCGGTGGCAACAACGGCGGCGGGGCGCGCGGCTTCAACGAGATCGCCGCCCTCGGCGGTCTCCTCCTCTTCGCCATCCTCGCTGCGCTCTTCGCTGTCCTCGCTGTCGATCACATTAATGCCCATCTCGTTGAGCATCGCGTAAATGTCCTCGATCTGATCGGAGGTGACCTCTTCAGAGGGCAGCACGGCATTCAGTTCGTCATGGGTGACAAAGCCGCGCTTTTTGGCGGCCTTGATCATGCGCTTGACGGCGGCATCCGAAAGATCGAGCAACGGTCCGTCGAGTGTCTCGGCCGCCGCGCCCGCGCCCTCAGCCTTTTCGTCGTCTTTCTTCGCCATATACACTGCTCCGGTCAGGCCGCGACGCAAACAGGGGCGCGCCCGCAAGGGCCGCCCTCGATTCGCCGCATCATGGGCCTTGGCGCATTAAGCTCGGCTTAACCATCCGCCACGGCGATTGAATTCATTCCGATTACGATTCACAATCCGCCAGCATCGCGTCCCGAAGAAGCTCCAAAACCGTCAACGACAGCCTCCCGGCCTTCAAGGGCAGCCAGTTCGGCCTTAATATCGTTCAATCGGATCTGATTTTCTTCGCTGGCATCCTCGCCAAGGGCAATTTCAGCGGATTTAAGCTCCTTATGTAGCGCCCTGCCCCGCCGATGCAAGGCCAGAGCCTGCCGAAGCATCGCTTCGGCGTCGTTTTCCGCCGCGTCGCCGCGCACGCACCACTGGCTGGCAAGCCCGGCGGTCTCTTCGACACGCGCCAAAAGAGCCGAAAGGCCAGCATCATCAATGGCTTGACGGAGTGCATGCCCATCCGCGCCGGGATTAGCCACCTCGCTCAGCACGAGGTCGCGCAAACGCCCCATATCCCGGCCGGAAAGCTCCAGCCCGGCAATCTCTTCGGCATGGCGCGCTGCAAGCTCGGGATGATTGAGGCAGAGCAGGAAAATCGCCGCCTCGCGCGGCGCAAATGTCACCCGCCCCGGCGCAAACAGGGCCGAGCGGGACAGGCTGGCGCTGCTCATCAGCGGCGCGCCCGCAAAACCAAGCCGCGGCGCGTCCTTGCCAAAGGCGCCTCGCCGGCCTGCAGGGCGCCCAAGCGGGCTCCAGGCGGCCTGTGGCTGGCGAAAGGGGCGCGCCGGACCATGGCCCTGCCGTTGGCCGCCGCCGGAGGGACGGCCAAACAGCGCGGCGATGCGCTGCTCAAAATCCTCCCTGTAAAAGCCGCGCAGAGTCTCATCGCGGATTTCCCGGCTGATCTCGGAAAGGCGCCTTTGCAGCGCCGCGCGCCGCTCCGGCGTGTCGAAGGCTCCCGTCTCCGTCTCGCGCGTCCAGATCACCTCCACCAGCGGCCGGGCGGCGCCCAGCACTTCGGAAACCGCCTCGCCGCCGCCGGAGCGCGCGAGATCATCAGGGTCCTGCCCGTCGGGCAAAAAGGCAAAACGCAGGCTCTTGCCCGGCCCTATCAGCGGCAGCGCCGTATCTATGGCCCGGTAAGCCGCTTTGCGCCCGGCCTTGTCGCCATCGAAACAAAGGATCGGCTCCTCCGCCATTTTCCACAGCAATTCGCACTGATCCGGCGTCAGCGCGGTGCCAAGCGGCGCCACGACATTGGGATGCCCGGCGGCGCTCATCGAGATCACATCGACATAGCCCTCGACAGCGATCACCGCGGACCTGTCATGGGCGGCCTTGCGCGCATTGTGATGATTGTAGAGCACCGCGCCCTTATGAAACAGCGGCGTTTCGGGCGAATTCAGATACTTTGCGGCAACGTCCTTTTCCATGGCGCGGCCGCCGAAGGCGATCACTTTGCCGGAGCGGTCGCAGATCGGGAACATCACACGGTCGCGGAACCGGTCATAGGGCACCGGAATATCCTCGCCATGCACCAGCAGCCCCGCCTCGCACATCATTTCCGCGCTGGCCCCTTTGGCCGCGAGATGATCACGCAGGGCGTATTTTTCGTTGGGAGAATAACCCAGCCGAAACTGCCGCTGAATCCCCGGCGATTGCCCGCGGTCAGCGAGATATCCGCGCGCTTTGGCGCCGCGCTGCGACTGCAGCTCGCCTTCAAAAAATTTGGCCGCCAGCTCCATGACATCGGTCAGCGAGGCGCGCGCCTGCTCGCGCTGGCGGCTTTCGGGCGATTCCACCGGCAGCGACAGGCCCGCGTCGCCCGCCAGCCGTTCCACCGCTTCGGGGAAGGAAAGCCCCTCCGTGCGCATGACAAAATCGAAAATATTGCCGTTTTGCCCGGAGGAAAAATCAAACCACGCCTGTTTTTGATCATTCACAAAAAATGAGGGCGACTTTTCCGCGCTGAACGGCGAAAGACCCTTCCACTCCCGCCCCGCCTTTTTGATTTGCACGCGCCGGCGCACGACTTCTGAGACCGGAAGCCGGGCTTTGATCTCATCGAGAAAGGCGGGGGTGAATCGCATAAGCCATCCACCTTAGCGGGAAGCGCCGCGCGGGAACAGAACAGAAACGGAAAAAACGCCGGTTAAGCCCGTTATTCACAGGGTGACATCGCGCGGCATTGGGGCCAGGATCGGCACAACGATACCGCCGAGGGAACCTCCATGAAACTCCAGCTCTATTACGCGCCGATTTCCTGCGCGCTCGTGCCTTGGGTCACGCTAACCGAGACGGGCGCGCCTTTTGAAACCGTTTCGCTGAACATGCGGACCGCCCAGCACATGGCGCCGGGGTTCATGGCGCTCAACCCCAAACACAAAGTGCCCTTGCTGATCATCGACGGCGAGCGCCTCAGCGAAAATGTCGCCATTCAGATATTCATCGCGCGGAATTTTCCGGCCGCCAAACTGCTGCCGTCGCATCCCCTTGAGGAGTTGAAGGCGATATCCCTGATGTCCTGGTTCGCCTCAGGCATCCATCCGCATCTCGGCCGCATCAACGCGCCCGCGAAATTTGCCGGCGAGGGCTCCGATGAGCCGGTGCGCAGGCTGGCCAATGAATTTTTGCAGGAAGCCTTTGCCATCGCGGACGGCATGCTGGAGGGGCGCGAACATTTCTTCGATCATTTCACCGCCCCCGACGCCTACTTTTTCTGGTGCTGGCGGCGGGCGACGCAATTCGACCTGCCGCTGGCGCATTTCAAAAACTGCGCCGCGCATCACGCAAGGCTGACCGCGCGCCCGAGCATCGCCGCGGTGCTGGCGTTTGAGAAGGAGACGCTGGCGGGGTTTGCGAAAGCGGGGTGAAAGGCCGCCGGGCCTACTCCGCCGCAAACACCAGCTTCTCAAAACTCTTCTCTTTCATGTGGTCGTCGAGGCCCCATCGTTCGGCCTGCGCCACAATCTCATCGAATTCGGCGCGCGGGATTGGCTTTTTCACGAAGCGCTCGCCCCGCCCGAATTTTGTATAGTCCCATTTGCGGTCCCGGAATTCCGCCGGCACCGACATTTCCCACAGCGGCAGATATTTCGGCAGGTCCGCTTCCAGCGCCTTTTCCGCCCGGTCCAGCGCCCGCACATAAGCGCCCACCACGTCGGGCGAGGCGGTTTCCGGCACCCACCAGATCGTGTGGAACGTGTTTTCCATGACTTTGCGGAAACCCAGTTCCTCCGCCATCGCGATCTGCGGCGGCAGCAGGCTCGCCGCCTCAAATTCACCATCTATCAAAGCCTGCAAGCGCGCGCCAAAGCCCCCGACGTTGACCGCCTTGATATGCTCAAGCGGCATGAACGGCTCAAGCCTGTAGGGCACATTGAAATGCGAGCCGGCGCGCATGCCCACCGCGATCGGCACATCGCGCAAATCCTCCGGCTTGAAAATTTTCGATTTCGGATTGACGAAAATCGCCCAGGGTGAAACGCCGTGGCCCTCCGCCACGAAACGGCCCATGCCCGCGCCCGCATTGCACACGGTGCCCCAGGCGCAGGCGCCCTGCACGACCTCGCGCTTTTCCGCATAAGGCCGGTCCTGCGGACGGTCCATGTAATCGAGCCCGCGCCAGCTTGCCTGAGTTCCGGCGAAGGTTTTCATGTCGAACTCGACATCAAGACCCTCCGCCGCGAAGAAGCCCTCCTTCATCGCGACGAAGTCGTTTAGGCCCATGCCCTTCGGGGCGACGAGAACGTGTTTGAGCGTGCCAGACATGTTTTGCTCTCCGGAAAATGCCGCGCGGGCGGCCCTGGTTCGACCGCACGGACACGCTCACCGTCGATGAGCCGCGCCGCCGGCAAAGCGCCTGACGCCGGGCATAAAGCATTCTATCGCCGCGGTTGCGCCGGAGGCAATACGGGGATTTGAGAAGCCTTGGGCCTACTCCGCCGCCACCTGAAAAATCGCATCCTCGTAGCGCCCGTGGCCCATGCTGGCGTTCTTGAAAATCTCGCGCTCGCCGACCCAGCGGAATGTGTCCTCGAATATCGCCTTCGAATAGGGTTCGAACACGATGCGCTCGCCGGGGCCCCAGCGCCGCGTGTCCATGACGCCATGGAAGCGCTCGGGAAACTCGTTCTTGTAATAATGCGTGTAAAGCTCCGGCCGCAGATCGATGTCGTGCTGGGCGCGGCGCAGCGCGCGGAAGTATTTCTTCACGTCCTCCGCATCGGGCTCGCCGGTGATCATCGAGGCCATCATGAACGTGGTATCGATGATTTTGCGATAGCCAAGCTGTTCCAGAAAATAATACGGACCGCTGAAAGCGGAGACCGCCGGCGTCTTTCCGTCGATGAAGGCCTCCATCCGCGCGAACAGCAATCCATCGTTGAATGACAGTTCGACATCGGTGATCGGCATATAGGACTCAAGCGCCTGAATCGTCGCGTAGTGGCTGCCCGACTGGAAGCCGACAGAAATCGGCACACCCTTGAGATCGGCGGGTGTCTTGACCTTGGAATCGGGCGGCACGAAGACGCCGGCCGGCGACACAGAATAGCATTCGGGATAAAGCTTGCCGTGGCCGTTCGAAGCCGCGACGTTCACCGTCCAGTGGCAGGCGCCGCTGACATTGCATTCACGCCCCTTCTCGAAAGTCTGATAGGCGCCGACCTTGTTGCCGATGTGATGGCCCTGCGATATCTTCGAGGACATCGTCTCGCGGAACAGGTAATCAAGCCCCTCGGCGGCGAAATAGCCCTTCTCCTGCGCCACCCATTCATGCAGGCGGAAATGCGGGGCGACGATGAATTTCTCCTTGGACTGCTTTTCCATGGCATATTCCTCCTGAAGCGGCGGCGATCTCAGCGCGACGTTAATGGAACCACCATAACTTGCCTTACTCCAATTGATAATCCCCTATTTTGGCGCTAGATTTGTGCCCATCGGTTGACAATGGCGGCCTATGGACCGGTTTGAGCAAATGCGCGTTTTCGCCCGGGTCGTTGACGCCGGCGGTTTCACCAGCGCCAGCGCGGGCGCGGGCATGTCGCGCGCCGCCATCAGCAAACATATTCTCCAGCTCGAAGAGCGGCTCGGCGTGCGCCTGCTCAACCGCACGACGCGGCGGGTCAGCGTCACCGAGGCCGGGCGCCTTTTCCATGAGCAATGCCGGCGCCTGCTCGATGACCTCGCGCTGGCGGAGCGCGGCGCGGCCAAATCCGCCGCCGGGCCGGAGGGCGAATTGCGCATGGTCGCGCCCACCAATTTCGGGCTTACCTTTTTGGGCCCCGCCATAACGGAATTTTTGATCAAGCATCCAGGCATCAAAATCAACCTCAGCATGAACGACCGCCCCATCGATCCCATCGAGAGCGGCTACGATCTCGCCATCCGCGTCGTCACGTCCGCGCCGCTCTCGTCCGCCAGTCTTGAAGTCTGCAAACTCACGATATCCCGCCGCATCCTCTGCGCCTCGCCCGATTATCTCGCGCGGCGCGGCGTTCCCGGACACCCGCGCGACCTCGCCGCGCACGAGTGCCTCAGCTATTCCTATGTTGACGATCCCCGCGTCTGGCGCCTGCGGACGGGCGGGCGCGAACATGCCGTCGCCGTTTCCGGGCGCATCATCACCAGCGCGGGACAAGTGCTGCGCGCGGCCGCCGCCGCCGGCCTCGGCATCGCCTACGGGCCGGCCGTCTTCTTCACGGATGACATGGAGGCCGGGCGCGTTGTGCCCGTCCTGCCCGGCTGCGAACTGCCGGCCGCGGCGATTTTCAGCGTTTATCCCATCAGCCGCTATCCCCAGCCAAAGGTTGCCGCCTTCAACGCCTTCATGCAAAAGTTTTTTGAAGGCAAATTCGCGTGAGACGCCAAGCGGGAAAATGAGGATGGCCATGTTGAGATTTGTGATCGCTCTCGCCGCCGCGCTCGCCGCCTGCGTCCCCGCCGGCGCGCAATCCAAAGTCACCATCGGGCTGACAAATTCAGCGACCGATGTCGGCCTGTGGGTGGCGCAAAAAAAGGGATTTTTCAGGGATGAGAATATCAATGCCGAACTGATCTCCTTTGACTCCGCCGCGCGCATGATCGCGGTGCTCGGCGCCGGCGATCTCGATGTCGCCGCCGGCGGCCATTCCGCCGGCTTCTTCAATGCGGTGGCGCGCGGCATCGACGTGCGCATTGTCTCCGACAAAAGCCGCAACGTCACCGGGCGCTCCAGCATCCGCCTGCTCGTGCGCAAAGACCTCGTGGATTCCGGACGCTACAAAACCCTTGCCGATCTCAAGGGCATGAAACTGGCGGAATCCGCCCCCGGCGGCTCCGCCTGGACCGTCGTCTTCAAACTGCTGGAAAAAGCCGGGCTGAAATACGATGACATCGATCACGTTTTCATGAACTTTCCGCAGATGACGGTGGCGCTGCAAAACAAAGCCGTCGATGCCGCGCTCGCCGTTGAGCCCGCTGTCACGCAGGCTTTGCGCGGCGGCGGCGTTGTCGCGGCCGCCAATGATTACGACGTGTATCCCGTGCATCAGATTTCCGAAATTCTCTATTCCGGCAAATTCGCCAAGACCGACCCCGCCCTCGCCCGCCGTTTCATGCGCGCGTTTTTGCGCGGCGTGCGCTACCACAACGACGCGCTTGACGAAAAAGGCGCTTTCGCCGGAGCCAGGGGCGATGAGATCGTCTCCATCCTGACGGAATTCGGCCCCTTCAAGGACCCGGCCGTGTGGCGCTCGTTCATCCTCAGCTATTGCGATCCCGACGGAACCCTGCACATCCCCAGCCTTCAAGAGGACCTCGATATCTTCGTGTCACAAAAACTTATCGAAAACCCTGTCACGATCGCGCAATCCATCGACACGAGTTTCGTCGACTGGGCGGTGAAAGAGCTCGGTCCATACAAGAAAAACTGACGCCTCCGTTTCCAACCCGGACACCGCCCGTGAAGCGCTTCCTCCCGCTCGCCGCCCTCGCCCTCGCCTCGCTGCCGGCGGCGGGACAACCGCTCGCGCCGGTCACCGTCGGCATCACCGGCACCACCACGGACGCGGGCTTTTACGTCGCCCACAAGAAAGGCTACTTCCGCGAGGAGGGCCTCGATGTGACGCTGACGATTTTTGATTCAGCCGCGCGCATGATCACGCTGTTTGCCTCGGGCTCGCTGGATGTTGGCGGCGGCGGCCCTTCGGCGGGCCTCTACAACGCCATCGCGCGCGGCGTCGATGTGCGCATCACCGCTGACAAAAACCGCACCATTCCCGGACGCGGCGCGCAATTCGTGATGATCCGCAAAGACCTCGCGGACAGCGGGCGTTACAAAACGCTCGCCGATCTCAAGGGCATGAAAATTGTGTCCCCGGCGCTCGGCGGCGCGTCCACGACGACACTGGACAAAGTCTTTGAAAAAGCCGGCGTCGCCCTTGCCGATGTCGAGCGCGTCTTCATGCCCCTGCCCCAGCAGATCGCGGCGCTCGCCAACAAAGCGGTGGACGGCGCGCTGATGGCGGAGCCCATGGCCTCCGAAGCGGCGCGGCTCGGCATCGCCGTCCGCGTGCTGGCGGATGACGAGGTCTACCCGGATCACCAGGTCGCCGTGGTGCTCTACGCCGGGCAATTCGCAAAATCCGACCGCGGGGCAACGCGTTTCATGCGCGCCTATCTGCGCGGCGTGCGCGCCTATTCCGAGGGTATCGCGGGCGGCCGTTTCGCCGGCCCGCGCGGCGACGATATTGTCTCAATCATCGCTGAATATTCGCATCTGAAAGACGCGCAAACCATCCGCGGGATAATTCCCGCCGCGATGGACCCAGACGGCGAACTGCATCTGCCGAGCCTGCGGGAAGACCTCGCCATCTTCCGCCGCCAGGGCCTGATCGAAGGCAGCGTCACGGTCGAGCAGGCGGTCGATGCAAGCTTTGCCCGCGCGGCGGCCCAATCGCTCGGGCCTTACAAGCCGGCGCCGTGAAACGCCTCACTTTTCGGCGAAATTCTTTTGCAGATAGGCGGTGATGGTTTTGCCCTCCTCGGCTGTCAGCGGCGCGCCGATGTTGAGCATATGCGCCACCACCGCCGCCCAGTCGCCGCGCCCGTGGCGCGCCGCGCTGATGCGCGTCAAATCGTGGCACGCCGTGCCGCAGCGCTGTTGCACAAGCTCCCGGCCCGCGCCATCGGGCAGCGCCAACGCCTCATATTTTGGGACGTTGACGCCGGGACCGAAATTCGCGGCGAGATAGTCCACCACGGTCTCGATCTCGGTGTCTGTCACCTGCGCGCCGCGGACGAACATATCGTAGACGTGAACGCGCCAGGCGCCCGCGTTCTTGCGCATGCTCATGATGACCTGCGGCGTATGGCACTGCGTGCAGGCCGTCGCGACGATCTCGCGGCCCTCGCCGGCGGGCAATTGCGGCGGCGATTGCGCCAGAGCCGGCGCGGCCGCCAGCAAGGCGGAGGCGGCAAAAAACAGTCCGCGCATGATCAAACCCTCCGCGTGCGTTTGGCGGCGAGCGAATAGGCCGGGTGCCATGTCGAGGTGTTGCCGATGCCGTTGCGCGCCACATTGACATCCAGCAGATAGGGCCGCCCCTCGGCATTGGCATTGCGGGCCCGCCGCACAGCGGCCTGAATCTGCCTCGGGTCTTTGACAATTTCAGCATCAACGCCAAACGCCTGCGAAGTCTTGGCGTAATCGACATCGGGCGAGCCGAGATAACACGTCATATCGCGGCCCGATTGAAACTGCGTGCCGCCGCTCATCCAGATGCGGTTGCGCTCATTGTTGTAACTGCGGTTGTTGAGCACGATGACCGTCAGCGGCGCCTGATAGCGCGAGATCGACCAAAGCGGCTGCGGCCCGCTGAACAAAAACGAGCCGTCGCCGACAACCGACAGCACGGGCCGGTCGGGCTTGGCCAGTTTAACGCCCAGCGCCGCCGCCATGCCCCAGCCCAGCACGTTGGGCCCTGTGCCTATATATTGCTTGTCGTCCGGCCCCCAGCGCATGAAAATATCCATGCGCTTGCCGGAATCGACATCGTTCACATAAATCGTGTCGCGCTCCAGCGAGGCCTCCAGCTCGATGCCGAGCCGCTCCATGGTGATATCGCCGTCATAGGGCGTCTCCTTGATGACACGATCCAGCAGCCGGCCGAGTTTCGCCGTATATTCGCTGGTCCGCGCCAGCCGCTCCCCCGCAATCTGCTTCAGCCGCGCGGCGGTGGCCTGGCTCTTGACGGATTCGATGAGATCGGCGGTTGCAAGCCTGATGTCAGCGATCATGCCAAGATCAACCGGCGCCACCCGCGCCAGCGATGTCGGATCGCGGCGGATCGAAATCTGCTTTGCGCCGGGCATGAACTGCTCGCCGTATTTCGAGCCAATGTTGAGATGAACATCGACGGCGCCGGGAAACCGCATCTCGCGCAGCAGCGGGCCGAGATACAGCGGATGGCGCGAGGGGAAAGGCTTCGTCCAGAAGCCGAGCGCGCCTGTGCCGCCCTGCCCCGCCGTCGGCAGGCCAAGAAGCTCCGCCAGTTCCAGCACTTCTTTCTCCGCCCCGCACTGATAAATTTCATCGCCGATGGACATCAGCGGATTCTTCGCCTCAATAATCATTTTCGCGGCGGCATCGATATCGGCCTTGTCGGGCCGCATGCGCATCGAAACCTCGAACAGCGATTTATCGAAAATCTGCGCTGTGGCCTCCGTGCGCAGGAGATTCTCGGGGATCGAGAGATAGACCGGGCCGGAGGGCTGCGTTGTCGCAAACTTCACCGCGCGGCGTGTCGTCTCCGCGATGCCGGACGTTGCGGTCGCCACCCAGTGCCATTTCGTCATCGGCTGCGTCACACGCTCGATGTTTTCATATTCCTGCAGCGCTTCGCGGCCGAGGTTCTCCTGGGCGACAGAGGCGGCGACAACGAGGATCGGCGTCTGGTCCTTGAAGGAATTGACCATCTGCGTGGCGGCATTGGGCAGGCCGACATTGGCAACGATGACGACGCCCAGCTTGCCCGAGGCGCGCGCGTAACCATCGGCCATGGCGACGACGGCGCCCTCTTGGACGCCTTTGATAAGCTGGATCGAAGACTCATTCACCAGCGCGTCAAAGACCGGCGAATCCGCCGTCGAGGGATTGAAGAAAATATATTCGACGCCGGCCGCCTTCAGCTGCTGCACGAAAAGCGCGCCGCCGGTGCCCCGCATTTCGCTGATTTTCGGCTGCGCCGGAGCGGTTTGCGCGGCGGCCGGCGGCGCCAGCGATTGCGCCATCGCTTTGGCGGCGGCGGCGCTGAGGCCCGCGGCGGTCAGGCCGCGCGTCAGATCGCGGCGCGAAATTCCCTTGTCGATATATTGCTTGATGAGTTCCCTCATGGCGCGTCCTCCCGCCCCGCCGCGGTTGGCTCCGCCGGTTAGCTCAGGGAGCCTACCACAGCCCCCGGATTTGGGAAGCCGCGCCCAAAGCTTACGCCCGCGCCGCCATGCGCGACTGCGCCGTCTCCAGCGAGGTGATGAATTCGAGCAGCACCGGCGCCCCCTCCCTGGTCTTGGCAATGCCGCGCGCGATGGCGGCCGCTATATCGCCCGGCTCGGTGACGCGCTCCGCGTAACAGCCGAGCGCGCGCGCAAAATCGGCGTAGTTTCCCGAGATATCCGTGGCGCGGTAGTCGCGCGTGGAGACCGGCATGATGTCAAGCTCGCACGCCATGGAATAATTGTTGAAAAGTATGGAGAGAATGGGAATGCGGTAACGCGCCGCCGTCTCGAAATCCATGCCCGTGAATCCGATGGCCGCATCGCCCCACACGTTGATGCAAAGCTTTTCAGGGTGCAGCAGTTTCGCGCCCATGGCGAGGCCGAGGCCATAGCCGAGCTGCGTTGTCTTGCCCCAGCCGATGTAAGAGAGCGGGGTGGTCGAGACCCAGAACGGCGAGAGCTGGTCGCGGGGCGATCCCGCGTCATGGGTGATGACGACATTATCGATATCAACGGCGCGATGCAGTTCCGCGATGACACGGTAAGGCGTCATCGGTTTTTCACTCGAACCCAGCTTGTCGCGCCATTGCGCCATCCAGGGTTCGCGCACGGCGGCTATTTCCGCCGCCGCGGCGACCGCATCG
>JANYFM010000182.1 GCA_025362655.1 Hyphomicrobiales bacterium | reverse complement strand
GAAAGAGCGCAGCAGGCTCCGCGCGGCGGGGAGGGGTTCGAAGGAGGCGGCGGGAAAGGCGGCTGTCACTAGAAATAGCCTTCCTGCTTCTTGGCTTCCATCGAGCCTGAGCCGTCGTGATCGATCATCCGGCCCTGGCGTTCGGAGGAGCGCGATCCGCGCATTTCCGCGATGATCCCGGCGAGGCTTGCGGCTGTGCTCTCAACCGCGCCGGTCAGCGGGTAGCAGCCGAGCGTGCGGAAGCGGACCATGCGCATTTGCGGGCTTTCGCCCTCGCGAAGGGGCAGCCGCTCGTCGTCCCGCATGATCAGCGCGCCGTCGCGCTCCACCACCGGGCGCATCGCGGCGAAATAAAGCGGAACGACGGGGATTTTTTCCCGCGCGATATAATCCCACACGTCGGCCTCGGTCCAATTGGAAATTGGGAAGACGCGGAAGCTTTCGCCGGGCCGCTTGCGCGTGTTGTAGAGGCGCCAGGGCTCGGGCCGCTGGTCTTTCGGGTCCCAGCGATGCTCGGCCGTGCGCAGCGAGAACACCCGTTCCTTGGCGCGGGATTTCTCCTCGTCGCGCCGCGCGCCGCCGAAGGCCGCGTCGAATTTATATTTGTCCAGAGCCTGTTTGAGGCCCTGGGTCTTCATCACATCTGTATGGACGCGGGAGCCTGACGCGATGGGATTGATGCCGGCGGCGCGGCCCTCCTCATTGATATGCACGATGAGGTCGACGCCCAGCTCTTTGGCGCGGCGGTCGCGAAATTCGATCATTTCACGAAATTTCCACGTGGTGTCGACATGCAGAAGCGGGAAGGGGAGCTTTCCCGGATAGAAGGCTTTCATAGCGAGATGCAGCAGGACCGCTGAATCCTTGCCGATGGAATAGAGCAGCGCCGGATTGTCGCAGGTGGCGGCGACCTCGCGGAATATGTGGATGCTTTCGGCCTCCAGCGCCTGAAGATGCGTCAGACTCATGGGGTTGCTCTTGGGCTTGGCGCTTGGCTTGGGCTTGCCGCTTGGCTTGGCGCCGGGTTCGCTCGGGTCAGACCGCCGTCGGCGCCCACGTGCAGGCCGCATTCCTTTTGGGCTTCGTCCTCCCACCACCAGCGGCCCGCGCGCTCGGGCTCGCCGGGCAGCAGGGCGCGCGTGCAGGGGGCGCAGCCGATGGAATGGAAGCCCGCGGCGTGGAGAGGGCTGACGGGGACGTTTTCGGCTTGCGTGAAAGCCAGCGCGCGCTCCCGCGTCCAGTCAAAAATGGGATTCAACTTGATCAGGCCCCGGGCGGCGTCATGGCTGACGAAATCCAACGCCCCCCGGTGTTCGCTTTGATCGGCGCGCAGGCCGGTGATCCAGCCCGCCGCGCCTTCCAGCGCCCGGGCAAGGGGGACAACCTTGCGCACACCGCAGCAGGCTTTGCGCGCCTCAACGGTTTTGTAAAAGCCATTGATGCCCTGCGCCCGAATGAGGGTTTCCACGCTCGGCGCGGCGGGCGCGAAGGCCGCGATGCGAATCGCATAGCGCGCCTCGGTCTCCTGCCAGAGCGCATAGGTTTCCGGAAACAGGCGGCCCGTGTCGAGTGTGGCGAAGGCGATATCCAGACCGGCGGCGGCGATCATGTGGGTGATCGCCTGGTCTTCAAGGCCAAAACTCGTGGTGAAAACGATCCGTCCCGACAGGGTTTTGCGCAACGCCGCGAGGCGCGCCGGCGCATCGAGCGCGCGCGCCGCCGCGTTGAGGGTAAGCGCGGCTTCGGTTTTCAGGATGTTTTGCGGCATCACGGGCTCCGGCGATCCGGCAGTGGCGATTATCCAATTCCGAACTGGCCTAACATTAATTAAACAAAAAAAATAGGATTTTATTTTATTAAACAATTTAAAAATGTATTAATGCTGCCAAGGTTGGGGCAAGCGCGGCTATCGCGGCTGGCAGCCCCGTGATAGCGCTGCCGCATCGGCGGAGCCGTCCCATGAAACATATTCACGATTCCCTTGAGCGGCGGCGCGCCGCAGCCCTGCTTGGCGGCGGGCAGGCGCGGATCGACGCGCAGCATAAGCGGGGCAAGCTGACGGCCCGCGAGCGCATCGATCTGCTGCTGGATCACGGCTCGTTCGAGGAGATGGACATGTTCGTGCAGCACCGCGCGGCCGATTTTGGCATGGACAAAGCCGAGAAAATCCCCGGCGACGGCGTCGTCACGGGCTGGGGCACGGTGAACGGCCGCACGGTTTTTGTTTACGCCAAGGATTTCACCGTCTTCGGCGGCTCGCTGTCGGAAACCCACGCGCAGAAAATCATGAAGATCCAAGACATGGCGCTGAAAAACCGCGCCCCGGTCATCGGCCTTTTCGACGCCGGGGGCGCGCGCATCCAGGAAGGCGTCGCCGCGCTCGGCGGCTATGCGGAAGTGTTTCAGCGCAACGTCATGGCATCCGGCGTGATACCCCAGATATCCGTTATCATGGGCCCCTGCGCGGGCGGCGACGTCTATTCCCCGGCCATGACGGATTTCATTTTTATGGTGCGCGGCACCAGCTATATGTTCGTCACCGGCCCGGATGTTGTGAAGACTGTCACCAATGAGACCGTCACCGCCGAGGAGCTTGGCGGCGCCTCGATTCACACAACCAAATCCTCGATCGCCGACGGCGCCTATGACAATGACGTGGAGGCGCTGCTGCAAATGCGGCGGCTGATCGATTTCCTGCCCGCCTCCAACCGCGATGAGGCGCCGGAATGGCCTTCCTTCGACGACGCCTCGCGCGATGACCCCTCGCTGGACACTCTGGTGCCCGATCATTCCAGCCAGCCCTACGATATCCGCGAGCTGATCCTCAAAACCGCCGACGAGGGCGATTTCTTTGAGATACAGCAGGCCCATGCGAAAAACATTGTGACCGGCTTCGGGCGGATCGAGGGGCGCACTGCCGGCTTCGTCGCCAATCAGCCGATGGCGCTGGCAGGCGTCCTTGACAGCGACGCCTCGCGCAAGGCGGCGCGGTTTGTGCGTTTTTGCGACGCTTTCAACATTCCCATTGTCACCTTCGTCGATGTGCCCGGATTTCTGCCCGGCACAGCGCAGGAATACGGCGGGCTGATCAAGCACGGCGCCAAGCTGCTGTTTGCCTACGCCGAGGCCACCGTTCCCAAAGTCACGGTCATCACGCGCAAGGCTTTCGGCGGCGCTTACGATGTCATGGCGTCAAAACATCTGCGCGGCGATTTCAATTATGCCTGGCCCTCGGCGCAGATCGCGGTCATGGGCGCGAAGGGCGCGGTTGAGATCATCTTCCGCGCCGATCTGAAGGACGCGGCAAAAATCGCGGCGCGCACCGTTGAATATGAGGAGCGGTTCCTGTCGCCGTTCGCCGCCGCCGAGCGCGGCTACATCGATGAGGTCATCGAGCCCCGCACAACGCGCCGGCGCATCGCCCGGGCGCTGGCGATGCTGCGCCACAAGAAGCTGGAGAACCCTTGGAAAAAGCATGACAATATTCCGCTGTGAGGAATGCGCCGGGAAAATTGCGGAAAATTTTACGTTGCTTAAGAACAACCGGTAAAGCCCGTTAACAGCTTGTCCTCGACCGTGGCTGACGTTGCGATACACTGCTTTCATGCAAAAAGCGGGAAACGCGATGTCATCTTTCCATTTTCGCCGTTGGCGCGAATTCGCGTCCGACCGGCGCGGTTCGACCGCCGTCATTCTGGCACTGTCGATTGTGCCGGTCGCGGGGACCATCGGGCTGTCAGTCGATCTTGGCCAGGCCTACCGGGCGCGCGTTCATTTGCAGGGCGCCGCCGACGCCGCCGCGCTATCGGGGGCTATCCAGTACCGGATGACCAGCAATGCGGCCGCCGCCATCGCCGCGGCCAATGCGGCGTTTGCCGCCAACGCCGCCCATATCAGCGGAGCCACCGCGGTGTCGACCGTCGATGCCGCGACAAAGAAGGTCAGCGTCACCGGCACTGTCGATGTCACCACCAGCTTCATCAAGCTGGTGTCGCCGTCGCGCTCGTCGACGACGGTGAATGCTTATTCCGATGCCTTGGTTCAGAGCGGCGGCCTCGCTAAAAACCTTGAGGTTTCCGTGATGCTGGATGTGACGATCTCCATGTCGCAATCCTCGGGATCGCCCGGTCTGACAAAAGTGCAGGCGATGACCAATGCCGCGAAAAACCTCGTGGACACCGTCGTCCAGACCTCGCAGACGCCTTATAAATCGCGGGTGGCGCTGGCGCCGTTCTCGGCGGCGGTGAACGTCGGGAGCTATTTTCAAACCGTGACCGGCGCCGCGCCCACGGGGTCGTGGACCAGCGTAGTTGAGCGCGCCGGGGCTCACAACGCGAGCGATGACGCGCCCTCCGGCGCGCCGTTTCCCAGCTATCTCGCGATGAAATCGGGCGCGCGCAGTCCGATCAGCTTTATCGCCTATATGGAAAAGACCCGGACATCCAACACGCCATCCGGCGCGGTCGTCACGCCGCTTTCGAGCGACAAGGCCAATCTAAAGAGCATTCTCAGCGCCTATACAACGGACGGCACGACGGCGGGGCATATCGGAACGGCCTGGGCCTGGTATATGCTCTCGCCCGCTTGGACCTCCGTGTGGACCGGCGCGGCCGCCCCCGCGCCGTTCAGCGACACCGTCAGCAAAGTTGTCGTGCTGATGTCGGATTTCGACTACAACGTTTATTATCAGGGCGGCGTCGGCGACATGAATGCTCAGGCCCAGGCGGTCTGCGACGCCATGAAAGCCGCCGGCGTGACCGTCTACACCATCGGGTTTCAGGTGGATCACAGCAAGCCGGCTTCCGTCAGCCTGTTCAACAATTGCGCCACGGACGCCTCCAAATCCATTGAGGCGCAGAACGGGGTCGAGCTGATCGCCGCTTTCGACGCCGTCGCGACCACCGTCGTCGCCAGCGTTTCCTCCTCGGTGCGCCTCGCGCGCTGAGCCTTGGAATTCACACTCCCGCAACCAGTCTCCCTGGCCGGGGCTTAACCTTGCCCGCCGTTAACCCGGCCGCGTTCACGCATCGTCAACGCGCGGGCGGCAGCATCGCCTCATGAACGGCTTCCATAGAGGGGCCGCGGCATAGGGGCGCAAAATGACTGCTGAGGGCATGCAAGAATTAACCATGGACCGGGACCGCGGCCGCGCGGCCATTGTGGCGGCGGCGCAAAGCGGGGCGGTGAGCGCGCAGGACGTGGCGCGGCTGCGGCTTGTTTTGCTCTCGGGCGCCGGGGTCTCGCGCGACGAGGCCGACGCTTTGTTCGCGCTGGAGGCTTCAGGCGCGCGCAAATGCGCTGAATGGACAGCTTTGTTCGTCGAGGCGATCACCTGCCACGCGGTATGGGAAATGCGCCCGACGGGCGTCATCAACGAAAGCCAGGGCGAATGGCTGATCGCGCGGGCGGACGCGGCGGGAACCCTCAACGCTCTGGCGCTTCTGGTGAACGTGCTGGCCGAGGCGCACCGGGTTCCCCAGTGGTTTCTGGCGGCGGTGCGGGCGCGCGGCGCGGCGGGCTGGCAGGGCGTCGGGATCGCCTTGGAAATGGCCGAAGCGGAGCTTGCGCAGGCGGCATAATTTGCCCCGATGAGAGATCATCGGGGCCAGGGCGGCGCACGGGCGCCGGCGCGCCTTCGCGCTTGCGGCCCTTCGGGCCGATTTTTCGCGACCCGATGAGAGGTCATCGGGGCAAGGGCGGCGCACGGGCGCCCTTGCGGCCGGCGGGCCGGTTTGCCACGTCCTGCCTTTGGCCAATGGACGGGCGCCGCCGGCTCGCCTAAACATCGGCGCGGGTTTGCCGGGCGGCCGCGCCGCCGGGACGCGCCGGGGGACGGATGTTTAAGAAAATTCTGATCGCCAACCGCGGCGAGATCGCCTGCCGGATCATCAAGACGGCGGACCGCATGGGCATTGCCACGGTTGCCGTTTATTCCGACGCCGACCGGGATTCCCTGCACGCGCGAATGGCCGGGGAAGGGATACACATCGGCCCCGCGGCCGCCGGCGAATCCTACCTTTGCATCGACAAAATCATCGACGCGTGCAAGCGCAGCGGCGCTGAGGCGG
>JANYFM010000159.1 GCA_025362655.1 Hyphomicrobiales bacterium | reverse complement strand
CGGCATTTCCGCCAGCAGCCTGCCGTAGCCCGTCACCGGCTGGCGCACGCTGAGCCGGCGCTGTATCTCCCAGCTTCGCGCGCAAATCGGATGCAGCACGGGCACGCCAAGGTCCGCCTCCAGAGCCTCAATCATCTCCATAACCCGCCAGCCTGATCCCAAGAGGTACAGCGCCTCGGCTTTGCGCTGTTTCAGAAAAGCCTTCTTCACATGGGCGTAGACCTCATAGGGCGATAGCTGCCCGACATCCGCGAAAGGCACTTCAAGCCCCTCCATGCCCAGCACATCAAATCCCGCCCCGCGGAAATAATCAGCGAAGACCGCGTTGATGGGTCCGGAAAAATAAGTCGCGCCGACGAAGCGCTTCACACCCAGCGCGCGCAGGGCGCGCACATGGTTGGAGCCGGATGTGAACATCGGAACCCGGTAAGTCTTTTCCCATTTCCTCAGCAGCGCCGTCTCGCCCTTGTGGCCGAGCATCATAAACGGCGGCGCGCCCTCGGGGTGGATGAGATCGCACCCCGCCTCCGCGAGCCGCGCGATCAGCGGCTCATAGGGCTCTGTGGCGCGTTTGAATTCATCGATCGTGCCTTTGCGAATGTCGAGGAAAAGCGGCAGCAGGCACACGCCGTCAGGCAGAATGCGCACCAGCTCCTCAAGCCCGCCCGGCCGCATCGTCGGCTTGATGCAGCCGACGACGCCCCGCCAGCTTGTATAGGCCATGCATTCCTCCCTTGGATTGACGCGAGGGTAGGCAAAGCCCCTGCCCGCCGCAATGGCGGCTGGCAGCATTTCAAGCGCGTCTTCGCGCGCCGGCGCCAATTTTCCCGCAAGGACTCCCCAAACGAAAATACGCCGCTATAGTCCTCGCCACATCCGCTTCAGGCCCCAAGGAAAGCCCGCCCATGATGTATCGTGACCTCCTCTGTCAGGAAATCCAATTCAAAGGCCACGACGGCGGGGAATGCGTGGCCTATTACGCGCGGCCCGCCGGCGCGGGGCCTTTCCCCGGCGTCGCCTTCATTCACCACATTCCCGGCTGGAACGAGGTCTGCATCGAGACGGCACGGCGCTTTGCGCATCACGGCTACGCCTGCATCACCCACAATCTCTATTCGCGTTACGGCGAGGGCGATGCGGATGACATCGGCGCGCGCGCCCGCGCGGAGGGCGGTGTTTCCGACGAGCAGATGCTCGGCGACACCGGCGCCGCCATAGCCTGGTTGCGCGCCCGGCCCGAAGCCAACGGCAGGATCGGCATCATCGGCTATTGCTCCGGCGGCCGGCAGGCCTATCTCGCGGGCTGCCGCCTGCCGAATATCCAGGCCGTCGTCGACTGCTGGGGCGGCCGCGTGATCGTAAAAGACAGCGCCGCTTTGAACGCCAGGCAGCCCGTCGCCGCCATCGATTACACCAAAGAATTGGCCGCGCCGCTGCTCGGCATTTTCGGCAATGACGACAAAGAGCCGGACGCCGAACAGGTCAACAAGACCGAGGCTATTCTGAAAAGCCTCGGCAAGACCTGCGAGTTCCACCGCTATGACGGCGCCGGCCACGCCTTTTTCGACTGGAGCCGCGTCTCCTACCGGCCCGAGCAGGCGATGGACGCGTGGAAAAAGATATTCGCCTTTTACGGCAAACATCTCGCGTAGAGGAGCGGCCCATGTGTTCTTACATCACCGAGAAAACCGCCATCTTCGGCAGCGCCAAAGGGCGCGGCGGCTGGATGTCCGTTGACACGGCCGTCGTCTATTACGATCATCCCGTCCACGCGCAGCTTGACCACGCGCTGAACATCGACATCGTCAATTCACGCACCCGGGAGCGCGTCGCCATCGAGCTGTCCGCCGCCTCGGCGCGCGAACTGGTTGCGCGCATTCAGGCGGCGCTCGATTCGGGCGAGGCCATTCATCTGGGATCGGCGCAAGCCGGTCCGCGCTCAGGAGCCCCCGCATGACCATCGAACTCTACGATCTCGCCGGCGCTAATCCGGACCACCGCTTCAGTCCCTTTTGCTGGCGCGCGCGCATGGCGCTGGCGCACAAGAGGCTCGCGGTTGAAACCGTGCCCGTCCGCTTCATGGAAAAAGACAAGCTGGCCTTTTCCGGCCAGGGCCTCGTGCCGGTCATCCGCGACGGGCAGAAAATCGTCAGCGACAGCTGGGCCATCGCCGAATATCTCGACGCGGCCTATCCGGAACGGCCCATGCTGATGGACGGCGCGCAGGGCCGCGCTCTCGCCAATTTCGCCCGGCACTATTCGCAGAGCGTGATGGGCCCGGCCATTCTCAAGGCCGTGCTGCTCGACATTCACAACGCCATCGATGCCGGCGACAGGGCATACTTCCGCGAGACCCGGGAGAAGCGTGTTGGCGCGACGCTGGAGGCTTTCACCGCGTCGCCCGAAGCGGCGCTCGCCGGAGTGAAAGCCGCCCTCGCGCCGCTGCGCGCGCTTTTGCAGACACAGCCGTTCGTTAACGGCGATAGGCCGGCCCTCGCGGATTATTGCGTATTCGGCCCGCTCATGTGGGCGCGCAACGTCTCGAAGGTGAAACTGCTGGAGGCCGATGATCCCGTTCTCGCCTGGCGGGAAAAAATGCTCGATCTCTTTGACGGACTCGCGCGCAAATCAGCCGGCGCCGGCGCATGAACCGAGGGACACAGCCATGATCGAACTCTATTACTGGCCCACATCCAACGGCCACAAAATCACGGTTGCCCTTGAGGAGATGACGCTGCCCCACGAAATCCGCGCGGTGAACATCGGCAAAGGCGATCAGTTCAAGCCCGGCTTCCTCGCGATATCCCCCAACAACCGAATGCCCGCGATTGTGGACCGCGATCCCGAAGGCGGCGGCGCGCCGGTTTCGATTTTCGAATCCGGCGCCATCCTCGTCTATCTCGCGGAGAAAACCGGGATGTTCCTGCCCAAAGACATCCGCGGCCGCGCCGACGTTCTGCAATGGCTGTTCTGGCAGGTCGGCGGCCTCGGCCCCATGGCCGGGCAGAAGAACCATTTTCTAACCAGCGCGCCGGAGCCGATTCCCTATGCGATAGAGCGCTACACGAAAGAGACCGACCGCCTGCTGGGCGTGCTCGACCGGCGCCTCGCGGGCCGGGATTTCATCTGCGGGGATTATTCGATCGCGGATATGGCGGTCTACCCCTGGGCCTTCTCCTCGCAAAGGCACGCGCCCGGCATTCTCGACGCGTTTCCCCATGTGAAGCGCTGGGCGGCCGCCATCGGCGCGCGCCCCGCTGTCATCGCCGCCTATGCGAAAGCGGCTCCGCTCACGGCGCTCCCGGTGGATGAGGCGGAGCGCAAGCGCAACCTCTTTGGCCAGACGGCGGCGAACACCGCGGCGCGCGCGGCCGTGTGATGCGGCGGCTTAGCGCGAACGCGCGCTGGGACGCGAGCGCGCATCAAGACCCCCCGATTTCAAATTGAGGCACAGCCCGGCTTGCCGATCCCGCGCGCTTCCCTTAGTTTGCCTTGAAAGCCGCGCAAAGAGGCTTTGCCGGGGAGCGGGACTTGATAACATTTCTTTTCATCCTGCACGGCCTGTTCGCGGTCGCGCTGCTGGGCGCCGTTACGCATCAGGCGCTGAGCGTCTGGTGGCCGGTCCGCGCCGGAAATGCGAATTTCATGGCGCGGTTCCGGGCGGTGAAAGCCGCCAATTACGTCAATGCCATCATCGTGCTGTTTCTCATCACCTTCCTTCTCGGCTCAATCGTCTATCCCGCTTATCGCATCGGCGCGCGTGTGTTCATGGAAAATCTGCGGATGAGCGCCACGGTCGGCGCCTTCGAGATGAAAGAGCATTTGATCACCTTTTCGCTCGGCTTGCTGCCCGCCTATTGGTATTTCTGGCGCGAGCCGCTGCGGCCGGAACACGCGATGACGCGCAAAATGATGACCCTGCTGCTGGCGATTTTCATTTGGAGCGCTTTTCTGGTCGGCCACGTCCTCAACAATATCCGCGGAGTCTGACATGGGCCTCTCCCGCGCTTTTCCCGCTTTTTCCGCCGCATTCTGCGTGATTTATCTGAGCTCGATGTACTTCCATCCAAATCTCACCCTATTCACCTATTCGCCGCGCCTCGGCCAGTGGTTTGCCGGCGTGCCCGATCTTGGCCGAGGCGCGCCGGGGATGTACTGGTACAGCTGGCTTGTGACCGGCCTGATCGCCGGCCTTGCGGCGGGCGCCGTGGCACTTGCCTTGCCGGAAAACCTGCGCAACAAGGTCTGGTCCGGCTGGACTTGGGTCGTGCCGGTGGTTCTCACAGTGATTCTCGCCTATATCGAACGCACATGGTTCGGCTTTAAATAGGCGGGCGGATCCGCCGAAGGAAACGCAAATGCGCGCTGCTGCCGCCCGAATAACCGGGATCGCTGTGTTGGCTCTGGGGCTGGCCGCATCGTCAGGCGCTTTGGCCGGCGGCGGCTCGTTCGACAGCATGGACGACGATGATGTTGATGCCGGCCCCCCCTTTGTCGGCGACGTCAAAGATAGCAAAGGCAATCCCATCGCCGAAGCCAAAGTCTCTGTCGCCGTCAAAGCCTTCAACTCCAGCCTCGTGCTGCGCACCGACGATCAGGGCCATTTCCACGTCAAAGGCTTTGATAAGAGCGTCGATCCCGAGGGCGTCGAAATCTCCTGTTCGATGGAGGGCTACAAACCCTACGCGCTCAGCCGCCAGCCGACGGGGACGGATCCGAAATCGCCCATCGAAATTGTCTGCCTGCTCGAAAAGCTGTAGCCGTCACCGCGCCGCCGCCGCCTCCAGATAGCGCAAATCCACGAGGCTTGCGGGCTCCGGGCCTTCGCCTTTGATGACGCCGCCTTCTTTCATGAAGCGGATCACCTGCGCGAGGCCCTTCATGTCGATCTCGCCGCGCATCGGCATCACATTTTTTTCCGGATTGAAAAACAGATCGAGCGTCGATAGCGCTGATTCCTCCGACGAGCGCCACGCCTCCATCATCAGCGCGGCGACGTCCGCGCGATTGGCGGGATCGCGGATGTAGGGGAAAGTGTCAGCCATGGCGCGCGCGTAGCGCGTCATCGCCTCCTTGTTGGCCTGCGCCCACGGACGCCGCGCGGCTGTCACCGTATAGAGAAAATCCGGCACCGCCTCATTTGTCGCGCCCAGCAGCCGGAAGCCCTGCCGCCGCGCGAAAAAATCCTGCGGCTGGCCCAGCGGGACCGCGTCGCAATCGCCAATCGTCAGGCAGGTGAAACGGTCCGGCGTGCCCTCGATCACCCGGATGTCGAGATCAGCGCGTTTAAGCCCGTGCTTTTCAAACAGCGCCAGCGTCGCCAGCGACACCGCGCCGCTCATATCGGCCATGCCGATGCGCCGGCCTTTCAATTCGCGGATGTCTTTCACCCATGGCTTCGCCACAAGGCTGTAGATGGGGTTGTTGAATTCGGCCGTGACAGCCACCGTGTCGGCGCCGCGCATCGCCGCCGTCACGAGAAACGAGGCCGCGACATGCGCCGCGTCCGCCCTGCCCTCCTCAAGCGCCACGAGGCTGGTCTCCGCGCCGCCCTCCAGCGGCACCATGGCAAAGGCGAGCCCGTGGCGGGCGAAGAAACCCTGTTTCACCGCGACGCGCATCGGCAGCGAGAAAACGCTGCGCCACGTCGATCCCGTCTGCGCATAGCGAAACGGCAGCGGTTCGGCGGCGGCAGCGCGCTGCGCGGAGCAGGCCATGACCGCAATCGCCGCAAGGCGGAACACGCGTTGAAACATGGCTCAATCCCGCCGGCGCGGCGCGTTATGGACAGCCCGCGCGCCCATGATAACGTCTTCCCGCGAAATCCGGAAACGCCCCGCATGAAACTGCACTGGTCGCCGCGCTCGCCTTTCGTGCGCAAAGTCATGATCGCCGCGCATGAGCTCGATCTGGCGGGCCAAATCACGACCATCCGCACCGTCGTGCAAATGACCAAGCCCAATCCCGATCTGCTGCCTGACAATCCGCTCGGAAAAATCCCGACGCTGGTGCTGGACAATGGAACCGCGCTGTACGATTCCCTCGTCATATCAGACTATCTCGACGCTCTCGCCGGCGGCGGGCGGTTGATTCCGGCCCGCGGGCTTGAACGCTCCATCGCGCTGACCCGCCACGCGCTCGGCAGCGGCCTGCTCGACACGCTCGTGCTCTGGCGCAACGAGCGCGACAAGCCCCGGGACAAACAGACCCAAAGCTGGCTCGCGGCTTTTGCGCTGAAAGCCCATGCTTGCCTTGACCATCTCGAAGCGCAGGCGCCGGCCCTCGCCGCCGCGCCCTTCGGCATCGGCCATATCGCCGTCGGCTGCGCCTTGTCCTATCTCGATTTCCGTTTTCGCGATGACGACTGGCGCGCCGGCCGGCCCGCGCTCGCGGCTTGGCACGACGCTTTCAAACAGCGCCCCTCGGTCCGCGCCACGGAAATTGTCGATGACCTCTGAGCCGCCGCCGCGCCAGGGGCCGCTGAAACACATCCGCGTGCTCGATCTCTCGCGCATCATGGCCGCGCCCTGGGCGACGCAAATTTTCGCCGACATGGGCGCCGATGTGATCAAGGTTGAGCGCCCCGGCGCCGGCGACGACACCCGCGCCTGGGGGCCGCCCTTTCTGAAGGACATGGACGGCGCTCCGACGCGCGAGAGCGGCTATTACCTTTCGGTCAACCGCGGCAAGCGCTCTGTCACCATCGATATGGCGAGGCCCGAGGGCCAGGAGATCATCCGCGCGCTGGCGGGCGCCTCCGATATCGTCATTGAAAATTTCAAAGCCGGCGCGCTCAAGCGCTACGGCCTCGACGCGGCAAGTCTTCGCGCGCTCAATCCGCGGCTGATCTATTGCTCGGTCACCGGCTTTGGCCAGGACGGCCCGCGCCGCGATCAGGCGGCCTATGATTTCGCCATCCAAGCCATGGGCGGGCTGATGAGCGTCACCGGCGGCCGCGACGGCGAGCCCGGCGGCGGCCCGCAAAAGGTCGGCGTGCCCGTGATCGACATTATGACCGGCATGTATGCGGCGGCCGCGATCCTCGGCGCCCTCGCCGGGCGCGATCAAACCGGCGAAGGCGAGGCCATCGATCTCGCCATGTTCGATGTCGCCGCCGCGCTGCTGGCCAACCAGGCGATGAACTTTCATCTTTCAGGGCGCGCGCCGGGGCGCGGCGGCAACCGCCATCCCAACATTCAGCCGCAGGATGTGTTTGCCTGCGCCGACGGGCATCTCGCGCTGGCGGTCGGCAATGACGGACAGTTCGCCAAACTGTGCGAAGCCATTGGCCGGCCTGAATGGGCGCGAGACGAAAAGTTTGCCGCCAATGCCTCGCGGGTGCGCGGCAACGCGGAGCTGACGGCATTGCTCGCCGGCGAATTCGCGCGCTTCACCCGCGCTGAATTATCCGCCGCGCTCGACGCCGCGGGCGTCCCCTGCGCGCCGATCAATGAAATCAGCCAGGTCTTTGACGACCCGCAGATCCGGCACCGGGAAATGCTGCGCCATCTGCCGCATCCCCTCGCGGGAGCCGTGCCGCAGGTGGTCAGCCCCATGCGGTTTGCGGGCGCGCCGCTGGCCTTTGAGCGCGCGCCGCCGCTGCTGGGGCAGCACACCTTGGAAATTCTTCGCGAGCTTGGCATCGACGCGGCGCAAGCCGGCGGCCTCGCGCAAAACGGCATCATCTGACGAACCGGAAAATCCATGGCCCGCATACCCCTGCCAAGCCCCGAAGAGATGACGCCCGCGCAGCGCCGCGTCCACGATTCCGTTGTGTCCGGCCCGCGCGGCGTCGTCATCGGCCCGCTGCGCGCCGCCATTCACAGCCCCGATCTGGCGGAGCGCTGGTCCAGGCTCGGCGAGTTCCTGCGCTATGGCACCTGTCTTCCCCCGCGCCTCAACGAGCTGGCCATTATCGTCACCGGGCGCCGCTGGACCAGCCAAATCGAATGGTGGGTCCATGCGCGCGCCGGCCTCGCCGCGGGCCTGCCGGCGGCGGCGGTCGATGCCATCCGCAAAGGCGAGCCGCCGCAATTTGACGAGGCCGATGACGGCGCCGTCTATGAATACACCCGTCAGATGCAGCAGACCGGCCATGTCGATGACACCGCTTACAGCGCCATCACGGAAAAATTCGGCGCGCGCGGCGTTGTCGAGCTCACCGCGCTCATCGGCTATTACACGATGGTGTCGATGACGCTGAACGCTCACGATATTCCCCTGCCCGACGGCGTTGCGCCGCCGCTTGAGCCCCTGCCCGGCGGCGACGGCTGGCTGGCGCGCCTGCCCGCCGCAAAACCGCCAGCGGAGAGATGACATGAGCGCCTTCGAAAACCTTGAGCGCTTCGGCGTGGAGATCGCCGATCAGATCGCCGCCGTCACCATGCGCGCGCCGCCTGTCAACGCGCAGGACGGAATCTTCCGCGCCGAGATCGTGCGCATTTTCGATGCCCTCCACGACATGAGGGAGGTCCGCGCCATCGTGCTGACCGGTGAAGGCCGCGCCTTCTCCGCCGGCGCCGATTTGCGCGCCCGGCCCGACGTCAGCGAGCCCGGCGCATTTCCCCGCCACAACCGCCTCGTGCGCGCCGCGTTCGATGCGGTGCTGGAATGCGGCAAGCCCGTCATCGCCGCTGTCAATGGCCCCGCCATCGGCGCGGGCTGCGTGCTGGCTTTGTGCTGCGATATTCTGATCGCCGCCGAGGAAGCCTTCCTGTCGATGACCGAGGTCGATGTGGGCCTTGCAGGCGGCGTGCGCCATGTGCTGCGCTTCTTTGGCCAGTCCGACGCGCGCCTGATGATCTATTCCGCCAAACGCATCACCGGTCCTGAACTGCTGCGCATGAACGCGGTCTCCGCCTGCGTGCCGCGGGACAGGCTTATGGACGAGGCGATGTCCATCGCGCGCGCCATCGCCGCCAAGAGCCCCCTCGCGGTGGAGGCGGCAAAGCGCTCGTTCGGCCTGACCGAGGAAATGCCGCTGCGCGACGGCTACCGTTATGAGCAGTCGCAGACCGTGGCTCTGTCGCGCACGCGCGACACAAAGGAGGCGCAGCGCGCCTTTGCCGAAAAGCGCAAGCCAGTGTTCAAAGGCGAATGAGCGCGGGGCATCACTCGCGCCCGCGCGCGACGATCTCCGCATAGCGGCGCAGCACGTCTTTCGGCGTCGCCGCCATGCGCAAAATGAGCCCGCGCACGCCGTCGGCGTCAACCGGCGTGATTCCAAAACCGGACCGGCGCGCGTCCTCCAAAAAGGCGGGGTCGCGCATCATATCGGAGAAGGCCTTCCTCAGCGCGGCGGCGCGCTCGGGCGGCATATCCGGCGGCGCGACGAACGGCAGCGCCATGAAGAAGGATATTTCAGCGAATTCCAGCAGCGCGAGCGCGGCGGGATCACCCGTCAGTTCGCGCGCCGTCGGCACGCCCGGCAATTCCGGCGCGCGGCTCAGCCGGCCGAATTGCAGCAGCGGCCGCAATTGCCCGGCGTTCCACAGCGCCGGCTGGCCGCCGCGCGCCGAGCCGAGGCCGATCACCTGGCCGTCAAGCTCGCCGCCCTGCATCGCCAAAAACATCGGCGCGGCCCCCGCATAGCCGCGCACCACCTGCACGTTCAGCCCCAGCAGATCGCGCGCCAGAATCGCGAAAGTGAGATTGGTCGAGCCGGGCTTGTCGCCGCCGAGCCGCGCGACAATGCCGGGCTTTTTCAAATCATCGACGCTCCGCGCCGCATGCCGGTCCATCACCAGCAGCAGATAGGCATCATCGGCATAGGACGACAGCGAGCCCAGCCACGTCAGTTTCAGCGGATCAAAGCGGGCATTCACATCGCCCTCATAGGCAAGCTGCGGCGTGCCGCGCTCGATGATCGCGAGGATCGAGCCGTCGCGGTCGCTGGTGTTGGCAAGGCGGTTGGCGAGCAGCATCCCGCCCGCGCCCGGCAGGTTTTGCGGCACAACGTTCGGGTTGCCGGGTATGAACCGCCCGAGATGCCGCGCGGCAAGCCGCCCGTTAAGATCATAGTTTCCGCCCGGCGATGTCGGGATCAGCAATTGCACCGTGCGGCCTTTGTAGAAGGCCTCGGCGCTTTGCGCGCGGGCGCCGGACGCGCAAAGGCAGAGGGCGAGCGACGCGGCGAGCGCCCTGAGCGCGTTTGAATTCAACATGGCATATCCCCCGCGCTTCAAACCATCGCCGGCAGCGACGCGAGCAGATGCCCGTAGCCGGCCCTCGGCTCATGCACATTCAGCCGCTGCTGAAACTCCCAGACCCGCGCCGGCACGGGATGCACAACAGGGACCCTCAAATCGTCCTCCAGCGTTTTGATGATGTGCAGCGTGCGCCAGCCAGAGCCCAGCATATAAACCGCGTCCGCGCCGCCGCATTTCAGAAAATGCTTTTTAATATGCGCGTAAACGCTTTCGCCGGACAGCTCCTGCGCCTTGTTGAAGGGCACATCCATGCCCTCCATGCACTTCACCTCGAAACCCGCATCGGTGAAATACTGCGCGAAAGTCTTGTTGATTTCGCCGGGAAAATAGCTCGCGCCGGCGATGCTTTTCACTTTCAGCGCCCGCAAAGCGCTGATGTGGTTCTGCCCCGCCGTGAAAATCGGCGTGCTGAATTTGCGCTCCCAGGCGCGCGTGATCTCCGCCTCGCCGGCGAGGCCGTGAACCATGAAAGGCGGCGCGCCGTTGGGATGGATCGCGTCGCAGCCCTGTTCGGCCAGCAGCGCGATCTGCTCCTCATAGGCGCCCATGACCGTGGCGAATTCCTCGCGCGTGCCTTTGCGGATGTTGATGAACAGCGGCAGCACGCCGATGCCCTCGGGCAGCAGGCGGATGAATTCCTCCAGCGCGCCCGGCCGCAGCGTGGGATGAATGATGCCGGCAATGCCGCGCCATGCCGAAAACGCCATTCTGATTCCTCCGCTGACCCGCCGCGTTTGCGCCGTCTTTAATCGAACGCGGCCGCCGCGCCGCGCTACTTCAACATCGCCGCGATTTTCCCCGCCAGCTCCGGCGTCGTGATCTTATAGACCTCGGCGACAAGCTCCTGGACCTTTTCGCCGGAGACCGGCGTGATCTCGATGCCGATTTTCTCCGCTTCCGCGAGAAAGTCCGCGTCCTTCATCGTCGCGTCAAAAGCCCGGCGCAAAACCTCAACCCGCTCTTTGGGCGTGCCCGGCGGCGCGGCGAACGGGCGGCCCATCACCTGCCGCGCGAATATCGTTTTGAGAATTTGCCGCTGCTCATCGGTCTTCGCCAGATTTATCACCAGAGGCACATCAGGCAAATCCGCGTGTTTGGCGAAAGAAAGCTGCACCAAAACCGAAATGGTTTTATCGCGCAGCCAGGCCGCCTGCGTTGATTTGACGCTCGACCATGACCAGCCGCAGCGCCCTTTGACTTCGCCGCGCTGCATCGCGAGATTGATATCATTGCCGCCGGGATAGCCGACGATCAGCCTCATTTTGGTTCCGATGACGCCGTTGAGAATTTTGGGAAACTGATCGGTGTCGGCGCTGCCGCCGGAGCCGCCGACAATCAGTTCGCGCGCTATGACGTCTTCGATGGAAGTGATCCCGCTTGCGGTCCACGCCACGCAGACGCTGACCTCGTCATTGGCGCTGCCGATCCAGTTGAATTTCGTCGCGTCGAACGCGGCGCCCTGAACGCCCAGCAGCGGGTCAAAAGCCACGCCGCGCCCGAAAGTGCCGATGACCGTGCCGTCTTTCGGCCCGACCTGATAAAGCCAGTTGGCGAGGCGCAGGCTTCCCGCCCCCTCCATATTGCGCGGCACGACAAGCGGCGCGCCGGGAATGTGGCGCCCGATGTGGCGCGCCAAAAGCCGCGCGTAAACGTCATAAGCGCCGCCGACGGTGAAACCGGCAACGACGTCAATGGTTTTGCCTTTATAGACATCAGCCGGCGATTGCGCGAGCGCGGCGCACGAAGGCACAGCGAGGGCGGTGAGCGCCGTAAAAGCCCCAATGAAACGCCGCAAAGATTTGCCTCCCGCGCGAACACGCCGCCCGGAGCGAACATCCGCCGGCCCGCCGCCCTCTAGCGGTCAACTCCAGCGCGCGCAAGCCAAAGCCGGCGCAGCGCCCTGCGCCGCGGCCCGTCAAACGCAGAGTTTCGCCTTGTCCATGAACACGCGCGCCGGGTCCTTTTTGGCCGTCCCACAAAACTCGGCCGCCATCATCTGCGCCTCGCCCCGCCGCCCCTGCCCGGCCAGGATCGCCGCGAGAATCAGTTTGGCGGTTTTGCGCGCCGCGCGTCCCGGGCCGTCAGGCTGCGCCATGGCCAGCGCAGCGCGCAGTTCCGCTTCGCCCCTCCTCAATCCTCGATGCGCTCATTCACCTCGGATTGACCGCGCTTCCAATAGCCGGCGGCTTTCACCCATTCGCGCGGATGGCCGCGCGCGCCGACAATATATTCGCGCGCCGACCTCGCCGCCGAGGCTTCAGCGGCGATCCACACGAAACCATCCCC
>JANYFM010000152.1 GCA_025362655.1 Hyphomicrobiales bacterium | reverse complement strand
GGCGAGCCTTTCAGCACCGGGAATTTCGGCGTCGCTGTCAGCTTGGCGGCCAGCGGCTCGGCAAGATTGATGGTGATCGGCAATGAGGATTTGCCGTCCTCGCCCTCCGCATTAACGCTGAGCTTGTAGACGCCGGGCTTGGCGGCGGCGGGAATGTTGAACTTGAGAGTCAGGCTGGCGCGCCCGTCATAATCGACGAAAGCGGCGCTGGCGGGCTTGCCCGAACCCTCCAGCGAGGGTTTCCAGTCGGCCGGCGCGTCAATCACCGTCAGCGCCGTGCGCTGGGGTTTGAGCCCGTAATTGTAGATGGTGAGGGGAACGCTGGTCTCCTCTCCGGCGCGCAGCTGCACGACCGGGAAATCCGTGGTGAGATAGAGGCCCCGAATGTTATCGGGGCTCGCGTCCTTCGCGAAGGCCGTTGATGCGGCCATCAGTCCAACAAGCGCCAAAACGCGTGCGCGCATGCGCCAACCTCCCATTTCCCTGGATAAAACGTTCAGCCCGTCCGGGGGACCGGAGCCAAGGCGCGATAAGTGTATGGCTGATAGGGCAAAAAGAGGGCAAATAGCAAGGGTTCCGCCTGCCGGTGTTAACACATTGGAAACTATGATTAACGCGGCCTCGCGCGCGGCGTGCTAAACGTAGATCGGCCGCCAGCCCTCTGGGAAAATGGGGTTGTTGTAATAGCCGCGGACCGTGAGGGCCTCGTCCTCCACCGAATAGACGCAGCCGCATTGGGTGCAGCGCCGCGCCTGCGCCGTCCAAGCGGCATTGACGCCGGCGCTGGCCAGCAGACCGGAGGCGATGGCCTCTTGGGGAGCGTCGGGCTTCGCGCAGGTTTTGGCGGGGCAGGCTGTGGTGCTTTTGGGCAAGGCGGGATTCTCCGGATGAAATTTGTTTAAGCCATAACCTATTCCGGCTCCAGCCCGATATCTGTGACCACCTTGCGCCATACCGCGAATTCCGCCTCGACATCCGCGTTCGCTTTCTCAAGGCTCGCGCCACCCATGGAATAGAAGCCCATTTTAGCCAAGGGGCCGGCAAACTCGGCGGTGTCGAGGATTTTGCTTATCTCTTGGTTGAGCCGCTCCAAAATGGGGCGCGGCACGCCGGCGGGGGCGGAAACCCCAAGCCAGCCGTAGAAATCAAAACCCGGGATCGTGTCGGCTATGGGCGCCGCCTGCTCATAACCCGGCGCGCGCTGCGCCGAGGTGATGGCGATGGGTTTCAGCATCCCCGCCGCCATTTGCGGCCCGGCGCTGGGTATGGCGAGAATGGCAAGTTCGACGCGCCCGCCGATGACATCCTGCACGCCCTGCGGCATCGCCGAATAGGGCACGGGATTGATATCGACGCCGGCGCTGCGGATCAGCCAGGCCGCGACGAGGCCGCTGAAATTGCGCGGTCCGTCGGTGGCGACATTCAGCCCCCGGGGTTTCGCCTTTGCCAGCGCAATCAGTTCCGGCAGATTGTTGGCGGGCAGCCCGGGATTGGCGACCAGCAGAAACGGCCCGCGCGCGGCGCGCGCGACGGTGACGAAATCCCTGCGCGGATCGTAAGGCAGCGCCTTCACCGTGAACACGTTGGTGATCAGCGAGGCGGCGGTGGCCCACAGCAGCGTGTTGCCGTCCGGCGCGGCGCGCGCCGCCGCCTGCGCGCCAACCACATTGCCGGCGCCCGGGCGGTTTTCCACAAACACCTGCTGGCCCAGCGCCCGTGACAACCGCTCGCAGACGAGGCGGCAGACGATGTCCGGCGTGCCGCCGGCCGCCTGCGTCACAATCATTTTGATCGGCTGGGATGGCCAGCCCGATTGAGCGATGGCGGGCGCCGGCAGCAGGCTTGCGGCGGCGCTTTTCAGCAGGGTTCGTCGGGATGTCCGCATGTTTGCCTCCGCTGGACTATTTCCCGACCAGCTTATCGCGGTTGCGCAAATCGGGAAATATGGCCGCCCACAGCGCCGCAAAAGCAATCGTCGCCGCGCCGCCGGCAATGATCGCCGGCGCTGTGCCCCACCATTCCGCCGTCGCGCCGGATTCGAATTCGCCGAGGTCGGAAGAGCCGCTGATGAAGATCGAATTGACGGCGGCGACGCGTCCGCGCATTTCGTCGGGCGTCTCCGCCTGCACCATCGTATGGCGCACGACAACGCTGATTTGATCGGCGGCGCCGGCGACAGCGAGCATCAGCATTGACAACAGCAGGTTTTGTGAAACGCCAAACAGCACCGTCGCGAGGCCGTAAACCCCCACAGCGGCCAGCATTTTTTTGCCGGCGCCGCCGCGGATCGGCCAATGCGCCAGCGCCGCTCCCATGGAGATGGCGCCGATCGCGGGCGCGGCGCGCAGCAGGCCCAGCCCCCACGGCCCCGTGTGCAGAATATCCTTCGCAACAGCGGGCAGCAGCGCCATGGCCCCGCCGAACAGCACCGCCACGAGATCGAGGGAAATTCCCCCAAGCAGCACCTTGCGCGAAGCGATAAAATGCAGCCCCGCGCTCAGCGTCGCCCAGGTCACCGGCCCGCGCCCGGCTTTGGCCGGGGCGCCGCCGGTGGAGATCAGCCAGACGAGGATTGTGGCGATGGCAAAGCCGGCGAACACAACCGCGAAAGGCACAGCGGGGCCGGCGATATACAGCAAGCCGCCGATGGCGGGGCCGAGGATGCGCGCGGCCGACCAAGCGGAGGAATACCAGGTGACGGCATTGGCAAAATGCTCTTTGGGCACAAGGTTCGGCGTCAGCGCCTGCGCCGCCGGATTGGCGAAAGCCCGCGCCATGCCCGCGATGAATGTGAACAGGTAAATCCAGCGCACATCTTCCGTGCGGGAGGCGGCCGCGAACAGCAGTCCGAGCGAGGCGAGCGCGAAAACCGCGAAGCAAATGGTGACAATCACCCGGCGGTTTTGCGTGTCCGCGACATGGCCGGTGAACAGCGCGAGAAACACCGCCGGCAGGAAGGTTGCGAGGCCGGTGAGGCCCAGCGCCAGCGGACTTTCCGTGACGGAATAAACATACCAGCCGATGGCTGTCGCCTGCATCGACAAAGCGACGCCCATGATCAGCCGCGCGGCGCAATGCAGGCGGAAATCGCGCGAGCGGAACGCGGCGTAGCCCTCAGCGCCGGCGGCCCCCGTTATGCTCATCGGGGCCCGGCCCCCGTCAGCGCGCCGAGCGCCACGGCACGATCAGCCGTTCGATCTCGTTGAGCGCCAGCGAAAACACGAGGCCCAGCGCGGCAATCGTGATCAGGCCGACATACATCGTCTCAACCGAGAGAATCTCCCACGCGTTCCAGATCATATAGCCAAGGCCGCTTTTCGCGCCGACCATTTCCGCGATGGCGATCAGCACAAGGCCGAGGCCCACGCCCAGCTTGACGCCGGTCATGATCAGCGGCAGCGCGCCGGGCAGCGCCACGGTTCTGAAGGTTTGGAAACGGCTCGCGCCGAAATTGCGGCTCACATCGAAATGGGTTTTCGGGATTTCCAGCACCCCGGCCATGGAGTTGATGAGGATCGGATAAAACACGCCGCTCGCCACCATGACAATTTTCGAGGCTTCGCCGAGGCCGAAAATCAGCAGGATCAGCGGCAGGATGGCGCTCTTGGGGATCGGATAGGTGGCGGAGATCACCGGCTCCACGATCATCCGCAGATTGCGGTAAAGGCCCATGGCGACACCGAGAATGAGGGCGGGGACGCCGCCGTAAAGAATGCCCCAAAACAATCGTTGCAGGCTGGCGCCGACGTGTTTCATCAGCAGGCCGTTCTCGATCATCTTCCACATCACCTGAAAGATTTTCGACGGCGGCGGAAAAAACCGCACGTCGATAAAACCGAGCTGCGCCGCAAGTTCCCACACGCCGATGAGGGCGATGGGCGAAATGAGATTCATCAGCCGCTCGACCGCCTCGCGGCTCAGCCCGCCGGAGGCCTGGGCCGAGGCTTTGGCGGCGCGGATAATCGATTGCGGCGCGGAGGATTCTGCGGCGTCGGTCATATTATCTCCCCTCGTCCTGCGCCCGGGCGCGCTGAACCTCGTCTTTGAGGTGGCCCCAGATATTATACACGAGTTCGCCGTATTGCGGCCTCGCGCGCAGCTCCAGCACGCTGCGGGGCCGCTCGAAGGGCACGTCCACCATCACTTTGGTGCGCCCCGGATGCGCCGTCATGATCATGATGCGGTCGCCCAGCGTCACCGCCTCGTCGACGGAATGGGTGATGAACATCACGGTCTTGCGCGTCTCCTCCCAGATGCGCAGCAGCTCTTCCTGCAGCAGCACCTTGTTCTGCTCGTCCAACGCGGAGAAAGGCTCATCCATCAGCAAAATGTCGGGATCGTTGGCAAAGCAGCGCGCGATGGAGACGCGCTGGCGCATGCCGCCCGAAAGCTGGTGCGGATAAAGATCGTGAAATTTGGCGAGGCCGGTGCGGTTGAGATAATGGCCGACTACTTCTTTGATCTCAGCCTTCGGGCGGCCGCGCATCGCCAGCCCGTAGGCGGCATTGTCCCAGACGTTCATCCACGGAAACAGGGAATCGCCCTGGAACACCATGGAATTGCCGGGCCGGTTGCGGGCCGGCGCGGAAATCTCCAGCGTGCCCGATGTGTGCTCATCCAGCCCAGCGAGTATGCGCAGCAGCGTGGTTTTGCCGCAGCCCGACGGCCCCACGATCATGAAAAAACAGCCGCGGGGAATGTCGAGATTGATATCATCGAGCGCGGTGAACGGACCTTTTTTGGTCGGGAAAACTTTATAGAGATTGCGGATGCGGATTTTGATTTCAGCGCCGGAGGCGGGGGCGGCGGCATCCTTCACGGGGGCGGTCATCATGAGTTGTTTCGTCTCTCCCGCCCGCTTTCCGCGGCAACCGCCCGGTCAGCCCGCGGGGCGCTTCCGCAACGCGGTGTTGACTAAATTTAAAGGGCCGCCGCGCGGGCGGCCCCAAGTTTATGGCGGTCAGAGCTAGAGGCAACGCCTGGCAGCGTCAACCGGCGCCGTTCTTCTTGAGCCAGGCCATGGCCTTGCCCCAGGCCTCGTCCGCGACGGGTTTGCGAAAGCTCGGGCGGTAGTCGGCGTTGAACCCGTGCGGCGTGTCCGGAAAGACGATGATCTCAGAGGGCGCGCCGGCGGCTTTCAGCGCGGCCTTCGCAGCCTCCACCTGATCCTGGGGAATGCCCGCATCGGCGCCGCCGTAGAGACCCAGCACCGGCGTTTTGATATCCTTGATGAGGTCAAGAACGGTCTTGGGACGAAGCTCGTTGGGCTGTCCGGCCAGCGGCCCGTAGAATGCCGCGCCCGCTTTAAACGCGGGATTGCGCGCGGCGGTCAGCCACACCTGGCGCCCGCCCCAGCAGAAACCGATCACGCCGAGTTTTGCCGTGTCCGCCTTGCCGCTGGCTTTGGCGAAGGCAACGGCATTGTCTATGTCGGAGGCGACCTGCGCGTCCGGCACTTTCAACACCACTTCCTCCTGAAGTTTCGGAATTTCGGTGTATTTCGAAGCGTCGCCCTGGCGCGCGTAAAGCTCCGGCGCGATGGCGTAATAGCCGGCCTTGGCGAGGCGGCGGCAAATGTCTTTGATATGCTCATGGACGCCGAAGATTTCCTGAATCACCACGATGGTCGGGAACGGACCGCCGTTGGCGGGGTGCGCGCGATATGCCGGAATATCGACGCCGAGCGAGGCGACTTTCACTTCGCCGGCGGTAAGTCCTTCGGCTGACGTGGTGATGACCTGCGCGCCGACCGGCCCGGCCGCAGCGGCGTATCCGGCGGCGCAGCTTGTCATGAACAGGAATTGCCGGCGCTCGACGGGGAGGCGCGAAGGGGTGGTGAGGGATCGGATGTGCATGTCGTCCATGGCGGGCTCCTGGTTTGCTGAAGGGATGGGTGAAATCAAGCCGGCGGCGGCAGGCGCAGCGGCGGCTTCATGAAAAATACGATGAATTTCGCACCGTTGGGGCAGCGGGCGGTGTGACGGCTTCCCGCCGGGCGCCAGACAAAATTGCCGGCGCTGCACACGCCCTGATCATCCTCCAGCGAGCCCTCCAGCACGAAAGTCTGCTCCAGCTCGGGATGCTCGTGAAACGGAATGACGCCCCCCGGCGCAAGCTCGAACAGCACCGTCGAGCGGCCGGTTTCCGGGTCTGAATACAGCGTCTTCTGCCGCGACCCCGCGATGCGTGAAGGCTGCCAATCCATGTTGGCGACATCCACATAGACGCCCATCGGCAGAGGCGCGGCGGCAGGGCCGCTGGCAGAGATGGCTTCGTTCATGGGGCCTCCCGGCGTCTCGATGGCGGCAGCATAGCGGAGACGGCGGGCGGCGTGAAGGGCGCGGGCGGGTTCAACCGGGGCGGCTGGTTCGTCAGTCGCGCTGCCGCTTTGAGGCGCCGCGTCATCCAGCCCCCTTGCGCGCCCGGCGCCGCCTCTCCAGGATAGTCGCTGATCGTGGTCAATTCAGGTGGGCAGATGAGCGGCAAATTTAACGGGCGGCGCGAAGATTTCAGGCTGGTGACCGGGCGGGGGCAATACACTTCGGATTGGAATTTCCCCAATCAGGCCCATGCGCATTTTCTGCGTTCGGACCGCGCCCATGCGGAACTTCTGGGACTCGACCTTGAAGAGGCGCTCGCATCGCCGGGCGTGCTGGCGATCCTCACCGGCGCGGACACCAAGGCCGCCGGATTCGGCTCCTCCCCGGCGCTGATCAAATTCCCCGGCAAAGCCGGCATGAAACTGCGCAACCCCCACCGCGAGGTGCTGGCCGAGTCGCGCGTGCGCTTTGTCGGCCAGGAGGTGGCGCTGGTGATCGCGGAGACCGCCGCGCAGGCGCAGGAAGCCGCCGAAAAAATCATCGCGGATTACGGCGATCTGCCCGCCGTCATTGATGCGGAGGCGGCGCTCGCCCCCGGCGCGCCGCTGCTCTATCCGGAAATCGAAAACAATCTCGCCTTCGATTTCGAATACGGCTCGAAAGACAAGACCGACAAGGCATTCTCCGAAGCCGCCCACGTGACAAAGCTGTCGCTCGATGCCAAACGCATTTCCGGCAATCCCATGGAGCCGAAAGCGGCGAGCGTTATTTATGACGCGCAAAAGGACGTTTACGACCTCTACGTGCCCTCCCAAGGCCTGACCGGCATGCGCCACGGGCTCAGCGTCGGCACCGGCGTTCCCGAGGAAAAGCTGCGCGTTCATGCCCACGATGTCGGCGGCGGCTTTGGCATCCGGGGCGAGGCCTATTCGGAATATTGCGCGCTCATGCTGGCCGCAAAAAGGACCGGGCGGCCGGTTAAATGGCTGGGGACGCGCGCCGAGACTTTCGTCAGCGATCATCACGGCCGCGGCGTCAAGCTTCACGGCGAGCTGGCGCTTGACGCGCAGGGGCATTTCCTCGGCCTGCGCATCGAGTGGATCATTAATGGCGGCGCTTATCTTTCAACCCCCGGCGGGTTTACCAACACGCTGGCGCCCTCGGGCAACATCATGAATCTCTACCGCACCCCCGCCGTGCACGGCCTGCATCGCCTGGTGCTCACCAACACAACCGCGACGACGCCCTACCGCGGCGCGGCGCGTCCCAACGTCACTTATCTGATGGAGCGCCTTGCTGATGAGGCGGCGCGGGAAATGGGCATCGACAGCGTCGAATTGCGCCGCCGCAACCTGATCCCCAAAGAGGCTTTCCCCTACAAAACCCCGACCGGCGCGGAATATGACAGCGGCGATCCCGCCGGCCTGCTCGACGACGCGCTGAAACATTCCGATCACGCGGGTTTCGAGGCGCGCCGCGCGGAGGCGAAATCGCGCGGCAAGCTGCGCGGCATTTCCGCCTGCGTCTTTGTCGAGCCGGCGGGCGGCGGCTCCAGCCCGGTGGAGGAAACCGCGATCCAGTTCGGCGCCTCCGGCAACCCGACCATCTACACGGTTTCCGGCCCTTCGGGGCAGGGCCATGAGACGGTGTTCCCGGAAATCGTCGCGGAGGTCTTTGGCGTCAAATCCGAGCACGTGACCCTGCGCTTCAGCGATCCCGACGGCCCGGCTCTTCGCGGCGACGGCACGATCGGTTCGCGCTCGCTTATGTCGCATGGCGGATCCTTGCTGCTGGCGGCGCGCGAAACTGTCAGGAAAGGCCGCGATCTCGCCGCAAAGCATTTGGAGGCTGCAGAAGCCGATATCGAATTCACCGGCGGACGATACGTCGTGCGCGGCACGGATTTGGGCGTTGGAATTCTCGAACTCGCCAAAATACACGCCGCCAAGGGCGAGAGCCCGCTCGACACGAAATTCGGCATGCCCGCGGCGCGCGCCTACCCGACCGGCGCGCATGTGGCTGAGGTTGAGATCGATGCCGAAACCGGCGAATGCGAACTGATGAGCTACACCGCCGTCGATGATTGCGGCAATATCATCAACCACACGCTGGCCGAGGGCCAGGTCCACGGCGGCATTATGCAGGGCCTCGGCCAGGTCTTCGACGAAGCCGTGATCTATGACGATGGCGGGCAGATGCTGACGGGATCGTTCATGGATTACTGCATGCCGCGCGCCCACGAGCTGAAAGGCTTGAAACTCTATGACAGGCCGATCCCCGCGCCCGGCAATCCCCTCGGCGCCAAAGGGGTCGGCGAAGCCGGCGCGACCGGAGCGGTGCCGACGCTGGCCTGCGCCGTGATGGACGCGCTGCGCCCGCTCGGCATCCATCACCTCGATTTTCCCTACACGCCGGCGCGGCTTTGGGGCGCGATGCGGGCGGCGGGAAAAGTCTGAGCGGGGCATTGCGTTTTGCGCTGTTGCTTCCGCGCGGGACCTCTGTTAGCTTTTTGAAATGACTGCCGGAAGGTCCTGGGCAAAATCTTAAAGCCGCCCGCGCTTAGAGTGAATTTTCAACGCGTTTTCATCCGCAAACCCGCAATCAGGGAGACAGGCATGAGCGACGAACCGGGCGGCCAGCCGCAGGAAATTACGCAGATTCAGGACGACCTCAATCTCAAGGGCCTGTCGCGCCGCAAGTTTTTGGATCGATTAAAGGCGCTGGGCGTTGGCTTTGGGGCTGCGGCCGCGATTGGCGGCGATGCCGTCGCGCGCGAGGCGGCTGACAAAGCGGTCACGCTGAAATCCACCAACCCCGCGCTCGACGGGATCATCACGGAAGGCCGGCAGGAAGCCCAGCCCGGCGCCGAAGGCGGCGACCGCACGCAGGTGGCCCAGCTGTTCTACCGCCGCTTCTTCTACCGCCGCTACCGCCGGTTCTTCTACCGCCGTTACCGCCGGTTCTACCGCTATCGGCGCTTCTACTACCGCCGCTTCTTCTAGGCTTGGCGGCAGGCCGCGCCCGGCCGCTTCGTCCGGGCGAAACGACACCCAAAATGCCGGCCTCTTCGCGGGGACCGGCATTTATTGCTTCATGAGACGCCCAGCGCATGACGATTCCGGACGCAGCGCCCAACCCGTTCCGCCAGTTCAATCCGGCGCAGGCTCCCGCGCCCGGCGAGCCGCCGGTGTTCACCTTTTTGCTGGTGAAGCTTGCCTCGCGCTGCAACATCAACTGCACTTATTGTTACTGGTTCCGCGACGCCGAGGTTTATAAAAAGCCGGCGGTTTTGACCTTCGATGCCGAAAAGGCCTTCTGCGAAAAGCTTGAGGAGCACATCAAAGAGTTCGGCCTAGATTATTTCATGATCGTGTTCCACGGCGGCGAGCCGCTGCTGTTTCCCAAGCGCCGCTTTGCCGAATTGCAGGAGCGGCTGATCGAAATCGAGGAGCGCACCGGCTGCATGATAGAGCGCGGCGTCTGCACCAACGGCATTCTCATTGATGAGGAATGGACCGCGCTGTTCATCAAATACGAGATCAGCGTCAGCGTCAGCATCGACGGCCCCGCCGATATCAACGACCAATACCGCGTGGATTTCAAAGGCAGGGGCACCCATGCCGACGTGCTGCTCGGCATCGAAAAGCTGCGCGCAGCGGGGCTTGAGCCCGGCATCATCAGCGTGTGCAATCCCGCCACCGACCCCGCGCGCATCCTCGCTTATATCGTCGATGAGCTTGGCGTGACGCGGTTTGATATTCTCCCGCCGGACGCCACGCACGAGGACAATCCCCCGCCCATCGCGGATTATTTTATTCGGCTGTTTGATGCCTGGTATGACACCTACGCGGCGCGCGGCGTGCGCATATCCACGCTCGACGCGATGATCCAGGGCCTGATGGGCGACGCGGCCTTTTCCGACACGATCGGCCTCGGCCCCGTCGAGACGGTGACGCTGATGAGCGATGGCACGCTGGAGCCGCTCGACGTGCTGCGCATTGTCGGCGATGCCAGCACGAAGACGGATGTGAGTGTTATGAACGACGGCCTCCAGGGCGTGCAAAAGGATTTCCGCTGGCGCGCCGCCTATGAGGCCAGCCTCAATCTCTGCCAGACCTGCCGGGACTGCGAGTATATGGACGCCTGCGGCGGCGGCCAGCTGGCGCAGCGCTGGTCGGCGGAGCGGAAATTCGACAACCCCAGCGTCTATTGCGACAGCTGGAAACGCATCCTCGGCCACATCTGGGCGCGCATTTCGCCAACGCTCGTTGTTGAATACGGCGGCAATTCCCCCGCGCCGGCGCCGCAGGGCTGAGATGACCGCGCGCGCCGCTGACGGATTTGAGGGAGCCCGGCTTTGCTTATAAAGGGCGAGAGTTTCCGCGTCGCCGCCATTCAGGCCTCGCCGGTTTATGGCGATCCGCCGGCGAGCGTTGAAAAAGCCGCGCGGCTGATTCAACAGGCCGCCGCGCGCGGCGCGCGGATAGCCGCCTTTGGCGAGGCATGGCTTTCCGGCTATCCGCTTCACGCCCTCGCGCCGGCCGCCGGCGACGTTTGGTGGGAAACCGCCGGCGACTATCTCGCGCTGGGCATCGATGTGCCGGGGCCGGAGACACAGGCCCTTTGCGACGCGGCGCGCGCCGGCGGCATTGATGTCGTGATCGGCGTCTGCGAGCGTGATCCCATGACGCGCGGCACGCTCTATTCGACACTGTTGTTCATCGGTTCCGAAGGCGAGGTGCTGGCCCGCCACCGCAAACTGCGGCCCGCGCCCCACGAGCGCGCCGTATGGGGAGACGGCGATGCCATCGACCTCAAGGTTCACCAGCGCGACTACGCGCTGATCAGCGGCCTCAGCGGCTGCGAGCACCAGATGGCGCTGCCGGTTTTCGCGCTGGCCGAGCAGGGCGCGCAGCTGCATATCGCGGCTTGGCCGGGATACGAGGCGCCGGACCCCAAGCGGGCCTCGTTCTTCCCGCCGTCCCTGCTGCTGTCGCGGGCTTTTGCGGCGCAGGCCGGCTGTTACGTGCTGAGCGTCGGCTGCGTGCTGGCGCCAACCGCCATGGCCGCGCCGTGGAGCGCGTCCGCCGCGGCCGGGTTCACAGGCGGCAGCGCGGTCATCGATCCGCGCGGCGAAATCGTCGCGGGGCCGGCGTCGGGGGAAACCATTCTCTATGTCGATTGCATGGCCTCGGCGATTCGAACCGCCAAAGTCGCCTTCGATCTCGGCGGCCATTCGGCGCGGCGCGACCAGTTGAAACTGTGGACGCCGGCGATCGGCGCGGATGACCACGCCATGAACAGCGGCATGAACAGCGGCATGGAGGGCGGCATCGAAGGCGGCATGGAGGGCGGCATGGAGGGTGGTTTGCCCGCGCAAAGCGGCCCCGGTGGATGGAGCGGCCAGCCGCCGTCCGGCAAAGGCTGAGCCGCCTTCATATGACACGCCCCGGGCCGAACCGCCCAAATCTGAACTGGAATTGAGATTGGCGGGCGAAACCCTTAAAAGCCAGCAACACTTCGCGTCCGGAAGCCCCCATGCCTGATTCATCCAAAACCGATCCGCGGCATCAGGCGGAAATTCTGATGCAGGCGCTGCCGCACATGCTGCGCTATGATGAGACCGTCGTCGTGGTGAAATACGGCGGCCACGCCATGGGTGATGAGAGCGTCGCGCGGAGCTTCGCCCGCGACATGGTTTTGCTCGAGCAGTCCGGCGTTAATCCTGTTGTCGTCCACGGCGGCGGCCCGCAGATCGGCGCGATGCTGAAAAAGCTCGGCATCAAATCGGAATTCGCGGCGGGGCTGCGGATCACCGACAAAGCGACTGTAGAGATTGTTGAGATGGTGCTGGCCGGCTCCATCAACAAGCAGATCGTCGGCTTCATCAACAATGAGGGCGGCCGCGCCATCGGTCTTTGCGGCAAAGACGGCAACATGGTCATCGCCTCGAAGGTGACCCGCGTTGTCGATCCCGAATCCAACATCGAGAAAATTCTCGATCTCGGCTTCGTCGGCGAGCCCTCAAAAGTCGATACGATGGTTCTCGAACAGGTGCTCGGCCGCGACCTCATTCCGGTGCTCGCGCCGGTGTGCCAGGGGGCCGACGGCGAGACCTATAACGTCAACGCCGACACGTTCGCCGGAGCCATCGCCGGCGCGCTCAAAGCCAAACGCCTGCTGTTCCTGACGGATGTGCCGGGCGTGCTGGACAAGGACAAACAACTGATCAAACAGCTCAACGTCGGCCAGATCCGCGCGCTTATTGCCGATGGCACGATCACCGGCGGCATGATTCCGAAGATCGAAACCTGCATTTACGCGATTGAGCAGGGGGTTGAGGGCGTCGTTATCCTTGATGGCCAGCAGCCCCATGCTGTCCTGATAGAACTGCTGACCGACGGGGGCGCGGGCACGCTCATCACGCGTTAAGACATTCGGGCGAAGCTGGACGGCCGCAAACCTCTTAAGGATAAAGTCGATTCCAGCGCTCGCAGATGAAACCCGAATGGAGCAAACCGGCGGCAGGCGCGCCGCCTTTGCCCATGTCGACACCTGGGTGTTCGATCTCGACAACACGCTCTATTCCGCCGGCAGCGATCTCTGGCCGAAAATCGACGCGCGGATCACGCTCTATCTGGCGGAGCTGTTCGGCATGGACGCCATGTCGGCCCGGGCCCTGCAAAAATTCTATTATCAGCGCTACGGCACGACCCTGCGCGGCCTGATGATGGAGCACGCGATCGATCCCGCCGGATTTCTCGCCTTCGCCCATGATATCGACCGCTCCAGCCTTGAGCCGGACCTCCTGCTGGCGGGCGCCATCGCGGCGCTGCCGGGGCGCAAGCTCATTCTCACCAACGGCTCGCGCGATCATGCGCTGCGCACCTCCGCCAAGCTGGGTTTGGAGGGCTTGTTCGAGGATGTCTTTGACATTGCGGACGCCGGCCTGCTGCCAAAACCGGCGGCGGAGACCTATGAGCTTTTCTTCCAAAAGCACGGCGTCGATCCCGCGCGCTCCGCGATGTTCGAGGATATAGCCCGCAATCTGGAGGCGCCCCGCGCACGCGGCATGCGCACCATTCTGGTGGTCCCCCCGTCAGGGACAGCCGATCACAGAGAGCCCTGGGAAAGCGAGCGCGCGGCGCATGCCCATGTCGATTTCGTCACCGCCGACCTTCAAGGATTCCTGCGCAGTGTTTTAACGCCGGCCGCCGCCGCTATATAGCGAGGCGCCAATTTCCCCAAGGTAAACAGCGCAGTAGACAATTGGTTAATACAGTCAGTCCATAATCGCGGCACTGGGGAAACGGCCCGCTGCGCCAAGGATTGTGTTCATGTCATTGATTGTCATCGTCGATGATCGCGTGACGAATCGGAATATTTTCACAAAGCTCGCCGCATCGATCGCGGAGGACGTGATCGTTCATTCTTTCGGCGATCCGGTCGAGGCGCTGGCGTGGCTGGAATTCAATACGCCGGATCTGATCGTCACCGATTTCAAGATGCCGCATTTCGACGGCGCGGAACTGATTAGGCGTTTCCGCCAAATTCCCAAAGCCGCCGACATCCCCGTTGTCGTCATCACCGTTTATGAGGAGCGCAGCTTCCGCCTGCGGGCGCTGGAGGCCGGGGCGACGGATTTCCTTCATTCCCCCGTCGATCACCACGAATTCGTCACCCGCGCCCGCAATCTTCTAAAGCTCCGCCATCAGCAGGTTTTATTAGAGTCCCGCGCCGATTCCCTTGAGAAAAAGCTGGAGGACAGCGAACGCACGCGCGTCCATGCGCTGCGCGATTCGCGCGAGCGGCTGGCGCAGGTCATCGACACCCTGCCCGTGATGATCAGCGCCTCCAGCGCCGGCGGCGATGTGCTGTTTGTCAACGGGCAGCAGGCCGGCTTCACCGGCATTGATCCCGTGGCCGTCATCGGCGCGCCCGTTGCCATGCTGTTTGGCGAGGAACAGGGCGCCCGCCATTGCGCTCTTGACCGCATGGTGGTGGAAACCGGGAAGGCTTTGCCGCCTTACGAGGAGGAGATCACCGGCAAAGACGGCGAAAAAAACATCTTCCTGACCACCAAATCGCCGCTTCGCGATCCCGCCGGCGGCGTGTCCGGCATCCTCACAAGTTCGCTCGACATCACCGCCCGCAAGAAAATCGAAGCCCATCTGCGGCATTTGGCCCAGCACGATTCCCTGACGGGATTGCCCAACCGCGGCCTGTTGCTGGAGCGCATGCGCAGCCTGATCGTGCGCGCCCGGCGCGGCGATCAGCGGTTCGCGCTGCATATGGTCGATCTCGACGGGTTCAAAGCGGTCAACGACAGGCTCGGCCATTCCGGCGGCGACCGTTTCATCCAGATGATCGGCGCGCGCCTCAGCGGTTCGATTCGGGAGCACGACACCCTGGCGCGCATCGGCGGCGACGAATTTGCCCTGTTGCAGACCCATGTCGTCAACGGGGAGGATGCGGCGGAGTTTGCCGGGCGGATCCTGGCCACCGTGGCGGGCTGCTCGGGTTTCGAGGGCGCCCCGCTGCGCGCCACATGCAGCGTCGGCATCGCAATGCACCCGGACGACGGGGCCGACCCGGAAACCCTGCTGAAAAATGCTGATTTCGCAATGTACCGGGCAAAAGCCGAGCGCGGCAATGGTTTCAGCTTCTACGAGGCCGACCTTCACGCGAGAGCCCGCCGCGATGCGGCGCTCGACACCGACCTCCGCAGCGCGATCCAAAATAAGGAATTCATTCTCTACTATCAGCCGCAAATTGATCTGGCGACAGGCGCGATTTTTGGGGCCGAAGCCCTGCTTCGGTGGCACCGGCCGGGCGCTGGAATCGTCGCGCCCGGCGCCTTTCTCGGGCGCGCTGAGGAGAACGGCTTGATCGTTGCCATTAACGAATGGGTATTGCGCGAGGCCTGCCGCGAAGCCAAAACATGGCTTCGCCCCGACGGGAAGGCGCTCAGCGTCAGCGTCAACATGTCCCCGGTCCAGTTCCAAAAGCGCAACGTTCCGCTGCTGGTCGCCAATGCTCTGGCGGAAAGCGGGCTCGACGCGCGCCGCCTTGATTTGGAGATCACCGAGGGCGTTGTGCTTAAAGACTTTGAGGCGGTGGCGCACGATCTGCGCAAACTGCTCGATCTCGGCGTTAAAATATCCATTGATGATTTCGGCACCGGCTATTCCTCGCTGAACTACGCCAGCCGCCTGCCGGTCAACCGGCTGAAGATCGATCAAAGCTTCGTCCGCAATCTCCAATCCGAAACGAATGACGCGGCGATCGTGCGCGCCATCGTGACCCTCGGCCACAGCCTCGGCCTCAGGGTTCTGGCTGAAGGCATTGAAACCGCGGGGCAGCTTGCCGCGATGCGGGCGGAAGGCTGTGACGAGGCGCAGGGATATTTTTTCGGCCGCCCCGTGCCGGCGGAAGAGTTTCGAAAGATTGCGGGCGTAAGCGTTATGGCCGCGCGGGGTAGGCAGAGTGCGGCAGGATGACAGCGAAAACGCGGCGGGCGCGGTCCGGTCCATTGGACAGGCGTGCGCGCGTTCCTTTAAAAAAATGCGCTTGTTTTTGCGCGCGCGGCCGGACTCCGAGCACGAGGTCTCGATCAACCGGATCGTGATGAACTTTCTGGTGCTGGCGTATTGGATAGCGGCGTCGAATTCAGGCGCTCATCCCGTCGGGCGCACCATGGAGGCGATGGTTCCCGTCTTTACGTTTTATGGCCTCATGGCGTTTGCGCTGTTTGGCCACCTGCTGGCGCGCCCCGGGGTCTCCCATGCGCGGCGCTGCATCGGGCTGGCGCTGGATTTGCTGACGCTTTCCTATTCCATGTATTTGACCGGCGACGCGGGCGCGTTGCTTTATCCAATTCTCCTGTGGGCGATTCTGGGCAACGGCTTTCGTTACGGGCTGCGCTATATGACGGGCGCGGTCATTGTGTCTGTTGCCGGCTTCGGCTGCGTTATTTTGGCGACGCCTTTCTGGCTAGCCCATCTGGATTTCAGCCTTGGCTTGGCGCTCGGCCTCATCGGCCTGCCCGCCTATGCGGCGACACTGATCCGCAAACTCTCCGCCGCCACCCGCGCCGCCGAGGCCGCCAGCCGCGCCAAGTCGATGTTCCTCGCCAGTGTCAGCCATGAGCTGCGCACGCCGCTCAACGCCATCGTCGGCCTCAGCGATCTGCTCGCCGACAGCCGTCTCGATTCCGAGCAATCCGACATGATCCGCACCATCGGGCGCTCCGGACGCTCGCTGGCTTCGCTGATCAATTCGATCCTCGATGTCTCGCGCATGGAGATCGGCAAAATGCCGGTCAAAAGCGAAGAGGTCGATCTGTTCGCCTTCCTCGCGGATATCCGCGACATGCTGGCGGTGCAGGCCAACGCGAAATCCCTGCGCATCGGCCTCTATGCCGCGCCCGACACGCCGGGAAGGGCGACGTTGAATCTCGGCCACATCGAGGAGATTCTCGTCAATCTCGGCGGCAATGCGGTCAAGTTCACCCACGAGGGGCACGTCCTCATTTGCGTCGCGCCGGTCGCGGGGGCCGCCTCCGGCCAGCGCCTGCGCTTTGAGGTGCGCGATACCGGCATCGGCATCGCCGCCGAGGCAAAGGAGCGCATTTTCGAGCGTTTCTCCCAAGCCGATGAAACCATCATTGATCGTTACGGCGGCACCGGGCTCGGCCTGACCATCGCCCGGCAACTGGTCGAGGGCGGCGGTGGACGCATCGGTGTCGAAAGCATTCCTGGCGCTGGCAGCGCATTCTGGTTTGAAATCGATTGCAAGGCCGCAAAGTCCCCGCAGCCTGTCCGGTTTCCGCACCCGGTCATTCTGATCTCCGCCGACAGCCGGATGCGCGCGAGGTTCGAGGAAGCGTGCGCGGACCTGACAACATTCGACGGGCGCGCCGATTTGCCGCTGGACTCCGGAACCGGCTCGGAAAGAGGCGCCGGCAAGCCGGTCGTCGTTCTCGATGAGCGCGCGCTGGGCCCGGCCTTTGCTCCAGCCGCCGAATGGTTTGGCGACAATACCGCCGGCGGGCGGGCGCCCCTCGTCTGGCTGCTGGAGAGCGCCGGCGAACCGCCCGACGCCGCCATGCTGAGCCGCTTCAACACCGCATTGTCTCCTTCGGCTGATGCCGCTGAAATCGTCGGCGCCCTGGCCGTCGCGCGCGCGCTTTGCATTCGCGACACCGCCGCCCTCCAGCCGGCGGCGCCAACGGCCGGCGATCTCAATATTCTCGTTGCCGAGGACAATCTCACCAACCAGCTTGTGATCCGCAAAATTCTCGAAACCGCCGGGCACCGTGTCACCATGGCGGGCAATGGCGAGGAGGCGCTGGAATGCATGGGCGCGGGGGCCTTCGATCTGGTGCTGATGGACGTCAACATGCCCGTGCTCAATGGCATTGAGGCGGCGAAACTGGCGCGGTTCGTCGAACTCGATCAGCCTCCGATGCCCATCGTCGCGCTCACCGCCGACGCCTCGCTGGAGACGCGAAACCGCTGTCTTGAAGCCGGCATGGATGATTGCCTGACGAAACCCATCGACAGGGCGGCGCTGCTTGCATGGCTGTCAAAATTCCAGGCAAACCGGGCTCCTCCCGAAAAAGCTTCCGTCAAGGCGGACGCTTCGGCACCGCGCGAAAAC
>JANYFM010000296.1 GCA_025362655.1 Hyphomicrobiales bacterium | reverse complement strand
GCCAGCGGCGCGGCACGCGCGCGCGCGCGGGACGCGGCGGCGGCGCGCGCGCGGCGGCGCATTCACAACGGGCGCCGAGCGGCAAGCGGCGAGGGCGCGCGGCGGCACGAAAAAAAAATTGCGCATGACGTATTTTTTTGTCCCGCGCGACGCGGATTTGCGCATGCGCCGAATGCGAATCGCGCAGACACCTCCGATTCGCGCGAATCGATTCGCGGTTTTGCGGGCGTTTTTTCCGCCGCGGAGCGGCGCGTTTCAGATGCCGAGTTTGCGTTTCAGCATGTCGCTCACCGCCTGCGGATTGGCTTTGCCGCCGGTGCTCTTCATCACCTGCCCGACGAACCATCCGAGCATCGCGGGCTTGTCTTTCGCCTGCCCGGCTTTGACGGGATCGGCGGCGAGGATGGCGCCAACCGCGGCTTCCAGCGCGCCGGTGTCGGAGACCTGTATCATGCCGCGCGCCTCGATAAGCGCGCGCGGATCGGCTCCGCGCTCTTCGCCCGCAAGAAGCGCCAGCGCCTCTTTGGCGATCTTGCCGGAGATCACGCCCTCGCCGATTAGATCGAGGATGCCGGCGAGCTGCGCCGGCGCGACGGGGCCATGCGCGATTTCAACGCCGGCGCCGTTGGCGAGGGCGGCGACATCCCCGAGCATCCAGTTGGCCAGCGCCCGCGTGTCGCGCGCGCCGCCGCCGTGGCGGGCCGCCGCCTCGAAATAATCCGCCGTCGCGCGCTCCCCGGCGAGCGCTTCGGCATCCAGCGCGGAGAGCCGGTAATCCCTGATAAAACGGGCTTTGCGCGCATCCGGCAGTTCCGGCAGAGACGCCGCAAGCGCATCGACGAAGGCTTGGTCAAACTCCACCGGCAGCAGGTCGGGGTCGGGAAAATACCGGTAGTCGTGCGCCTCCTCCTTGGAGCGCATGGCGCGCGTCTCCATCCGCGCGGGGTCGAACATGCGCGTTTCCTGGGCGATGGAGCCGCCGTCCTCCAGGATGCCGATCTGGCGCCGGGCCTCGGTATCCACGGCCAAGCCGATGAAGCGGATCGAATTGACGTTCTTGATTTCGCAGCGCGTGCCGAGCCCGGCGCCGGGGCGGCGGACGGATACGTTCACGTCGGCGCGCAGGCTGCCTTTCTCCATGTCGCCGTCGCAGACGCTGATCGCCCGCAGGATCGAGCGCAGCTTCGCCACATAGGCTTTTGCCTGCGCGCCGCTGCGGATATCCGGCTTCGAGACGATCTCCATCAGAGCGACGCCGGAGCGGTTGAGATCGACGAGGCTGTTGCCGGGCGACTGGTCGTGAATGGACTTGCCGGCGTCCTGCTCCAGATGGATGCGCTCGATGCCGATCACGGCATGTTCCCCCGGCGCCGCCTCAATGCTGAGCGCGCCCTCGCCGACAATCGGGCTCTTGAACTGGGATATCTGATAGCCCTGCGGAAGATCGGGATAGAAATAATTCTTGCGGTCGAAAACCGAGCGCAGATGGATTTGCGCTTTCAGGCCAAGGCCGGCGCGCACCGCCTGCGCCACGCATTCCCCATTGATGACCGGCAGCATGCCGGGCATGGCGGCATCCACCAGCGACACATGGGAATTGGGCTCCGCGCCGAATTGCGTCGAGGCGCCGGAAAACAATTTGGATTGCGAGGCGACCTGGGCATGGACTTCGATGCCCACGACAATCTCCCAGCCGCCTGTGGCGCCTTGGATCAGGTTTGAAGCGGTCGTTGCGGCTGGCGTCATGGGAGAGATTCCGGAAATTTCGCCGCCGCGCCCCGCGCCGGCGGCATTCAAAAAACTTCTAAAAGGCGGCGGCGGCGCGGACAAGCCTCAGCGGCGCTTCGCCAGCGCTTTGCCCGACAAACAGCCGCAGAGCCATCCGGCGGCGGCGCAGACAGCGGCCATGACCAGCAGCTGCGCCGGCTGCGCATCGGCGTCGCCGCGCAAAGCCTGCGCCGCCGTCAGCGCGATCAGCAGCGCCGCCACCAGCCACAGCAGCCAGCGCAGCGCGTCAAGGCAGCCGGACGCGACAGCGCTGGCAAACGGCCCCATCATTCCCACCAAGGCTTGGGAAGCGTGATGCGCCCCGCCGATTGCTCAAGAATTTCGGCCAGCGTGAACAGCGTCTCCTCGTCGAAGGGGCGGCCGATGATCTGCAATCCCAGCGGCAGGCCCTCGCGCGACAGTCCTCCGGGCACCGCGATGCCCGGCAGACCCGCCATGTTGACGGTCACCGTGAAGATGTCGTTGAGGTACATTTCAATCGGGTCGGCGGCGGTTTTCTCGCCGATGCCGAAGGCGGCGGAGGGTGTCGCGGGGGTCAGGACGGCGTCGATGCCATCGGCGTAGACGGCCTCGAAATCCCGCTTGATCAGCGTGCGGATTTTTTGCGCGCGCACATAATAAGCGTCGTAATAGCCGGCGGAAAGAACATAAGTGCCGATCATGATGCGGCGGCGCACCTCCGCGCCGAACCCGGCGCGCCGCGTGTTCTCATACATTTGCGCGATATCCCCGCCGGGAACGCGCAGGCCGTATCGCACGCCGTCGTAACGCGCCAGATTGGACGAGGCCTCCGCCGGCGCGACGATATAATACGCGGGCAGCGCGGTCTTGGTGTGCGGCAGGGATATGTCGATGATTTCAGCGCCCGCGGCTTTCAGCCAGGCGATGCCGCGCTCCCACAATTCACCGATTTCCGCCGGCATGCCGTCGATGCGGTATTCACGGGGAATGCCGATTTTCAGACCGCGCGCGGAGCGCCCGATGGCGGCCTCGTAGTCGGGCACCGGCGTGTCGAAACTGGTGGCATCCTTCGGGTCATAGCCGGCCATCGAGCCCAGCATGACCGCGCAATCGCGCACGGTGCGCGCGATGGGACCGGCCTGATCGAGCGAGGAGGCGAAGGCCACCATGCCCCACCTTGAGCAGCGCCCGTAAGTGGGCTTGATGCCGACCGTGCCGGTGAAAGCGGCGGGTTGGCGGATAGAGCCGCCGGTGTCGGATGCGGTCGCGGCGAGACAGAGATGCGCGGCGACGGCGCTGGCCGAGCCGCCGGAGGAGCCGCCGGGCACCAACCCGCCTTGTTTGTCGCCGGCCAGCGCGGCGCGCGCCCACGC
>JANYFM010000127.1 GCA_025362655.1 Hyphomicrobiales bacterium | reverse complement strand
CCAGAGATCGAGAACACGTCTTCGACAGGCATAAGGAACGGCAAATCAATCGGGCGCTCCGGCTGCGGAATGTAGGCGTCAACCGTCTCCATCAGCTTCAGCACGGCGTCGTGGCCGATCTCCGGGGTCACATTGTCGAGCGCAGCCTTCGCCGAACCCTTGGTGATCGGAATGTCGTCGCCGGGGTAATCATACTTCGAGAGAAGCTCGCGCACTTCCATCTCGACGAGTTCGATCAGCTCGGCGTCGTCAACAAGATCGACCTTGTTCATGAACACGACCAGCGCGGGAACGCCGACCTGGCGGGCCAGAAGAATGTGCTCGCGGGTCTGCGGCATCGGGCCGTCGGCGGCCGAGACGACGAGGATCGCGCCGTCCATCTGCGCGGCGCCCGTGATCATGTTCTTCACGTAGTCGGCATGGCCGGGGCAATCGACATGCGCGTAATGGCGCGCCTTGGTCTCGTATTCGACATGCGCGGTCGAAATGGTGATGCCGCGCGCCTTTTCCTCCGGCGCCTTGTCAATCTGGTCATAGGCGGTGTAGGTCGCGCCGCCCGTTTCAGCCAGAACTTTCGTGATCGCCGCGGTCAGGGACGTCTTGCCATGATCGACGTGCCCGATCGTCCCGATGTTGCAGTGAGGCTTCGTGCGTGCGAATTTCTCTTTGGCCATGGTCGGCTCCTTCACTTTTGAATGGTCGGTCTTAACGGCGGGTATTGAACGGGATCAGGCGTATTTTGCCTGAATCTTCTCGGCTTCGTTGCGCGGCACTTCGGAATAATGATCGAACTGCATCGTGTAATTGGCGCGGCCCTGGCTGCCCGAACGCAGGTTCGAGACATAGCCGAACATGTTGGCGAGCGGCACCATGGCGTTGACCACGTTGGCGTTGCCGCGCATGTCCTGGCCCTGAATCTGGCCGCGGCGGGAATTGAGATCGCCGATCACAAAACCCGTGTATTCCTCGGGGGTGACGACTTCGACTTTCATCACCGGCTCCAGCAGCACGCAGCCCGCTTTGTGCAGCGCCTCGCGAAGGCCCTGACGCGCCGCGATTTCAAAGGCGAGCGCCGAGGAATCCACTTCGTGATAGGCGCCGTCGGTCAGCGTGACCTTCATATCGACAATGGGGAAGCCGGCGAGAATGCCCGCGCCAAGAACGGATTCAAGGCCCTTTTCGACGCCGGGAATGTATTCCTTCGGCACGGTGCCGCCGATCACCTTGGGCACGAACTCGAAGCCCTTGCCGGGCTCATTGGGCTCGACGACGAACTTGATGCGCGCGAACTGGCCGGAACCGCCGGACTGCTTCTTGTGGGTGTAGTCCCATTCGGTGCGCTTGGTCACCATTTCGCGATAGGCGACCTGCGGCGCGCCGACGGTCACTTCGACCTTGTGGGTGCGGCGGAGAATATCGATCTTGATCTCGAGGTGCAGTTCGCCCATGCCCTTGATGATCGTCTGCCCGGATTCCTGATCGGTCGAGACGCGGAACGAGGGGTCTTCGTTGGCAAGCTTCAGCAGCGCCGTCGTCATTTTTTCCTGATCGGCCTTGGTCTTGGGCTCGACCGCCTGTTCGATGACGGGATCGGGGAATTCCATTTTTTCAAGAATGACGGGCTTCAACGGGTCGCAAAGGGTCTCGCCGGTGCGGGTGTCCTTCAGGCCGACCAGGGCGACGATATCGCCCGAATAGGCTTCGGCGATTTCCTCACGGTTGTTGGCGTGCATCAGCACCATGCGGCCGACGCGCTCGTTTTTGTCACGGGTAGAATTCAACAGCGCCTGGCCCTTGCCCAGCGTGCCCGAATAGATGCGCGCGAAGGTGAGGATGCCGTAGGGATCGTCCATGATTTTGAACGCCAGCAATGACAACGGCTGATCATCGCCGGGATTGCGAACCACTTCGGCGCCGGTCTTGAAATCGATGCCGTTGATCGAGCCGCGATCCACCGGCGAGGGCAGATAAGCAACAACCGCGTCGAGCAGCGGCTGCACGCCCTTGTTCTTAAAGGCGGAGCCGCACAGCATCGGATAGAAAGCCCCGGTCAGCACCGCTTTGCGCAGCAGGCGCTTGAGAGTGGCCTCATCGGGCTCCGTGCCGTCGAGATAGGCGGAGAGAGCGTCGTCGTCGAGCTCGACCGCGGCCTCGATCATCAAATGCCGGTATTCCTCAGCTTTTTCTTTGAGATCGTCGGGGATCGGCGCGTTGGCTTCAAACTCGGCGCCGAGGCCCTCGCCATTCCAGATCACGGCTTTCATGCGCACGAGATCAACGAGGCCGGCGAAATTGTTTTCCGAGCCGATCGGCAGCTGGATCGCGATGGGCTTGGCGCCGAGGCGCACTTTGATGTCCTCGATGCAGCGGTAGAAATCCGCGCCGGTCTTGTCCATTTTGTTGGCAAAAATGATGCGCGGGACTTTGTACTTGTCGCCCTGGCGCCAGACGGTTTCGGTCTGCGGCTCAACGCCCTGGTTGGAATCAAGCACCACCACCGCGCCGTCGAGCACGCGCAGCGAGCGTTCAACCTCGATGGTGAAATCAACATGGCCGGGAGTGTCGATGATGTTCAGGCGTTTGCCGTCCCAGAAGGCGGTCGTGGCGGCCGACGTGATGGTGATGCCGCGCTCCTGCTCCTGCTCCATGAAATCCATGGTGGCGGCGCCGTCGTGCACTTCGCCGATCTTGTGGCTCTTGCCGGTGTAATAGAGAATCCGCTCGGTCGTCGTCGTCTTGCCCGCATCAATGTGGGCCATGATGCCGAAGTTACGGTAGTCCTCAAGAGCATATGCGCGGGGCATCGTTCGATCCTCGTGCGCGCCGCAGCGCGCGTGTCCTTACCAGCGATAGTGAGCGAAGGCGCGGTTGGCTTCCGCCATCCGGTGGGTGTCTTCGCGCTTTTTGACGGCGTTGCCGCGGTTGTTGGCGGCGTCCATCAATTCCGACGAGAGCCGGTCCACCATGGTCTTGTCGTTGCGGTCGCGCGCCGCTGTGATGATCCAGCGGATGGCCAAAGCCTGACGGCGCTCCATGCGCACCTCGACGGGCACCTGATAGGTGGCGCCGCCGACACGGCGCGAGCGCACCTCGATTGCCGGAGCGACATTCTCAAGCGCCTGCTTAAACACGGGCAGCGGGTCCTGCTTGGTCTTCGACGTGATCACGTCGAAGGCGCCGTAGACGATGGTTTCGGCGGTAGATTTCTTGCCGTCGTACATGATCGAGTTCATGAATTTCGCGACAACGAGATCGCCGAACTTGGCGTCCGGAATGAATTCGCGCTTTTCGGCTTTGTGGCGGCGTGACATCGCGGGATCTCCTTACTTCGGACGCTTGGCGCCGTATTTGGAACGGCGCTGCTTGCGGTCCTTGACGCCCTGGGTGTCGAGCACGCCGCGCAGAATGTGATAGCGAACGCCGGGCAAATCCTTGACGCGGCCGCCGCGGATCATGACGACCGAATGCTCCTGAAGGTTGTGGCCCTCGCCGGGAATGTAGCCGATGACTTCAAAACCGTTGGTCAGACGCACCTTGGCGACTTTGCGGAGCGCCGAGTTCGGCTTCTTCGGCGTCGTCGTGTAAACGCGCGTGCAGACGCCGCGCTTCTGCGGGCAAGCCTGCATGTGGCGGGCCTTCTCGCGGTAGGTCTTGGGGTGCCGCGGCTTGCGGATCAACTGGCTGATCGTCGGCATTCTCAGTCCTTTTAGGGAACGGAACGGGGAAACCTGGGTCGTAAAGCCCTTGGAGCGGAAACCCGCGCCGAAGGCTGGAATAGAGCGCGCGCGGAACGAAGCGCACAGTAGCGTTTGCGCCACCACCCCATGGGGGTTGCGGCGCGCACATGCAGAGGATCACGCGAATAACCGCCTGATCTTGCCTCTAGGACCAAAGCTCCCCTTAAAAGGAGGCCCCGGATGTGACCTGTTCGTCGTGGTGAGGCCGAAGACGTTTAGGTTCCTGTGTCCAAGACGAGGCGTCCGGGAAGTGACGAACCTACGGCTCTTCGTAGAGTGCGCGGAACCTAACCGCGGACCACCCGCCCGTCAAGCCCTTCGCACTGCAAAAAATGCGGAAATTGATGCGGATATTCCAGCGGACTTCTGAATATAGACCTAAGCTTCCGCCGGAGCGAAACTGATCAGGATAACCGCCTTCATCAGCTGATACGGCGAGTTGAGCGCATCCTGAAGGGCGAAGGCCCGCAGACGCAAGCCCCCTGTGGGAGCGGCAACGGTGGTTTCAGCCCCGGTGTCGCCGGCAAGGGCCGCTTCGACGATTGCGCCAATAGCCTGATTCGACGCTGTGCCGGCACCCACCAAATGCCCGCCGGCGACCGCCAAAGCCCCGCCGAAACAGGCCCGGGCATAGCTCGTGACATGCAAAACCACGCCGGAACCGTCGAGAAACGCCGCGCCCTGCCCCATCATCTCAAAAGCGTCGGCAAGGCCCCGCGCCCGCGCGCCCTCCAGCAGGGGCTGGAGCACCGAATCGGGCAGGCCCAGCATTCCCGCCACGCCGGGCTGGCGTGCGGCCGGTAGTTGAGAAGGCGCGTGAATTCCAAAGTCCGCCGCCATGGCGCATCCCCATCGTTTCCGGTTCTTCAGCAAGCCCCGTTCCCGAGACCTGTCCTTAAATTACCCGCCAGCGCTGTGCGCGGACGCACAGGTCTGAGGATTTCCAAACACGTGACCTGTGCGGCGCAATTCACTGTTCAAAGCTTGGCTGTGGATACCGGATTTTCCGCACATTTGAAGATTCGGTCAAAAAAGAACAAATCCAGCCTGCGGACAAGCATCGCTTGGGGTCCAGGCGAAATCATGTTCGGCGACGGGTCTTTCCGCGGCGACAATAAAAAAGGCCGCCCGGAGGCGGCCTTTTTCGGATCGATGGGGAAGCGCCCTACTCCGCCGCCGGCAATTGCGGCGTCGGAGCCTGCGAGGCCTCTGCCTTTTGGGCGAGGATGAGCGCATCCCGGGTGGCGGCGATCTTGCGCAGCTTGGTCATGGCGGCGCCGGTGCCCGCCGGGATCAGCCGGCCGACAATGACGTTCTCCTTGAGCCCTTCGAGCGTGTCGATCTTGCCGTTGACGGCGGCTTCGGTGAGCACCCGCGTCGTCTCCTGGAACGAGGCGGCTGAAATGAACGATTTCGTTTGCAGACTCGCCTTGGTGATGCCCAGCAGAACCGGGGTTCCCGTCGCGGGCTTGCCGCCGATGGCGAGCACCTTGACGTTGGCATCCTCCATATCGCTCTTGTCCACCTGCTCGTTGGCCAGAAACTCGGTGTCGCCGGGATCGGTGATATCGACCTTCTGCAGCATCTGGCGGACAATCACCTCGATGTGCTTGTCGTTGATGTTAACGCCCTGGAGCCGGTAGACCTCCTGAATCTCGTTGACGAGATAGGCCGCCAGCTCCTCGACGCCCTTGATGGCGAGAATGTCGTGCGGCGCGGGATTGCCGTCGACGATGTAATCGCCCTTCTCCACGACATCGCCGTCCTGGAGATGGATGTTCTTGCCGCGGGGGATCAGATATTCGACCTCCTCGGCGCCGTCCTCGGCCGGGATGATCGAGAGACGCTGCTTGTTCTTGTAGTCCTTGCCGAATTTCACGACGCCCGAGACTTCCGCGATGATCGCGTGATCTTTCGGGCGGCGGGCTTCGAAAAGTTCGGCGACGCGCGGCAGGCCGCCGGTGATGTCGCGGGTCTTGGCCGATTCCATGGATATGCGCGCAATGACGTCGCCGGCCTGAACGGGGCCGCCTGGATCATAGGCGATGATGGACTCGACCGGCAGCGAGTAACGCGCCTCGCCGCCGCGCAGCAGCTTGCCGACCTTGCCATCCTTGCCCTTGATGACCATCGCGGGCTTGAGGTTGGCGGAGCGCTGATTGAGCCGCCAGTCGGTGACAACGCGCTTGGCGATGCCTGTGGATTCATCCACCGCCTCGGAGAGCGACTGGCCGTCGATCAAATCCTCGTAGCCGACAACGCCGGCGATTTCCGTGAGGATGGGGCGGGTGTAGGGGTCCCACTCCGCGATGCGCTGGCCGCGCTTCACCTTGTCGCCCTCGGCGACTTTCATGCGCGCGCCGTATTGCACGCGGTGCACCGCGCGATCGACGCCGTCAGGGCCGGCGATCACAACGGCGACGTTCCGCGCCATGACCATCACATCGCCATCGGAGTTTTTGGCGAGGTGCGAATTGCGGATTTTGACCGTTCCGTCGAAGTTGGATTCGATGAACGACTGATCCGCGATCTGCGCCGCGCCGCCGATGTGGAAGGTGCGCATTGTCAGCTGCGTGCCGGGCTCGCCGATCGACTGGGCCGCGATGACGCCGACGGCCTCGCCCATGTTGACGGGCGTGCCGCGGGCGAGATCGCGCCCGTAGCAGGTGCCGCAGACGCCGTTCGCCGCCTCGCATGTGAGCACGGAGCGGATTTTCACCTCTTGGACATTCGCCGCGTTGATGCGGTCAATGTGCCATTCCTGAATCATCTCGCCGGCGTTGACGATTACTTTGCCGTCGAGCTCCTTGAGGACCTCGGCGGTGGTGCGGCCGAGCACGCGGCTGGTCAGCGACGCGACCACGGTGCCCGCATCGATGATGGCGCGCATGCTGATGCCGCCGGATGATCCGCAATCGACCTCGGTGATGATCGAGTCCTGGGCGACGTCAACGAGGCGGCGCGTCAGATAGCCGGAGTTGGCGGTCTTCAGCGCGGTGTCGGCGAGGCCCTTGCGGGCGCCGTGGGTCGAGTTGAAATATTCGAGAACGGTGAGGCCCTCTTTGAAGTTTGAGATGATCGGGCTCTCGATGATTTCGCCCGAGGGCTTGGCCATCAGGCCGCGCATGGCGGCGAGCTGGCGCATCTGCGTGGGCGAGCCGCGCGCCCCCGAATGCGACATCATGTAAATCGAGTTGATCGCCTTGTCGCGTCCGCCGGCGTCTTTTTTCACAGAGGAAATGCCGAGCATCATCTCTTCGGCGAGCTTGTCCGAGCATTTCGCCCAGGCATCGACCACCTTGTTGTATTTTTCGCCGCGGGTGATCAGCCCGTCGTTGTACTGCTGCTCGTATTCCTTGGCGAGCGCGGTAGTGTCGGCGATGAACTTCGGCTTGGTGTCGGGCACGACATGTCGTCCTTGCCGAAGGAAATGCCGGCCTTGAAAGCTTCGCGGAACCCGAGCGCCATGATGCGGTCGCAGAAAATCACCGTCTCCTTCTGTCCGCAGTTGCGGTAGACGGTGTCGATCATGTTGGAGATTTCCTTTTTCGTCATGAGCCTGTTCACGACGTCAAAGGGGATCTTGTTGTGGTCGGGCACGAGCTGGCCGAGAATCATCCGGCCAGGCGTTGTTTCAAACATTTTTGAGACGCGCGTGCCCTTGTCGTCGTAGCTCCACGCGCGGCCTTTGATGCGGGTGTGCAGCGTGACGGCCTTGGCGTGAATCGCGTGCTCGATCTCCGCCATGTTGGAGAATGCCATGCCCTGGCCGATGTCGCCGTCGACCATCAGCGAGAGATAGTAGAGGCCGAGCACGATATCCTGCGATGGCACGATGATCGGCGCGCCGCTGGCGGGATGCAGGATGTTGTTGGTGGACATCATCAGCACGCGCGCCTCAAGCTGCGCCTCCAGCGACAGCGGCACGTGGACGGCCATCTGATCGCCGTCAAAATCGGCGTTGAAGGCCGAGCAGACAAGCGGGTGCAGCTGAATCGCCTTGCCCTCGATCAGCACGGGCTCGAAAGCCTGGATGCCGAGGCGGTGCAGGGTCGGCGCGCGGTTGAGCATGATCGGATGCTCGCGGATGACCTCGTCGAGAATATCCCAGACCTCGGGCTTTTCTTTTTCAACGAGTTTCTTGGCCTGTTTGACCGTGGCGGACAGGCCCTTCGCGTCGAGGCGCGAATAGATGAAGGGCTTGAAAAGCTCCAGCGCCATCTTTTTCGGCAGGCCGCACTGATGCAGTTTCAGCTCGGGGCCGACGACGATGACAGAGCGGCCGGAATAATCGACGCGCTTGCCGAGCAGGTTCTGGCGGAAACGGCCCTGCTTGCCTTTCAGCATGTCGGCGAGCGACTTCAGCGGGCGCTTGTTGGCGCCTGTGATGACGCGGCCGCGGCGCCCGTTGTCGAACAGCGCGTCGACCGCCTCCTGGAGCATGCGCTTTTCGTTGCGGATGATGATGTCGGGCGCGCGCAGCTCGATCAGCCGTTTCAGCCGGTTGTTGCGGTTGATGACGCGGCGGTAGAGATCGTTGAGATCGGATGTGGCGAACCGCCCGCCGTCGAGCGGCACAAGCGGGCGCAGATCCGGCGGAATCACCGGCACTTCCGTCAGGATCATCCATTCCGGCTTGTTGCCGGAATACATGAAGGCCTCAATGATTTTCAGGCGCTTGGCGAGTTTCTTCGGCTTCAGCTCGGTCTTGGATTCGGCGATCTCAACCTTGAGATGCGCGGCGATCTCCTCGAGGTTCATCGACTTGAGGATTTCACGGATGGCTTCGGCGCCGATCATGGCGGTGAAGGAATCCTGGCCGTACTCATCCTGCGCGCGCAGGTAATCATCCTCCGACAGAAGCTGGCGGTCTTTCAGCGGCGACAGGCCGGGATCGAGCACGATGTAGGATTCGAAATAGAGAATCCGCTCAAGGTCTTTCAGCGTCATGTCGAGCAGAAGCCCGATGCGCGAGGGGAGCGATTTCAGGAACCAGATGTGCGCGACGGGGGCGGCCAGCGAGATATGGCCCATGCGCTCGCGGCGGACGCGCGACAGCGTCACCTCGACGCCGCACTTCTCGCAGATGACGCCTTTGTACTTCATGCGCTTATACTTGCCGCACAGGCACTCGTAGTCCTTGATGGGCCCGAAGATGCGCGCGCAGAACAGACCGTCCCGCTCCGGCTTGAAGGTGCGGTAGTTGATCGTCTCGGGCTTCTTGATCTCGCCGAAGGACCACGAGAGAATTTTCTCGGGGCTGGCGATGGCGATCTGAATCTGGTCGAACGCCTGCGGCTGCACGACCGGACTGAAGAGATTCATGACCTCTTGATTCATATTAGTCTCCTGATGCCGGGGCCCCGCGCGGATGATGCCGCCCGGCCCCGCCGGAATGAAACGCTTGTGGAGCAAAAGGGCGCGCGCACCGCGCCCTTCCGCGCTCTCGAATGCTTATTCGGCGGCCTCCGCCGGCGGCAGCTCCGGCTTCTTTGTCGAGGTGAGCTCAACGTTAAGGCCCAGCGACCGCATCTCCTTGACCAGCACATTGAAGCTCTCGGGAATGCCTGATTCAAACGTGTCGTCGCCGCGCACAATGGACTCGTAGACTTTCGTGCGGCCCGCGACGTCGTCGGATTTGACGGTGAGCATTTCCTGCAGCGTGTAGGCCGCGCCGTAGGCTTCGAGCGCCCACACCTCCATCTCGCCGAAACGCTGCCCGCCGAACTGCGCCTTGCCGCCCAGCGGCTGCTGGGTGACGAGCGAGTAAGGCCCGATGGAGCGCGCGTGGATTTTATCATCCACGAGGTGATGCAGCTTGAGGATGTAGATGTAGCCAACGGTCACCTTGCGGTCGAAAGCCTCGCCCGTGCGCCCGTCGAACAATGTCACCTGGCCGGAGCGGTCGAGCCCCGCCATTTCAAGCATTTCAACAATGTCCTTTTCGCGCGCGCCGTCGAAGACGGGGGTGGCAATCGGCACGCCGCGGCGCAAATTGTCGCCGAGCTCCACCAGAGAGCGGTCATCGAGGCCGTCGATGGTTTCATGCTTGCCGTAGATATCAGTCAGCTTTTTGCGGAGCGGCTTGATATCCTTGTTGCGCATGTAAGCGTTGACGGCGTCGCCCACCTGCTTGCCAAGACCGGCGCAGGCCCAGCCCAAATGGGTCTCGAGAATTTGTCCGACGTTCATGCGGCTGGGCACGCCCAGCGGATTGAGGACGACATCGACGGGCGTGCCGTCCGGCAGGAACGGCATATCCTCCGACGGGACGATGCGCGACACGACGCCCTTGTTGCCGTGGCGGCCGGCCATTTTATCGCCCGGCTGAATCTTGCGCTTCACCGCGACGAAAACCTTGACCATTTTCATCACGCCGGGCGGCAATTCGTCGCCGCGCTGGAGCTTTTCGACCTTGTCGAGGAAGCGGCTTTCGAGCCCCTTCTTCGCCTCGTCGTATTGCTTGCGCATCGCCTCGATCTCGCCCATCAGACGGTCGTCCTCGACGGCGAAAGCCCACCATTGCGAGCGCGGGAACTCGTCCATGACCTCGCGGCTGAGCTTGGTTTCCTTCTTGAAGCCCTTCGGGCCGCCGGAGCCGGCTTTTCCATTCAGCAGTTCGGCGAGGCGCGTGTAGACGTTGCGGTCGAGAATCGCGAGCTCGTCGTCGCGGTCTTTCGCGAGCCGCTCGATCTCCTCGCGCTCAATCGCTTGGGCGCGCTCGTCCTTGTCGACGCCGTGGCGGTTGAACACGCGCACCTCAACGATGGTTCCCTGCACGCCGGGCGGCACGCGCATCGAGGTGTCGCGCACGTCGGAGGCTTTCTCGCCGAAGATGGCGCGCAGCAGCTTTTCCTCCGGCGTCATCGGGCTCTCGCCCTTGGGCGTGATCTTGCCGACAAGAATATCGCCCGCCTGCACTTCCGCGCCGATGTAGACGATGCCCGCCTCATCGAGATTTTTCAGCGCCTCTTCGGAGACGTTGGGAATGTCGCGGGTGATTTCCTCGGGGCCGAGCTTGGTGTCGCGCGCCATCACCTCGAACTCATCAATGTGGATGGAGGTGAACACGTCGTCCTTGACGATGCGCTCGTTGAGCAGGATCGAGTCCTCGAAGTTGTAGCCGTTCCACGGCATGAACGCGACGAGGACGTTGCGGCCGAGCGCGAGGTCGCCGAGGTCCGTCGAGGGCCCGTCGGCGATGATGTCGCCCTTGCGCACGATATCGCCGACGCGCACCAGAGGCTTCTGGTTGATGCAGGTCGACTGGTTGGAGCGCTGGAACTTCATCAGGCGGTAGATATCGACACCGGGCTTGGTGGGGTCGAGGTCCTCGGTGGCGCGCACGACGATGCGGGTGGCATCGACCTGGTCGATGACGCCGGTGCGGCGCGCGCCGATGGCGGCGCCCGAATCGCGCGCCACGACGGCCTCCATGCCGGTGCCGACGAGCGGCGCGTCGGCTTTGACGAGCGGGACGGCCTGGCGCTGCATGTTGGAGCCCATCAGCGCGCGGTTGGCGTCGTCGTTCTCAAGGAACGGGATCAGCGCGGCGGCGACGGAAACAAGCTGCTTGGGCGAAACGTCCATGAACTCGACGCGGTCGCTCGGCACCATCACGACATCGCCGGCATGGCGGCAGACGATGAGGTCCTCGCTGAGCGCGCCCTTGGCGTCGATGACGGCATTGGCTTGCGCGACGTGGTATTTCGCCTCTTCCATCGCCGAGAGATAGGCGACATCGCTGGTGACGTGGCCGTTGCGGACGCGGCGGTAGGGCGCCTCGATGAAGCCGTATTTATTGACGCGCGCGAAGGTTGCGAGCGAGTTGATGAGGCCGATGTTCGGTCCCTCGGGCGTTTCAATCGGGCAGATGCGCCCATAATGGGTCGGGTGAACGTCGCGCACTTCAAAGCCGGCGCGCTCGCGCGTCAGGCCGCCTGGCCCGAGCGCCGAAAGACGGCGCTTGTGGGTGATTTCCGACAGCGGATTGGTTTGATCCATGAACTGCGAAAGCTGCGAGGAGCCGAAGAACTCACGCACCGCCGCCGCCGCCGGCTTGGCGTTAATGAGATCCTGCGGCATCGTGTTGTCGATTTCCACCGACGACATGCGCTCCTTGATGGCGCGCTCCATGCGCAGCAGGCCGAGGCGGTACTGATTTTCCATAAGCTCGCCGACCGAGCGCACGCGCCGGTTGCCAAGATGGTCAATATCGTCGATCTCGCCGCGCCCGTCGCGCAGGTCCACCAGCGCCTTGACGACGGCGAGAATGTCCTCCTTGCGCACGACGCGCACGGTGTCGGCGGCGTCGAGATCAAGGCGCATGTTCATTTTCACGCGGCCGACGGCGGAGAGATCGTAGCGCTCCGAGTCAAAAAACAGCGAGTGGAACATCGCCTCCGCCGTGTCCACGGTCGGCGGCTCGCCGGGGCGCATGACGCGGTAGATGTCGAACAAAGCGTCCTCGCGAGTGGCGTTTTTATCGACCGCGAGCGTGTTGCGGATGTAGGGGCCCACGTTGATGTGATCGATGTCGAGGATCGGCAGTTCCTTGAAACCGAGCGCCAGAAGCTCCGCCAGATTCTTGGCCGTGATTTCCTCGCCCGCCTCGGCGTAGATTTCGCCGGTCTCGGGGTTGTAGAGGTCTTCGGCAATGTACTGGCCGTAGAGATCGTCGTCCTGCGCTTTCAGCGCCTTGACGCCGCGCTCGGCCAGCTGGCGCGCGCCGCGCACCGTCATTTTCTTGCCCTTTTCGAGCACGACCTCGCCGCTGTCGGCGTCAATCACGTCCTCGACGGCTTTGATGTTCTTCATCCGCTCGGCGTCGTAGGGCACGCGCCAGCCTTCTTTGACGCGCTCGAATTTCATCGACTTGTAGAAGGTGCGCAGAATTTCCTCGCCGTCCATGCCAAGGGCATAGAGCAGCGACGTGACGGGCAGCTTGCGGCGGCGGTCGATGCGCGCGTGGACGATATCCTTGGCGTCGAACTCAATGTCGAGCCAGGAGCCGCGGTAGGGAATGATGCGCGCGGCAAACAGCAGCTTGCCCGAGGAATGCGACTTGCCCTTGTCGTGGTCAAAGAACACGCCGGGCGAGCGGTGCATCTGCGAGACAATGACGCGCTCGGTGCCGTTGACGACGAAGGTGCCGTTCTGCGTCATGAAGGGCATATCGCCCATGTAGACGTCCTGCTCCTTGATGTCGCGGACGGACTTCGCCTGGGTCTCCGGATCAACGTCAAACACGATCAGGCGCAGCGTCACCTTCAGCGGCGCGGCATAGGTCATGCCGCGCTGGCGGCACTCGTCGACGTCGTATTTGGGCGCCTCATATTCGTATTTGACGAATTCGAGCTGGGCGGTCTGCGCGAAATCCGAGATCGGAAACACCGATTTGAAAACCGAC
>JANYFM010000090.1 GCA_025362655.1 Hyphomicrobiales bacterium | reverse complement strand
AGGTCTTCGGGCAGTTTGCCGTTACGCGCATGGGCGGTGATGAATTGCAGGCGCCGCGATGTCACCCGCTCAGTCAGCGATACACCCAGCGCCGCCGCCGCCGCCGAGGCCGAGGTGACACCGGGGATGCTTTCCACGGGAATTCCCGCCGATTGGAGGGCGTTGATTTCTTCGTTGGCGCGCCCGAAAATCATGGGGTCGCCGCCTTTCAGGCGCACCACGCGCTTGCCCTCGCTGGCGAGCCCGATCAGAATCGCGCAAATATCCTCCTGGGTGCAGGATGGTTTATAGCCGCGCTTGCCAACGTTAAGTTTTGTGGCTTCGCGGCGGGCAAAATCCAACGCGCCGGGCAGAATCAGATCGTCATAAAGAATGACATCGGCGGACTGGAGAGCGCGCACCGCCTTCAGGGTCAGCAATTCCGGGTCGCCGGGGCCGGCGCCGACGAGCGCCACCGAGCCTGTTGCCGGGGCTTTCAATTCCTCCGATATATTTTGCAAAAGAGCTTGGATATCCGTCTCCCGCGGCACACGTCCCGCCTGCGCGAAGGCGAGCTTGGAAAATTCCTCCCAGAACCGCCGGCGGGCTTGAAAACCAGGTTTCAGCGCCTGAACCCTGGGCCGCCAGCTCTTTGCGGCATTGGCCCAGTGCCTGAAATTTTGCGGCAGCATCGCCTCGATCCGGGCGCGCAGGGCCTGCCCGAAAACCGGCGCGGCGCCGTCCGTCGAAATCGCAATGACCAGCGGCGAGCGCTCGACGATGGCGCCGAACTGAAAATCGCTGAACCGCGGCTTGTCGATGACATTGACGGGGACGCCCGCGGCTTTGGCGGCGGCTTGAAAGGCGGCGGCCTCCGCGTCGGTTTCGGCGGCGGATATGGCTATCGCGGCGCCGGCAAAATCCGCCGCGGCCATGGTCCTTGCATGCAAAATGACAGCATCGGCGCTGCCGGCGAGCTGTCGCAGCCCGGCGCTGACTTCCACCGAGTAAACATCGACGCTCGCGCCGGACGCCGCCAGCAGCCTGGCTTTCCAAGCGGCGGCCTCCGAACCGCCGGACACGAGCGCGCGCTTGCCCGCAAGGCGGAAAAACACCGGCAGGGCCGCGAGCGGTCCTATGGCGGCGGAAGGCGTTTCATCGGGGCGGCGCGGGTCCGGGCGTTCTGACGGCATGGATATGGATTTATCGCGCGCGGCCTCCGGACGCCATGACATTCGGCGCGCCCGGCGGCTGAAGGGGCATCCAAGACTTTCGTATGAGGAAGGGCGCCGCCACCGCCCCGGCGCGCCTGGATTGCTGGAAAATCCTCCGCCAACCCGGCGGGAACGCGGTCATCCGCGCCCAGCCCCCTTGACACACACTGGCCAACCCCTTTGGTAGCCGCGAAGCCGGTCGAAGAGTTTCGCCCGGCCGGCAAAGGCCCAGGAGGCCTTACACGCAGGGAGAGAATCGTGAGACTTAAGTCATTCGTTTTGGCGCTCGCCGCCAGCACCGCTTTCACCGCCGCCGCCATGGCGGCTGACCCGATCAAAGTCGGGCTCAGCGGCCCTTTCACCGGCGGCTCCTCCTCCATGGGCGTGTCGATGCGCGACGGGGTCAAGCTTGCTTTCGATGAGATCAACAAGGCCGGCGGCGTCAACGGCAGCATGATCCAACTGATCGAGCGGGACGACGAGGCCAAGAACGAGGTGGGCGTGCAGATCGCCCAAGAGATGATCAACAAGGAGAAAGTGGTCGCCACCGTCGGCTTTATCAACACCGGCGTCGCCCAGGCCGCTCAGCGCTTCTATCAGGAAGCTGAAATTCCCGTGCTCAACAACGTTGCCACCGGCACCATTCTGTCGAAGCAGTGGCCCGACCAGAAGACCAATTACGTCTTCCGCACCTCCGCCAACGACGCCATTCAAAGCTCGATGATCGCTGAAGAGGCGATCACGCGCCAAGGGTTCAAGAAACCCGCGATCCTCGCCGACGCCACCAATTACGGCCAGCTCGGCCGCGAGGATATGACGAAAGCGCTTGAGAAGCTTGGCACCAAGCCGGTCGCCGTCGAGAAATTCAACATTGGCGACACCGACATGACCGCGCAGGTGCTGAAGGCCAAAGAGGCCGGAGCCGATGTGATCCTCACTTATGCGATCGGGCCGGAGCTGGCGCAGGTCGCCAATTCGATGGCGAAACTGGGCTGGAAAGTGCCGCTGATCGGGTCGTGGACTCTGTCGATGGCGAGCTACATCGACACGTCCGGCCCCAACGGCGACGGCGCGATGATGCCGCAAACGTTTATCCAGATGCCATCCACGCCCAAGCGCAAGGCTTTCATTGAAGCCTATCAGGCAGCCTACAAAATCGATCGCATGCCCTCGCCGGTCTCCGCCGCGCAGGGTTATGATTCCGCCTATATTCTCGCGGCCGCGATCCGCCAGGCGAAATCGACGGAAGGGCGCAAAATCCTCGCCGCGCTGGAGAATCTTCAGGAAAAGATCGAAGGCGTTGTCACCGTCTATGATCGTCCCTTCTCCGCGACCGATCATGAGGCGATCAGCCCGAACATTCCGGTCATGGGCCTCGTAAAGGGCGGGCGCGTCATTCCGGCCCATGCCGAGGACGTCGCGGGCGACAAGGCGATGCGCGTCAAGCCGAAGTCCTGAGCGGCCGGGCTTGAACCTTTGAAGGCCGGGGACATGTTCGATATTTTCCCGCCGAGCGGGAAAATCCCGTTCGTGTCCCCGGACTCTGTGACACCCCGGGGGACGGAATTGAAATTCGCTTCGCGATATTTCAATCATGCCCCCCGCGATCAACTCTCCATCCGCGCCCGGAACCGCCCATGCAAGTTCTCGCCCAGCTGATCGTCAGCGGCATCACCGTCGGCATGATCTACGCGGTCATCGCTTTCGGATACCAGCTGACATTTTCGACCTCGAAGACGCTGAACTTCGGCCAGGGCGAGGCGCTGATGCTCGGCGCGCTCGTCGGACTCACCACGATCAATTACCTGATCGGCCTGTCCATCGGCACGCTCGCCGCTTATCTGCTGATGCTTCCTGTCGTTTTCATCTTCGGCCTGTTTCAGGGGTCGGTCGTCGAATTTCTCGGCGTGCGCCAGGCGATCAAGACCAAATCCGAGGCGGGATGGATCATGGCGACCATCGCGCTTGGCATTATTTTCAAGAATATCGCTGAAAACGTCTGGGGCCGCGACGCGCTGCGTTTTCCCTCGCCGCTCCCGGAGG
>JANYFM010000054.1 GCA_025362655.1 Hyphomicrobiales bacterium | reverse complement strand
CGTTGAACAAATCATAATGGTAAACGCCGGCATTGTAAGCCGCGACGGCAAAGCCGTTTTCGGCGGCTTTCTCATACCAGAGCGCGGCCTGCGCCGGATCCTTGGGCGTGCCAAGCCCGCGGTCATGCAGATTGCCGACCCAGAGCATCGCAAATGCCGAGCCCTTGTCCGCCGCCGCGCGGTAGACGCGCATCGCATCGAAATAGCGGTCGGCTTTCACATAGGCTTTGCCGAGCTGGTTGGCGTAGCGCAGCGTATCGGGAGAAGCTGCGAGAGCGGCGAGGCAGGCGGGGATCGCCTTTGGCGCGTCGATGCCGGCGGGCACGGGCGCGCTGATCGAGCGCAGCGGATCGTCTTTATCGCCGGCAAGGCGGTCACAAACGTCGCCCTGCGAGGCGGAGCCGGAGGCGCCGGCGGTGTTTTCCGCCAGCATGGCGCGGGCCGTGTCGCTGCCCAGCTCAACCGCCCGCGTCAGCCACCGGCGGGCCTCGGTTTCGTCCGGCTCGCCGAAAACTCCGGTCAAATGGGCTTCGGCGAGTTTGGTCATGGCGGCGGTGTTATCGGCGCCGGCGGCCTGTTCCAGCAGCCCCCTCGCCTTCTGCGGTTCAAGCGCGCCGCCGAGACCGGCGGTATAAAGTCCCGCCAGCGAAATCATGGCGGGCGTGTTGCCCGCCTCCGCCGCCTGGCCGTACCATTGGCGCGCCGCTTTGCCGTTTTTGGCAATGCCGCGGCCATTTTCGAATATAACGCCAAGCTGATTCATTGAACGCGCATCGCCCAGCGCCGCCGCTTTTTCATAGAACTCGCGCGCTATCGTGTAATCACGGCGCACGCCGCTGCCCGCGTAATAGAGCGCGGCGAGATTGCGCAGCGAGCTTGGCGAGTTCAGCGCGGCGGCCCGCTCGTACCAAATGCGCGCTTTGCCGGGATCGCGCGGCGCGCCGTCGCCGTTTTCGTAGGCGACGCCCAGATTGTTCATCGCATCGACGGAGCCGAGCGCCGCCGCTTTGCCATACCATTCCAAGCTGAGCTTGTGGTCTTTCGCGACGTCGAGGCCGCGGTCAAAAATATTGCCCATCCAGAGCGCGGCGAAGGCGGAATTCAGCGAGGCGGCTTTTTCGTAGACGCGGCGCGCGTCGGCGTATTGGTCGAGATCGATATAGGCGCGTCCGAGCTGGTTCAGCGTGCGCGCATCGGCCGGGGCGGCGGCGGCGGCGGCCTCGCAAGCGGGCGCCGCTTTCGCTCCGTTAACGGACACCACGGGTTTGACGGAAGGGGGACGCAGCGGATCGGTGGGTATCGCCGCCAGCCGGTCACAGATTTCCCCGGGGGTCTCCGGGCGTTCCAGCAGCGCCATTTGATCGCGCGCATCGTCATCATCAAGATCGATGGCGCGCCGCAGCCATTGCACAGCGGCGTCCCGGTCGGGCATGCCCAAGGCGCCCTCCAGATGCATGTCCGCGAGAAGGCGCATGGCGATGGTCAGATCAAATGTTGCGGCTTTTTCAAAATTTTCACGCGCCTTGACCAAATCGCGGTCAACACCGGACCCGTCGCGATACAGCATTCCGAGCCCAAGAAAAGCTGTGGAATCGTTTAGCTTCGCCGCGCGGGCGAACCATTCGCGGGCAAGCTTAAAATCGACGGGAAAGCCAACATTGCCGGCGCGGAACAGCAGTCCCAGCTCCGACATCGCTCGGGCTTCGCCGGCGGCGGCGGCCATTTCATAGAGGCGGCGCGCCTCCTCAAAATCCCGCGGCCCCGCCAGGCCCTGCCGGGCGAGGCCGCCGAGAGCGAGCATGCCCTCGGTATCCTCCATCGCCGCGGTCTTTTCAAAAAGCTCCCTCGCCTTTGCCAAATCTTTCGGCGTGCCGAGGCCCTCGAAGTGCAGATAGGCGAGGCCGTTCATCGACCCGGAATCGCCGAGCGCAACGCCGCGTTTGTACCAAGAGTGGGACTTGGGAAGGTCTTTGTCGCCGCCGATGCCATGGGCGAACATATAGCCGAGATTAGCCATGGCGACGGGCACGCCGAGCTGGGCGGCTTTCTCGAACCACAGCCGCGCGGCTGGATAATTGCGCTGCATCCCGCCCCAGCCGCGATAGGTCATCGCGCCAATCTCGTTAGTGGCATAGGCCGAGCCCCTGTCCGCCGCCGCGCGAAACACCCGCAGGGCATCCTCGTGGCGGCTGGCATCGACATAGGCGCGGCCGAGCTGATTGGCGTAGCGAAGCGTGACGGGCGACTTTTCCAGCGCTTTTTCGCAGGCGGGCACGGCGCGCTCCAGATCGACGTTGCGCACGACAGGCACGCTCTTTGAGCGCAGCGGATCGTTCTTGTCGCTGGCGAATTTATCGCAGAGCGCGCCGACATCCTCCGCCGGCGGCTGAGCGGGCTTGGCGCCGGGCGGCGGCTGAGCGGGGGCGCCGGGCGCGGCGAGGCGGGTTTGGCCGCCGCCCGGCGAGAGCATCGCCTGCCGCACCAGCGCGTCCGGCTCCTCGCCGGCGAGATAAACGGGGTTGAGAAGCGACGAGCTTTCCCACGGCACCTGTTTGAGCTGAGTGGCGCGCATGACGTCGAGGCGCACCTTCATCATGAGGCGGCTGAGATCGATGCCGGGGGTCACGGCATGGTTCAGCAGCGCCGAGGTGAAGGGGCTGTTGCGGCCGGCGCCGTCGGAGGCGGTGTTGCCGGGATCGGTGGCGAATATAATATGCGAGCCGACGGAGCTCTTGACCTCCGCGAGGCCGCCGAAAGCGGTCTCCGCCGCGCGCGAGCCCGGCCCCGCCG
>JANYFM010000045.1 GCA_025362655.1 Hyphomicrobiales bacterium | reverse complement strand
ACGGCGCGGATGGGCGCGCAATGGATGGCGGCGGGCTTTGTGCACGGCGTGCTGAACACCGACAATATCAACATCACCGGCGAGAGCTTCGACTACGGACCGTGGCGTTTCGCGCCGGTTTACGATTCGCTGATGACCGCTGCCTATTTCGATGCCGAAGGGCTTTACGCTTTTGGGCGCCAGCCCAATGCGCTCGGCTGGAATCTGGCGCGCCTTGCCGAGTGCCTGCTGCCGCTGTCCTCGCAGGAGGCCATGGAAAAAGCCATCGGCGTTTTCGAGCCTGTGCTGCAAACGGAATTCGCCGCCGCGGTTCTGCGGCGCCTCGGGCTTGCGCATCGCGGCGCGCGGGAGGACGCCCTGTTCGCCAAAGCGTTTTTGGAATTTCTGACGGCGTCCAAAGCGCCGTTCGAGCGGACATTCTTTGATTGGTTCGGCGGCGCTTTGAGTGAAGGCCGCGCGGCTCTCAGTCCATCGGCGCCCTTTTATAAGTCGCCGGAATTCGCGGCGCTGCGGGCGCGGATGGGCGAACACGCTCCGGTCGATGAGGCGCGGCTGCATCATCCCTATTTCCAGCGGCGCGACCCCTGCACGATGCTGATCGATGAAGTGGAGGCGCTCTGGTCGCCGATCGCGGCGGATGATGACTGGTCGAAGTTTGAGGGCAAGCTGGGGGACATAGCGATGATGCGGGAGGCTTATATTTTTCCGGCCTGACCGCATAAAGCCGATCACCCCCCCAGCGCCGCCTTGACCAGCCCGCTCGCCCGGCCAAAATCAATTTGCCCGGCGTATTTGGCTTTCAGCATGGCCACCACCTTGCCCATATCTTTCATGGAGGCGGCGCCGGTTTCGGCTATGGCGGCTTTTATGGCGGCGGCGGTGTCGGCCTCGCTCATGGCTTTGGGCAGAAATTCGCTGATGATGGCGATTTCGCCGCGCTCGACGCCGGCGAGGTCTTCGCGTCCCGCTTTTTCGTATATCGCGAGGGATTCCTGGCGGCTTTTCACCATTTTGCCGAGCAGCGCGATAATATCCTCGTTGCCGACGGGTTTGCCCGTTGTGCGCGCCTCAATGTCACGGTCTTTCAGCGCCGCTGTGATGAGGCGCAGCGCGGAAACCCGCGGTTTGTCGCCGGATTTCATGGCGGTCTTCAGCATTTCGGTGAATTGTTCGCGCATAATTGGCTCCTGCAACCCTTGGGCGGACCCTGCGGGGTTGATTCCAGCGGGCCGCTCCCCTAGCGTCCCGCCGTCAACATTCCCGCGAGAAATGCCCCGAATCGGCGCTGCCTGCGCCCGGGGCGGCGCGCGCAAAAGGGTTTAGAACCGATATGAGCGAGGTTCAAGTGAAGGCCCCGGCTACCGCGCCATGGACAAAGCCGTTGGCCACGGCGCGGCTGGTGCTGGCGGATGGCACGGTCCTCGAGGGCTTCGGTCTTGGGGCCGAGGGCTCCGCCGTCGGCGAGGTCTGTTTCAACACCGCGATGACGGGCTACGAGGAAATTCTCACCGACCCCTCCTATGCCGGCCAGATCATCACCTTCACCTTCCCTCATATTGGCAATGTCGGGACCAATGAGGAGGATATCGAGACGGTGAACATGGCCGCCGCAACGGGCGCTCGCGGCATCATCGTCCAGGCGCCGATCACCGGACCCGCCAATCACCGCTCGACGCGCCATCTGGACGCTTGGCTGAAAGCGCGGGGCATTGTCGGGCTTTGCGGAATTGATACGCGCGCGCTGACCGCGCTGATCCGCGAAAAAGGCATGCCGAACGCCGTCATCGCCCACGCGCCGGGCGGGAAATTCGATATCGACGCGCTGAAGCGCGAGGCGAAGGCCTGGCCCGGCATCGACGGAATGGACCTCGTGCCTGACGTGACGACGGCGCAAGCCTATTCCTGGGATGAGAGCGTGTGGACGCTGGGCGAGGGATACGGCCGCCAGACGCGGCCCAAATACCGCGTTGTAGCCATTGATTACGGCGTCAAACGCAACATTCTCAGGCTGCTTGCCGCCGCGGGCTGCTCTGTCACCGTGGTGCCGGCAACCATGCCCGCCGCCGAAATTCTTGCGTTGAAACCGGATGGTGTGTTTTTGTCCAATGGCCCGGGCGATCCCGCCGAGACCGGCGTTTATTCGGCGCCGGTCATCCGCTCGCTGCTGGAGCGCAGGGTGCCGGTGTTCGGCATTTGCCTTGGCCATCAGATGATGGCGCTGGCGGTCGGCGCGAAGACGGTGAAAATGCATCAGGGCCATCACGGCGCCAATCATCCCGTGATGGATTTCACCACCGGCAAGGTCGAGATTGTCTCGATGAACCATGGTTTCGCCGTCGATGCCTCGACGCTGCCCGCCCATGCGAAAGAGACGCACCGCTCGCTGTTTGACGGCTCCAATTGCGGCGTCGCGCTCACGGACCGCCCGGCGTTTTCGGTGCAGCACCATCCCGAGGCGTCCCCCGGGCCGCAGGATTCGCATTACCTGTTCCAGCGCTTCGTCGGCATGATGGAGGCGGCGAAAGCGCCGGCCTGACCCCCATGAATTGGCGCGATTTTTGGAACGGCGAACATTCGATCTACGTTAATGACCGGCACCGGGCACTGCACGACGACCGTATCGCGCGCGATGTCGCGGGCTTGGTCGAAGGCGCCGATTCAGCCGTGCTGGACTTTGGCTGCGGCGAGGCGTCGGGCGCGGCGCTCGTGGCGGCGCGCTGCGGGCGGCTTTACCTGTATGACGCGGCTCCGCTGGTGCGCGAGCATCTTCGCCTGCGGTTTTCGCGCAATGAAAAGATCGTTGTGACGGACGCCGGCGGCATCGATGAGGCGCCGGACCGCGGGCTCGATATCATCGTCGTCAACTCCGTGCTGCAATATCTGACACGGGCTGAATTTGAGGCGCTGCTGGACCGCGCGCGCGTCAAGCTGAGGGCGGGCGGGCGGATCGTCATTGCGGATGTTATTCCCGCCGGAGCCAAAGCGGCGGATGACATAGCGGCGCTGCTGAAATTTGCGTTTCAGGGCGGGTTTTTCTTTGCCGCTCTGGGCGGGCTGGTGACAACGTTTTTCTCCGACTACCGCAAACTGCGCGCGCAGCTCGGCTTGACACGTTACAGCGAAGGGGATGCGCTGGCGCTTCTCGCCGCCCATGGTTTTGCCGGCGCGCGCGAGCCGCGCAACATTGGCCATAACCAGACCCGCATGATGTTCACCGGGCGGGTTCCATAGAGGCGCCCTCCGGGTCGTCCTTCGCCTCCAGCCAGTCTCCGGCGGCTTTGCGCCCGCCGTCGCGCAGCTCCTCAAGGAAATTCCAGTCGGTATTGGCGGCGCTGCGGGCGGCGAGGCCGCTGACGCTGTCCTCGGCGGCTATTGTGTCGATACGCAGCGCGCGGAGCTTTTGCGTGGCGCCCGCCTCGGCGCCGATGCGAAGCGCCTCGATCTGCGCGTTCAGCGTGGCATTGAAGGCGATGCGGTCGAGCCGCTTTTCAATGTCCTGGGGCGAACGCGGCAGATTATCCATGCGCATCGGCGTCAGTTGAACAACGAGAATGCGCGGAGCGTCCGATTCATGCGCCAGCGGCACGATGGGGGGATTGAGAGCGTAGCCGCCGTCCCAATAGGCTTCGCCGCCGATGATCACGGCCTGCTGATATTGCGGCAGGCAGGCGGAGGCGAGCACCGCCTCCACTGTAAGCTCGGCGTTGCGAAACAGGCGCGATTTTCCGTCGCTGACACGCGTCGCCGCAATTATCAGGGCGACCGGGGATGCGGCCGCGAGGCGGGTGAAATCCACCTCTTTCAGCAGCGCCGCGCGCAGCGGATTGAGATCAAGCGGATTGAACTGATAGGGCGACATGACCTTCGTCAGAAAATCGAGGCCCGCGGTTTTGCCGGCGACGGAAAAACGCAGCGGCGAGCCCGGCTTGCCCATGCGCTTCCAGAAACGCGCCAGCCGCGTTCGCGCCTCTTGTCTGCCGCCGTCCATCAAGCCGGCGGCCAGCAGCACAGCGTTGACCGCGCCGGCGCTCGCGCCGGAGACGGCATCAAATTCCAAATCCGCCTCTTCCAGAAGCCGGTCGAGGACGCCCCAGGTGAAGGCGCCAAATGATCCGCCGCCCTGAAGGGCAAGGGCGATCTTACGCTTTGCCGAGGGGGGAATTTTTCTATGATCCCGCCAGCGGGACAGGGCTCGGTCAACGATAGTCATGCAATGAATCTCCGTTGAATAAGAAACGGATATTGCGTTGCAGCATAATTAGCAAGCCTAAAGAAAAGGCGGGCAAGAAATATTATTTTTTATCCATTAATTTCAATAACTTGAAAAAATTGTTGCACAGCAATATCGCGGGCGCGATTTTGCGTGATATTGCTCAAAAGGCGAAGCGCCGGTGCTGGATTGGCCGATTCCGCTCAATCCTTCGAAAGGATGCCCGGGCAGAGCGGCGCTGACGCGCTCAAATGTAGAGCTTTTCTTTCTCCAAGCCCTTGTACAGGCCGGCGACAAATTCGCCATAGCCGTTGAACAGCAAGGTCGGCTTGCGCTCGCCGGTGCCGAGAATCTCCTCGCTCGCCTGGCTCCAGCGGGGGTGCGGCACTTGCGGATTGATATTGGCCCAGAAGCCATATTCACCGGGGCCGGCGGCCTCCCAGAAAGTCTCCGGGCGCTTTTCGACGAAGCTGATTTTGGTGATCGATTTGATATCCTTGAATCCGTATTTCCACGGCGTGTGCAGGCGCAGCGGCGCGCCAAATGTTTTTCCGAGCGGTTTTCCATAGGCTCCGGTGACCATCATGGCGAGCTCGTTGGTCGCCTCGGCCATGGTCAGCGCCTCGACGTAGGGCCATGGAAAGAAGCTGCGCTGGCCCGGCGCCATTTTAGGATCAAGGAAAGTCTCAAAGCGGATGAATTTCGCCGAAGACAGGGGCTTGGCGAAATCCACCAGCGATTTCAGCGCAAATCCGGTCCATGGCACGGTCATCGACCAAGCCTCGACGCAGCGGTGGCGGTACAGGCGTTCCTCCAGCGGCATCGCCTTGACAAGATCATCAACGCCGATATCGCGTGGTTTTTCAACGAGACCGTCGATTTTGACCATCCAAGGCCGGGTCACAAGGGATTCGGCGGCGGAATAGACGTTCTTCGACAGGCCGAATTCGTAGAAATTATTGTAGCGTGACGAGACGCTTTCGGCCGTGACGGGCCGGTCGAGCTTGTAGGATTCGTTGCGCTTGGCCGGGTAGAGGCCCGCGGTGGCGTCCTCCGCCGCATAGGCAAGGCTTGAAAGGCCCGGCAGAATCGTGCCGCCACCGATGGCCGCCGCGCCTTTCATCAGCGCGCGGCGGCTGAGAAAAACGGCTTCCGGCGTGGCGAGGCTTTCGCGGATTTCCCAGCCTTTGCGGCGGATGATATTCATCGTGCGACTCTCCTGCAGGCAAGGCGGAACCCTGCCGTGATCGGCGCTCACGCGCAAGTCACGTCCCTGGGAGGAGGAGTTCAAGCTTTTGTGAGCGCGGCGGGAGGCTTTGATGGTCAGGGCGGTTGTTGGCATAATCGGCGGCTCCGGCGTTTACGATCTGCCGGGACTTGAAATCACCCGCGAAGAGCGGATCGCGACGCCGTGGGGCGAGCCTTCGGATGCACTGCGCTTCGGGCGGATAGGGGCCACTGAGGCTGTGTTCCTGCCCCGCCACGGGCGCGGCCATGTGTATTCGCCCGCCGGCATCAATTACCGCGCCAATATCGATGCGCTTAAACGGGCGGGGGTGACGGATTTAATTTCCGTCTCGGCCTGCGGCTCGTTCCGGGAGGAGCTGCCGCCGGGGCATTTTGTGCTCGTCGATCAATATATCGATCGCACGCATGGGCGGGAGACCTCGTTCTTCGGCAACGGCTGCGTGGCGCATGTGTCGATGGCGCGGCCGGACGCGCCGCGGCTGGCGGCGCGAATACACGCGGCG
>JANYFM010000037.1 GCA_025362655.1 Hyphomicrobiales bacterium | reverse complement strand
GCGAACAGGCAGGCAAACAAAACACAGGGCTTCATGATCACGGTTCCGTCCGCGCGAAAAAACGCCGGCGCTGCTGGCGCGCCGGCGCAAAGGTTTGGCTGCCGTCACATCCCGAAAACATAGAGCATCGAGGCTGTGGAGGTGTTCTTCAGCTCGGGCGCGTTGGGCATGACGGCATTGGGCTGTTTCGAGCCGACAAGCACCGCCACATATTGCTTGCCGCCGACGGAATAGCTGACCGCCGGAGCATTGATGCCGGAGCCCATGCTGAAGCTCCAGACCTCCTTCAGGCTGACCGCGTCATGCGCTGTGAACATGCCGTCGGGATGGCCGATGAACACCAGATTGCCGGCCGTTGCCAGCGCCCCGCTGAGGTTGGGATATTCCAGCCGCTGGCGCGCCTTGGTCTCGCCCGTCGCGGGATCGAGAGCTTTCAGGCTGCCGTAGAGGCGGTTCGGCGTCTTGACGCCGCCGCCGGAAAAGCGGTCGCGGGGTTTGAGCGTGCCGCCCTGATCCGCAAAGTCCTTCTGCTCGACCGTCTCGATGAAGTTGCAGCCCTCATAGCCCGGCACATACAGCAGGTTGAGCTGCGGATTGTAAGCGCCCGGCTCCCAGTTCTTGCCGCCGAAATGGGAGGGGCAGAGCTTGTCGGCCTTCGGATTGGCGCGCGAGCCATGGGTGCCCTTGACGTATTCCTGCACATCTTTCGACGGGTCATAATTGAGCGGCTTGCCGGTCTTGGGATCGAGGCCCGTGGTCCAGTTCAGCTCGTCTGTGTATTGCTTGCCGGCGATGAACGAGCCGTTGGTGCGGTCCAGCGCGTAATGGAAGCCGTTGCGGGCCGAATGCACCACGAGCTTGCGGTCAACGCCGTTAATTTTAAGATCGATGATCGGGTGCTCGGAAATCTCGTCGAAATCATAGGGGTCGTTGGGCGTGTATTGATAACCCCATTTGATCTTGCCGTCGGCGGGGGAGAGCGCCAGCACGCTCGCCGCCCATTTGTTGTCGCCGGGGCGGTATTCCGGGTCCCAGTCCGGCCCGGCATTGCCGATGCCCTGGAAAAACGTGTCGGTGTCCTTGTCGTATGTCGCGGTCTCCCAGATCGAGCCGCCGCCATGTTTCCAGCGGTCCTTCCCGTCCTTCCAGGTTTCGTGGCCGGGCTCGCCGGGGCCGGGAATTGTAAACGTCTGCCATGCCCGCTTGCCGGTGTTCAAATCCGTGCCGTCGATGAAGCCGCGGATGCCGAATTCGCCGCCCGCCGAGCCGGTGATGGCGATATCGCGCACGACAAGCGGCGCCGCGGTGATCGTCTCGGCGATGGCGGGATCGGCGACTTTGCGCTCCCAAATTTGTTCGCCGGTGGCTTTGTTGATCGAGAAAATCCGCCCATCCAGAGAGATGGAAATGACTTTGTCCCTCCACAGCGCGACGCCGCGGTTGTTGACGCCGCAGCACGCGACATCGCCCGCCCAGGCTTTATCGACGCCGGGATCGAATTTCCACTTGATCGGCCCTTTTTTTCCGCTGGAGACGTCGATGGCATAGACCGAGCCCCAGCCGTCCGTCACATACATCGTGCCGTCCTCGATGATCGGCGTCGCCTCCAGATTGCCGAAAGCATAGCGGCCGCCCCCCTGAAATCCGCCGAGCGCGGTGGTGAACACCAGCTTCAGCCCCGCGACATTGGCGGTGTTGATATCTTTCAGCGCCGAGAAGCGGTGCCCTTGGTAATTGCCGTGATGCAGCAGCCAGTTCTGCGGCTCTTTGTCGACGGCCAGCGCCCGCTCGAAGGTCATATCGCCGGCGCGCGCGGCTCCAAGCGCCGTGCTGACGAGCAGGGCCGCGAGAATGGCTTTGAGTGCTGAGGACGAACGGAGTGTTGAGGACGAACGCATGTTTCTCTCCCGGGAAACGCCGACCGCTTGTGGAGCCGCGCCTTTTGGCGTCTGACTGAAGGACAGGCTATTCCTTGCGGGAGCCGCGTCAACACAATTCGCGCAAAGGCGGTTTGCGCCCGCGCCCCTACCCGCGCCCCTCAAACGGCATCGCCGTCGCCTTGATCGTCATAAACAAAATATTCGTCGCCAGCGGCAGATTGGCCATGGTGATGATCGCCTGTCCCACGTGATCGAGCGGCATGGTCGCCTCCGGGCGCACAGAACCGTCGGGCTGCGGCACGCCTTTTTTCATTTTGTCGGCCATCTGGCTTTCGGCATTGCCGATATCGATCTGGCCCACGGCGATATCGTATTTGCGCCCGTCGAGCGCCGCAGCCTTGGTGATGCCGGTGACCGCGTGTTTCGTTGACGTGTAGGCGATGGAATTGGGCCGCGGCGTATGAGCGGAAATCGAGCCGTTGTTGACGATGCGCCCGCCCCCCGGGCTCTGCGACTTCATCAGCCGAAAAGCCGCCTGCGTGCATAAAAACACGCCCGTCAGATTGACCGCGACCACTGACTGCCAGGTTTCAAACGGCAGGTCCTCGAGCAGCGCCGGCGCGCCGCCCATGCCCGCATTGTTGAACAGGAAATCCAGCCGGCCCCATTCAGAACGGATGCGTTCAAACAGCGCCGCCACATCGTCCGGCTTGCCGACATCGCAGACGGCCGCCAGCGCCTTGCCGCCGCGCGCCGCAATCGCCGCGGCGGTTTCCTCCAGCGGGGCAACACGCCGCCCGCAGACGACAACGGTGAAGCCGATGCCGGACAGCGCCAGCGCGGCGGCCCGGCCGATGCCGCTGCCGGCGCCTGTCACCAGCGCGATTTTTTCGCTCATGTTTTGTCTCCTGTGTCCGGCTCTATTGTCACGATGACCGCGCCCTGCGCCACCTGCGCGCCCTCAGCGGCTGATATGCCGGCGACACGCCCCGCGCAGGGCGCCGTCAACGCATGCTCCATCTTCATCGCTTCGACAATGGCAACGCGCTGCCCCCTCACGACAGCATCGCCCGTCTTCACCAGCAGCGACACCAGCCTGCCATGCATCGGCGAGCGCGCGGCGGCGCCTTGATCCTCCGCATCATCGCCCGCCCCGCGCTCCAAACCCGCCAGCCGCACGCTCGTCTGGCGCCCGGCGCGCAGCACCAGCGTCCCGCTGTCCGTTTCAACCGCCGTCAACGCGCTGTCCGCGCCGCGCCAGAACGATCCCGCCCGCTCGGCGCTTGTGCGCGCCGGCCCCGAGCCGGCAACCGCGTTTCCATATATCCATTCCACGGGAGCCTGCGCGGGCGCGCCGTTGACGATCAGCGGCTCGATGGTCCTGCGCGCGCCCGAAAACTGAAACGCGTCGGCATCGCTCCAAGGATCGCCGGCTGCGCCTTTTATGCCCATGCTCTTGCGCATCACCTCAACAACCGCGCCCAGCATGACCGCGCCTTCATCGACCCCCTGTTTCACCGCCCCCAGCGCTTCCAAATGCCCGCCGATAAACCCGGTATCGAAATTCCCGGCGCGGAAATCCTCCGCTTGGCACAGCGCTTTCAGGAAGGCCGTGTTGCAGCGCGGCCCCGCCGCAAGCATCCGCCCGAGCGCCCCCGCCAGCCGGTCGAGCGCCTCGTCCCGGGTTGCCCCATGCGCGATGATTTTGGCGATCATCGGATCATAGAACGGCGTGACTTCATCGCCCTCCGCCGCGCCCGCATCGACGCGCACCCCCTCGCCCTGGGGAAACCGGAGCGCCCATAATTTCCCCGTGGAGGGCAGAAAGCCGTTCTCCGGGTCCTCCGCGTAAAGCCGCGCTTCGACGGCATGGCCGCTGACGCGGATATCCTCCTGGCGCAGCGGCAGGCGCTCGCCGGCGGCGATGCGGAACTGCCATTCCACGAGATCGATCCCGGTGACCGCCTCGGTGACGGGATGCTCCACCTGCAAACGCGTGTTCATTTCCATGAACCAGAAATTGCCGGTCAATTCAGCCCCGCCCTCGGCGATGAATTCCACCGTGCCGGCGCCGGCATAGCCAACCGCCTTCGCAGCCTCGACCGCCGCCCCGCACATGGCCCCGCGCATGGCGGCGGACATGCCGGGCGCGGGCGCCTCCTCCATCACTTTTTGGTGCCGCCTTTGCAGCGAGCAGTCGCGCTCAAACAAATGCACCGCGCCGCCGTGGGAATCGCCGAACACCTGAACCTCGATGTGGCGCGGCGCCGAAACATATTTCTCGATCAGCACGCGCCCGTCGCCGAACGCGGCCAGCGCTTCGCGCCGCGCGCTCTCCAGCGCGCCGGCAAAGTCCCCAGGCGCATCGACGCGCCGCATGCCCTTGCCGCCGCCCCCGGCCACGGCTTTGATCAAAACCGGCCAGCCGGTTTCCGCCGCCCGCGCCGCCAAAAAATCCGCGTCCTGCTCCGCCCCGTGATAACCGGGCACGACGGGCACGCCGGCGCGCGCCATCAGCGCTTTGGCGCCGTCTTTGAGACCCATGGCGCGGATGGCGGCGGGCGAGGGCCCGATAAACACCAGCCCAGCCGCGGCGCACGCCTCGGCAAACTCCGCATTTTCCGACAGAAAGCCATAGCCGGGATGCACGCAATCGGCGCCCGCCGCCAGCGCCGCCTCAAGGATGCGGTCCGCGCGCAGATAGCTTTCGCGCGCCGGCGCGGGGCCGATGAAATAGGCCGCATCCGCCTGCCGGACATGCGGGGCTTCGCGGTCGGCTTGCGAATACACCGCGATGGCGCGCAGCCCCATGCGTTTGGCGGTGCGGATGATCCGGGAGGCGATTTCGCCGCGGTTGGCGATGAGAACGCATTTCAGCATGGGCGAAGGCTAGAGGCTTTCGCTCCTCCCGCCAACCGGCGCCGCCCGCCGCTCGCGCAGGGCCTTGGCGACGATCATCCACGCCGCCTGAAAACTCAAAATCACCGCCAAAACATCCAGCGCGTATTCGGGCCAGCGCGACGGGCTGACGCGCAGCGCGAGGCCAAGCGCCGAGTAAAACATCGTTTTGAGAATGTCATTGCGCGAGGAAAGCCACGTCGCCTGGATCAGCGCATTCTCCGAATTGCGGAAACGCAGCAGCGCGCCGGCGACAAGAATGGCGATCACCACAGCGCTGGCGGCGGAAAACCCCTCGACGAAAAGCTCCACGGGGCGGGGATCGCGTATCTTGTCGTAGAGATCGTAAATCGTCGATATCCCCGCCGCCGCCAGGATCGCCGCGATCAAAAGCGCCGAGAGCTTCTCCGCCTTTTCGCCGCGGCCAAATACCGCCGCCGCCAGCCCGTAAAGCAACACGTCGTAAATCCAATCGGTGCCGTCTTTCAGAAGCTGCCGGTTGCCGATGGAAAGCGCGTAAAGGGTCTGCGCCGCCGCGAAAGCAAGAATCCCGCCGGCGATGGCGTAGATGATAATGCGGTAGGCGCGGTGCTCGCTTGGGGTTTCCGGCTGGCTCATTCGGCGCAGGCCGGCAGGAGCCCGAGCCATCGGGTCAGCGCCGGCGGCAGCGCGCCGTTCGCCGCGCGCATGGAAAGGCAGCCCGCCCTCCCCTCCGCGACAACTTTGGCGGCCGCTCCCGCGACATCGAACACCCGCCAGATGTCAGCGAGGCCGGCATAACCGGGGAGATTGTCGAGGGAGCGCGCGAAACGCCTGCGCAGGTCCGCCTCGGGAATGTCATGTCCGCCCTCCGATACCCGCCGCGCGACCCGCGACAGGCAAACCTCCGGGCTAAGGGCCGCAAAATAGAGCAGCGTTACGCCATAACCCGCCGCGCGCGCCGCCTCCAGCGTGCGCAGATGGGTTTTGCCCGCCAGCGTCGTCTCAATGGAAAATGTGACGCGCGCGCGGATAAAATCCCGCGTCATTTTCAGCGCCACCCTCGCCGCCCGCAGCCGCGCCAACAACGGATCGAGGGGCGAAAGCCCGCGCGCGATTTCATACAGATTGACGAAATGCGCCGACCCCGCGACAGCGCGGATATGCGCGAAAGCATAGGTGGTCTTGCCCGCGCCGTTGGGGCCGCAGATGAGGAACAGACGGGGGCCGGGCGTGGAAGCGCTCATGGCGCTGTGGTAGCGCGAAGCGGCGGCGCGAGGCAAACGCGCGGCCACATCCCCCGGTTTATTCCGGCAAGTGCAATCGGAAAAGCTCGCGCCCCCCCTACATCCTAAACACCCCGAACCGCGTCTCCTCCGCCGGCGCATTCGCGCAGGCGGCGAAAGCCAGCGCCAGCACGCGTCTTGTCTCCGACGGCAAGATGATCCCGTCATCCCACAGCCGGGCCGTCGCATAATACGGCGAGCCCTCCAGCTCATATTTCGCGCGGATCGGCGCCTTGAACGCCTCCTCCTCGGCGGCGCTCCACGGCGCGCCGCCCAGCCCGTCGCGTTTGACGGTGGCCAGCACGCTCGCCGCCTGCTCGCCGCCCATGACGGATATGCGCGCGTTGGGCCAGGTGAAAACAAACCGCGGATCGTAAGCGCGCCCGCACATGCCGTAATTGCCCGCGCCGAAAGAGCCCCCCGCGATCAGCGTGATCTTGGGCACGCGCGCGCAGGCCACCGCCGTCACCAGCTTGGCGCCGTCTTTCGCTATGCCGCCGGTCTCGTATTCGCGCCCCACCATGAAGCCGCTGATATTCTGGATAAACAGCAGGGGAATGCCGCGCTGGCAGCACAGTTCCACAAAATGCGCGCCCTTCAGCGCGCTCGCGGAATAGAGAATGCCGTTATTGGCGATGATCCCCAGGGGCATGCCGTGCAGATGCGCGAAGCCCGTGACCAGCGTTGTCCCGTAGAGCGCTTTGAATTCGTCAAAATCGCTGTCATCGACGAGCCGCGCGATGACTTCGCGGATGTCGCACCGGCGTTTCAAATCAACGGGAATGACGGCCTCAAGCTCCGCCGCATGGAGGCGCGGCGGCAGCGGTTCCCGCCCCGCAAGCCCCGCGCGCGCGCGCCGCCCCAGATTGCGCACGGCGCGCCGCGCCAGCGCCAGCGCATGCGCGTCATCGAGCGCCAGATGATCGGCGACACCCGAAACACGCGTGTGAACATCGGCGCCGCCCAGCTCCTCCGCCGTGACGATTTCACCGGTCGCGGCTTTCACCAGCGGCGGCCCCGCCAAAAAAATCGTGCCCTGGCCCTTCACGATGATGGCTTCATCCGACATGGCCGGCACATAAGCGCCGCCCGCCGTGCAGCTTCCCATCACCACGGCAATCTGCGCGATGCCGCGCGACGACATATTCGCCTGATTGAAAAAAATCCGCCCGAAATGCTCGCGGTCGGGAAACACCTCTGTCTGATGCGGCAGATTGGCGCCGCCGGAATCGACGAGATAGACGCAGGGCAGATGATTCTGCGCGGCGATCTCCTGGGCGCGCAGATGTTTCTTCACCGTCATTGGAAAATACGTGCCGCCTTTGATGGTGGAATCATTGGCGACAATCATCACTTCGCGCCCTTCCACGCGGCCGATGCCGGTAATGACGCCCGCGCCGTGAATATCATCGTCGTGCATGCCAAAAGCCGCCAGCGGCGACAATTCCAAGAAGGGCGATCCCGGATCGATCAGCCCCATGACGCGGTCGCGCGGCAGCATTTTGCCGCGCGCCGTGTGGCGGGCGCGTGTCTTCTCATTGCCTCCCAGCGACGCGGCCCCGCGCCGCGCGCGCAGCTCCGCCGTTAACACGCTCCACGCGGCCCGGTTGGCGGCGGCATCGCCCGGCTCAGTATCCGCGCCGCCCGTAATTATGGCCAAATG
>JANYFM010000287.1 GCA_025362655.1 Hyphomicrobiales bacterium | reverse complement strand
AAAGCGCCGTGGGTCATCCAGGGCCCGGGCGAAAACGCCGGCGTTATTGACATCGGCGACGGGCTCGCCTGCGTTTTCAAAATGGAAAGCCACAACCACCCGTCGTTCATCGAGCCTTATCAGGGCGCAACGACAGGCGTTGGCGGCATTCTGCGCGACGTCTTCACCATGGGAGCGCGCCCGGTCGCCTGCCTCAATCTCCTGCGTTTCGGCTCGCCGGATCATCCCAAGACACGCCATCTTGTTTCCGGCGTTGTCGCGGGCATCGGCGGCTATGGCAATTCTTTCGGCGTGCCGACGGTCGGCGGCTCTGTCGGATTCCATACGCGTTACGACGGCAATATTCTGGTCAACGCCATGGCGGTCGGCCTCGCCAAGGCCGATGCGATTTTTTATGCCAAGGCCACCGGCGTCGGCCGGCCCATCGTCTATCTCGGCTCCAAGACGGGACGGGACGGCATTCACGGCGCCACCATGGCCTCGGCGGAATTCGACGAGAACAGCGATGAGAAGCGCCCCACCGTGCAGGTCGGCGATCCCTTTTCAGAAAAGCTGCTTCTGGAAGCCTCGCTCGAAATCATGGCAAGTGGCTGCGTCATTGCCATTCAAGACATGGGCGCGGCGGGACTGACATCCTCCGCGGTTGAGATGGGAGCCAAGGGCGATCTTGGCATCGAGCTTGATCTTGACGCCGTGCCCTGCCGCGAGCCCGGCATGAGCGCCTATGAGATGATGCTTTCTGAATCCCAGGAGCGCATGCTGATGGTGCTCGATCCCGCCAAGGAGGCGCAGGCGGAGGCCATTTTCTGCAAATGGGGCCTCAATTTCGCAATTATCGGGCGCACCACGGACACGCTGCGTTTCGTGGTGAAGCACAAGGGCGAGGTGAAGGTCGATCTGCCGATCAAGGAGCTGGGCGACGAGGCGCCGCTGTATGACCGCCCGCACACGGCAAGCCCGAAACGCGCGGTGATTGATGCCGCCCTGGTTGTGCCGCCAATGTCTTCCGGCGCGGCTCTCGTCAATCTGCTCGGCTCGCCCGATCTGTGCTCGAAACGCTGGGTCTGGGAGCAATATGACCATCTCATTCTCGGCAACAGCGTGCAGCAGCCTGGCGGCGACGCGGCGGTGATCCGCATTGGCGAGGGCCCCAAAGGCCTCGCGCTCTGCACCGACGTGACGCAGCGTTATTGCGAGGCGGACCCGGTGGAGGGCGGCAAACAAGCGGTGGCGGAAGCGTGGCGCAATCTGACAGCGGTTGGCGCGAGGCCGCTGGCGCTGACCGACAATCTGAATTTCGGCAATCCCGAGCGCCCTGAAATCATGGGCCAGTTTGTTGGTTGCCTCGATGGCATCGGGCAGGCCGCGCGTGCGCTGGACTTCCCCATCGTGTCGGGCAATGTGTCGCTCTATAACGAAACCCAGGGGCGGGGCATCCTGCCGACGCCGGCCATCGGCGGCGTCGGGTTGGTGGATGATGTTGCGAAAACCGCGACGCTGGCCTTCAAACTCCCCGGTGAGGCGATCCTGCTGGTTGGCGACACCCCGGGATGGCTGGGCCAGTCCATGTATCTTCAAGAGATATGCGGCCGCGCGGAGGGCGCGCCGCCGCCGGTCGATCTTGCGGCGGAGCGGCGCCATGGCGATTTCACGCGTGAGCTCATTCATTCAGGGCTGGTCAGCGCCGTTCACGATATTTCCGATGGCGGCCTTGGCGTTGCAATCGCGGAAATGGCTATGGCCGGGGGCATTGGCGCGGTGATCCGGCATGACAGCCCCGCGCCGCTTCACGCTTGGCTGTTTGGCGAGGACCAGGCGCGCTATGTTCTTTCGGCTCCGCAGGATCGGGCCGGTGAAATTATCGCAATGGCGGCGGCGCGCGGCGTTCCTCTTTATGAGATCGGCGTGACCGGGGGAACCGTGCTATCGCTTCCCGGCGGGGAGGAGATTGCCATCGGCGATCTCAGCCGGGCGCATGAAAACTGGCTGCCCGCCTATATGGCGGCGGCCGGCAATTGATCGGGACGCTAATGGTCTTCATTCAGATTAAGTCGATGGCGGGCATGAATTTCATTCGCGCCTCCGATGTTATCGCCGTCCAGTTTTCTGATCCTCTGCGCTGCAGCATCATGATGGCGGGCGGAATTTCGCTTGCCTGTACGGAGCCGGCCTCGGCGGTCGCCGAGCGGGTTGAAGCCGCGTTGGCCGGACAACCGGCGGGCTCCCCCGCATCCCCGGCCAAAGAAGAGGTGTGAGCGCCATGGCCATGCAAGCGGTTGAAATTGAACGCCTTATCAAAGCGGCCCTGCCTGACGCCGAGGTCGAGATCAAGGATCTCGCCGGCGATGGCGATCATTATTCCGCAAATGTCGTTTCCGCCGCCTTCAGGGGCAAGTCCCGTGTGCAGCAGCACCAGATTGTCTATGCGGCGCTTAAGGGCCAAATGGGCGGCGCTTTGCACGCGCTGGCCCTGCAAACCAGCGTTCCCGCTGTCTCCTGACCCGGAGGCTTCCGCCAAAGCGCGACCCGCACTATATTGAGACTTCGGCGGAGCCGGAACCGCCCTGAAAGGATTTGAGACATGGCCAGCATTCAGGACGCTCTAAAGCAGGAAGTCGCCAGCAACGACGTTGTGCTTTTCATGAAAGGCACGCCACAGATGCCCATGTGCGGCTTCTCCAGCCAGGTTGTGCAAATCCTCGATTATCTTGAGGTCGATTACAAAGGCGTCAACGTCCTCGCAGATGAGGAAATCCGCAACGGCGTCAAGGAATTCTCCAACTGGCCCACAATCCCGCAGCTTTACGTTAAGGGCGAATTCGTCGGCGGCTGCGATATCGTGCGCGAAATGTTTCAGTCGGGCGAGCTTGCGACCCACTTCGGCGAGCAAGGCATAAAACACCACGCGCCGGCGCAAAGCTGACCATTCCGCGGCGTTTCGCGGGTTGTGAATTGATTGATGGGCCAGGAGCGGCTGTGGGTCATTTTTTTTCAGCGCTGGCATTAGCCGCAAGCGTGTCCCTCGCGGGAATTGCGCCGGGCGAAAACCGCGCGAATGCCGCGACAGGCCGCATCTCTATCGAGGTCGCCGGCCAAAAGCGCAGCGTGACGCTGATTGAATTTGGCCGGCTCAAACGCGCGCCCCGCACCACCATCATCGTGCTTCGCAGCGGCGGGCCGCGCGCCCGCGGCGTCTCCACAGACCGCCGGGGCAGCGGTATCGGGCTTAGCCCGGTTGTCAGCGCCGCCGGCGTGGTGATCGCCTATCCCGACGCGGTCGACGGGCGCTGGAGCCTCGGCGAGGGCGGCGCTGACGATGCCGGGTTTATCAAGGCCATCGTCGGCAAACTTGTCGCCGACGGCATCGCGGATAAGCGGCGCATTTTCATCGCGGGCGTCTCCACGGGGGGCATTCTCGCCTTGCGACTCGCCTGCGATGGCGCGGATTATCTGGCGGGCGCGGCCGTCATGATCGCCAACATGCCGGATAAGCTCGCAGCGTCCTGCAAGCCGGCCAAGCCCATGGCCTTCATGTTGATGAACGGCACGGCGGACCCGCTGATGCCCTTTGCCGGCGGCAAGGCCGATCTTGGCAGCTTCAAAGATAATGTTGTCTCCAGCGAGGCCACGCTGGCGCCTTTCGCGGCCGCCGCGGGCTGCGGCACCGAGCGCGCCAAACAGGAAATGCCGGACCGCGATCCCAACGATGGCTCGCGGGCGGTGCTGGAGCGGTTATCCGGGTGCAAAACGCCCGTGGAACTGATGCGGATTGACGGCGGCGGCCACACGCTGCCGGGACGGCCTGTGGCGTCCGATCGCGGCACAGCCGTTGGCGCGCAGAACAACGACATAAGCACACCGCGTGTGATTTGGGACTTCGTGCGCCGCGCGACGCACTGAAGCGCGGCGCCGTTCCGGTTCAGCGCGCGAGCAGGGCCGGAGCGATATCATATTGAATCAGCCGTTCGATGAAGAAAATCACGAACAGCAGGATGATCGGCGAAATGTCGAGGCCGCCCATATTGGGCAGAAAGCGCCGGATCGGTTTGAGCAGCGGCTCGGTCAGCGCATTGAGGCCGTTCCACAGCATGCGCACGAGATCATTGTGGATATTGATCACATTGAACGCAATAAGCCACGACAGTATCGCCACACCGATGATCACCCAAGTGTAAAACTGCAGGGCGAGCAGAATGACTTCGATGAGGGCGCGCATGAAGGGCTCCGGGGGGCAGCGACCGCGCTGTGTAGCTTTGCGGGCGGGCGGGAGCAAGCGGGGCGGGCCCCACGCGATTGACAGTCTCCCGCGCGCGCCCTACACCACGCGCGGTTTGGGGCTGTAGCTCAGATGGGAGAGCGCTGCAATCGCACTGCAGAGGTCGTGAGTTCGAATCTCATCAGCTCCACCAGACATTTCGAATCCACCAGATATTTCGAAATCCCGCACCCTTCGAAATTCCACACCCTTCGAAATTCGCCCGGCGCGTCGACGCCGGCGGGTGAATCAAACTCCCGCCGCCGTCTTGAACGATGCCTCGGTTTTCGCCCGGATTTCCTCCATCGTGACGCCATCGGCCAGCTCCAGCAGGGTCATGCCTCCCTTGCCGGATTTGTCAATGGCGAACACGCCGAGATCGGTGATGACCATATCGACCACCGCCGAGCCGGTGAGCGGCAGGTTGCATTTGCGCAGCAGCTTCGGCCCGTCCTTGGCGCTGTGCTCCATGACGATGACAACTTTCTTGACGCCGGCCACAAGGTCCATGGCGCCGCCCATCCCCTTCACCATTTTGCCGGGAATCATCCAGTTGGCGAGATCGCCGTTCTCGGCGACCTGCATGGCGCCCAGAATGGACAGATCAATGTGCCCGCCGCGGATCATGGCGAAGGAATCGGCGGATGAGAAATAGCTCGTCGTCGGCAGTTCTGTGACGGTTTGTTTGCCCGCGTTGATGAGATCGGCGTCCTCCTCTCCCTCATAGGGGAAAGGCCCGAAGCCCAGCATGCCATTCTCGCTTTGCAGAACAACGTTTATTCCCTCGGGAATGTGGTTTGAAACCAGCGTGGGAATGCCGATGCCGAGATTGACGTAGAACCCGTCGCGCAATTCCTTTGCCGCGCGGGCCGCCATCTGATCACGCGTCCAAGCCATGGGAAGTCTCCGGTTCAGGCCGCGGCGCGCTTGCGCACGGTCCGCTGCTCGATGTGTTTGATGCCATTTGGCACGTGAACGATACGCTTCACGTAGATGCCGGGCGTGTGAATGTGGTCGGGGTCGATTTCGCCGGGCTGCACAAGGTGCTCGACCTCAGCGATGGTGACCCTGGCCGCCGTCGCCATCATCGGATTGAAATTCCGGGCGGTCTTGCGGTAGACGAGATTGCCCTCGGTATCACCCTTCCAAGCATGGACAAGCGAAATATCGGCGACAATTCCGCGCTCCATCACGTAATTCTCGCCGTCGAACTGACGGGTATCCTTGCCCTCGGCGATAATAGTGCCGTAGCCCGTCTTGGTGAAAAACGCCGGAATGCCCGCTCCGCCGGCGCGGATGCGCTCGGACAGCGTGCCCTGGGGCGTGAATTCCAGCTCCAGCTCGCCGGCAAGGAACTGCTGGGCAAACAGCTTGTTCTCGCCGACATAGGACGAAATCATCTTTTTGATCTGCCGTGTCTCCAACAGCAGGCCAAGGCTGATGCCGTCAACGCCGGCATTATTGGAGACCACCGTCAGGTTTTTGGCGCCGGAATCACGCACCGCGAGAACCAGCGCTTCGGGGATGCCGCAAAGGCCGAAGCCGCCGGACATCAGGGTCATCCCGTCCTTGATTATGCCGGCGAGGGCGGAGCGGGCGTCCGGAAAAACCTTTTTCATCGCGGGGTCGAGCCTCCTGAAACTTTCGTCTGAATAGCCCGGACGGCGGAATCCTGCAAATCCGCTTGGATCGGGGCGCGCACATGCCATATACGGCTTTCAGCCGCGGGTTTCGCGGCGAATCGCGTGTTTTTCCCTGGCGGCTGCGGGCCTATGCACTTTCTCAAGATTTATCTCCGTGTCCTGCGGCTGCTGGGCTCCGAAAAGCGGATCGCCATCATGCTCGTCGTCGCCAATCTGGCGTTGGCGGGCGCGCAATTCGCCGAGCCGATCCTGTTCGGGCGCATCATCGATTTGCTGGTCACCGCGCAGGCCCAGGCCAAGACGCTCCAATGGCCCGATTTGATTCCGCTTGTCGGGGCGTGGGTTGGCTTTGGCCTCTTCACCATCGGCGCCGCGGTCATCGTCGCGCTGAATGCCGACCGTCTTTCGCACCGCCGCCGGCTTTCGATGATGGCGGAATATTTTGAGCACGTGCTGCATCTGCCGCTCGGCTTTCACACCGCGACGCATTCCGGCCGTCTGCTCAAAACCATGCTGGACGGCGCCTCCAACATGGCCAGCGTCTGGCTGTCGTTTTTCCGGGAGAACTGCTCCTCGTTCGTGGCGCTGTTTATCCTGCTGCCGCTGTCGCTGCTGGTGAACTGGCGCCTTGCCTCGCTGCTGATCATCCTTGTCATCATCTTCGCGTGCATGACGACCTATGTGCTGCGCAAAACCGAAGGACTCCAAGGGCAGGTCGAGGATTACCACAATGATCTGGCCGAGCGCGCCTCGGACGCGCTGGGCAATGTCGCGGTCATTCAGAGTTTCACCCGCGTCGAGGCCGAGGCGCGCGCCATGCGCCAGGTGACCGCCAAACTGCTGAGCGCGCAGATGCCTGTGCTGACATGGTGGGCGGTCATGGCCGTGGTGTCGCGCGCTTCGGCGACGCTGACGCTGGTCGCTATTTTCATTCTCGGCACGACACTGCACCTGCAGGGCCTCGCGACCATCGGCGAGATCGTCACATTCATGAATTTCGCCGGGATGCTGATCGGCCGGCTGGAGCAGGTCGTCGGTTTCGTCAACTGGATTTTCATGATCATCCCGAAGCTGGAGGATTTCTTCCAGGTGCTCGACACGAATCCGGCCGTCGGCGACAAGCCGGACGCGGTTGACGCGGGGCGCCTCGCCGGGCGGGTCTGCTTCGAGGACGTGACGTTTTCCTACGATGGGCGGCGCACCGCGGTCGCCGGCGTGTCCTTCATCGTTGAGCCCGGCCAAACCATCGCGCTCGTGGGCGCCACCGGATCCGGCAAATCGACAACCCTGGCGCTGATGCACCGGGTATTCGATCCCAACGGGGGCCGCATCACCATTGACGGGATGGACCTGCGCGATATGACGCTTTTGTCACTGCGCCGGAACATCGGCGTCGTCTTTCAGGAGCCGATGCTGTTCGCCCGCTCCATTGAGGAGAATCTGCGCGTCGGCAAGCCGGACGCGACCGCCGGGGAAATCGCCATCGCGCTGGAGCGCGCGCAGGCCACCGATTTTGTCTCGCATCAAAGCGATGGCATCAATACCATCGTCGGCGAGCGCGGGCGCTCGCTTTCCGGCGGCG
>JANYFM010000031.1 GCA_025362655.1 Hyphomicrobiales bacterium | reverse complement strand
GAATGTGCCGGCGTTGTTATTGATTGACGCGGATGCGGAAAGGGTCCGCCCGGCGCCCACGGTCACCGCGCCCGCCGACGTGCTCGTGTTGGTCAGCGAGGCGAGCCCCGTCAGACTGCCAGCGACAACGTTTAGCTGCGCGGAAAACGAATTGTTGAAAGCGCCTGTGGCCGCGAGCCCCCCGGCCGAGACGTTAAAGGTGGCCAAGACTATATTGCTGATTGTTGTGGTGCTAAAAGTGTTGGACGCATTCACGACGCCGGAATTTTGGAAAAGCGCCGGCGCGTTGACCGTGCCGGATGAATTGAAAGCGCCGCCGGCGAGAATGTTGAGGTTTGTTCCCGCGACAATTGTTCCAGAATTATTGACGACACCGGCGTTGGTTATCTGCAACGTTGTCGCCACGTTCACTGTCCGTCCGACGCCCACAGTCAAGGTCCCCGCCGTTGCGGGCCCTGCGCCAACCTGCATGCCATTGGCGCTGACGTTGCCTCCGGTGGCATTCAGGGTTGACGAGCCGCCGGTCAAACCGACGTTGATGAAGGCCGAGGTATTCAGCGAGCCGCCGGCGAGAACGGAAAGCGTGTTGCCTTGATCGATGGCAACGTTGGTCGACACAGCCGCCGCGTTGATAAACGCCGGCACTCCCGTGGTGGCGGGATTGCTGAGCGTGGTGTTGCTCGCCGCCGTGGGCACGCCCAAGGTCCAGTTGCCCGCGGTGAACCAATCGCCGGTGCCGCCGGTGTAAGCGGTTTGCGCGCTGGAGGGCGATGCTGCCAAGGTGACGCCGGTCAGCGCCGTGCCCACAAGAAGGGCGGCCCGGAGGGGATTCGACATCATCGGGGATTTCCGCACGAAAAAGCCGGCAGCGCGATTCTCAACCATTCATTCCCCCGAACCGGCGTGACTGCGGCTTAAGCCCGCGAATATCAGCCGAAACGCAATAGATTTCCGACGTGAACCACGCCGAACCTGACAGTGTTCGCACATAACTTCTGCCTGCGGAAGCCGGGCCATGGCCCCAATAAACGAACACAGGGATGTGTTGCTCAAAAGGCACAGAATCCGCGCCGGATTTGTTGGAAAAATTGACCGTTTGGCAGTTACGGCGGGCTTTCGAAGCCCCCGCGCTCAGAAAAAGGCGTCGGCAGACCGCGTTAACCTCGAATCAACAGGGGGTCACGCCGCCACTATGTGCGGCTGATCAAACCCCGCGCGGCGGCAGGCATTGCGGGTATCGACGATGAGTTTGGCGTGATTTACCAGCAGGCCGTAATCGACATCATCGTGGTCCGTCGCAACGACCACGGCATCATAGGCGGCAATCGTTTCGGCATTAAAGGCGATGGCCTTGCGCCCGGCGATATCCGCGTGCTCGCGTGTCATAGGCACAACGGGGATGAATGGATCGTAGTAATCGATGCGCGCGCCGCGCTTTTCGATCAGCGAAATAAGCTTCAGAGCGGGGCTTTCGCGGAGATCATCGATGTTTTTCTTATAGGCGAGGCCGAGTATCAAAATACGCGATCCGTTCAGGCCCTTCTTCTGCTGGCGGTCGAGGGCTTCGGCGAGGCGCGCCACAACCCAGGCGGGCATGGCGATGTTGATTTCGCCCGCAAGCTCGATGAACCGCGTGGAAAGCTCAAATTCGCGGGCCTTCCATGTGAGATAGAAGGGGTCGATGGGAATGCAGTGCCCGCCAAGGCCGGGGCCCGGATAAAAAGGCATAAAGCCAAAAGGCTTGGTCTTGGCGGCTTCGATGACCTCCCAGACGTCAATGCCCATGGCGCTGTAAATCACTTTGAGTTCATTGATGAGGGCAATATTCACACTACGGAAAATATTCTCGGTCAGCTTCACCGCCTCCGCTGTGGCGGTGGACGAGACCGGCACCGTTTTGACAACAAAGCCGCTGTAAAGCGCGTCGGCGAGTTCCAGCGCATGAGGCCCCTCGCCGCCCACCACTTTGGGTATCCGCGAGGCGGAAAAGCTGGGATTGCCCGGGTCTTCGCGCTCCGGGGAGAAGGCGAGAAAGAAATCGCGACCGGATTTCAGACCGGCCTTTTCCAGAATCGGCCGCAGAATATCGCGGGTGGTGCCGGGATAGGTGGTGGATTCCAGCACCACGAGATGCCCGGGCTTCAGGTGCGGAGCAATCGCCAGCGCCGTGTCGGTGACATAGGAGAGATCGGGCTCGTGGTGATGCGACAGCGGCGTCGGCACGCAGATCACGATGGCATCAACGTCTTTCAGCCGGCTGAAATCGGTGGTGGCGGAAAACCGCCCGCTGTCGGCGAGTGTGCGGGTGAGCGCGCCGGGAATGTGCTTGATATAGCTTTCACCGCGCGTGAGCGCGTCCGTTTTCTTCGCATCAATATCGAAGCCAACGACGCTCAGGCCCGCGTCACACGCGGCGATCGACAGGGGAAGGCCGACGTAACCAAGGCCGATAATCCCGATTTTGGCATTTTTGCTCCGATAGATTTCCAGCAGCGCGGTGTAATCGACGCTGACAGTTTCAGCAGGGTCCGTGTTGGCATGCATGATCGTCATTCCGGCGTCCAAATTGCGCGACTTGCCGCGATTTGATGATTGTTTTCGCGGCGAGGCGTATTCGATTTCAGAATTGGGCGCAAGGACCGCCGCGCGGCGCGGCGGCGGCACACTTGACCGCGGCGCGCCGCAAAGGCTAATCCCGCGCCGATATCCCCTGACCACCCGATCGCGCCTTTGGACCGCCGGTTTGGCCGGCCGTTTCAGCCTGCCGGCCGAATCCCAAGCTTCCGCGCCGCCGATCAACCCGGACCTGCGAATGAAAGACTTTCTGATTAACGCGCTGATGTCATCGCCGGCGGCCCGGCGAATCGCGTGGCGCTCCAGCCGCCGCCTCTACAGCATCGCGCGCGGCGAGGAGCAGCGGCCCGACAGTTTCTCCATCAACGGCGAGGGATATGTGCAGGAATGCGCGATCCACGCCTGCGCCGGGAGCGGCGCGTTCGCCGCAGTGGATGTCGGCGCCAACCAGGGCGACTGGACGGTTTGCCTGCTGGAGCGGCTGCCCCCTGGGACGCGCGCGCGGATCGATTTGTTCGAGCCGGCGCCGCGTCTTGCCGACAAATTGCGGGTCCGGCTCGCGGGAATCGACAAATCCGGCGTGACAAAGCTGCACGGCGCGGCGGTTTCCGACTCGCCGGGAACCGCCCGCTTGGCGATCATGAGCGATCACGGCGGCACCAACAGCCTGAGTTTTGACGCGGACACCGCCAAACAGGCGCTTGCGATGGTCGATGTCGAGAAGGTCACTCTTTCCGGCTTCTGCGATGCGGAAGCTATCCCGCACGTGCATTTGGCGAAATGCGACGCGGAGGGGCACGATCTCCTCGTGCTGCGCGGCGCGCGCGATATGCTGGCGGCGGGACGGATCGATGTTTTCCAGTTTGAATATAACTACCGCTGGATTTTTGCCCGCGCGTTTTTGAAGGATGTGTTCGAACTCGTCGAGGGCCTGCCCTATAAAGTGGCACGGGTGCAGCCGCGCTCGCTGGAGGTGTTTGAGACGTGGCACCCCGAGCTCGACCGGTTTTTCCAGTCGAATTACGTGTTGGTGCGCGAGCCCGCGCTGAAATGGTTTGCCACGGGCGGCGGCCGCTTCGACGACACCAACACCTGCGCGTGAATCGATGCGTTAAGGCAGATCGGCAGGCCAGCGCGGCCCGACGGGATCGCCCAATTGAAACTCCGGCAGGGCCAGCGCTTCCCGCGTCGTCCTGACGCCCGGCAGCAGCTTGACCGGCAGCCCCGCCCAGAGGGCGGCGGAATTGGTGATTTCAACTGGCGGGTTGAGAGCGGCGATTTCGCCGCGCATGCGGTTGACGCTGTATTTAGCCTTTGCGCCCTCATTGAAGGCGACGGGAAGCAGAGCGAGGCCCCTTTCGAGGATTTGCCGGACTTTGGGCTGCGCCGCGACCCCGCGCAGGGCGACAGCGGTTTGGCGCAGGCGGCCGAGCGTTCTTGCGGCAAGCCCTGGCCTGCCGGCCGCGCCGGCTGATTCGAAAACGAAAGGCGCGCCCAGCTTCGAGGCCTCATGTTCATAGATTTCGCGCCACGTCCATTGCGGCGAATTAACGAGGTCATAAAGGCCGGGCGGACCCGCCCTGCCCTGCGCGATCGCGAGCAGCGCCTCGGCGATGGCGGCTGTGTGCGTGACGTTGGATGCGCGCTCCGGATCCGGCAGGCGGACCGTGCCGGATTTTATTTCACCCAGCCAGATCGAATTGATGCCTTGGAGGTCTCCCGCGACGTGGCCGAGGCGCAGAATATAGAGCGTCCGTTTCGCGGCCGCGGCGAGTTTCAACGCCAGCTTTTCGGTTTTCAGTTTCGACTGTTCGTAGGGGCTGCGGAAAACACCGGAGCCGTCTTTGCGGTCGTAAACAGCGATGGTTGAGAAAAACACAATCACCGCGTCAGGCGGCGCGTGGCGGAAAATCCGCTCAATGATCTCCGCGTTTTTGGCAATCGACACAGCGGGTGTGCCGATGGCGAGCGCAAAGCTTGCGACGACATTCGCGCCCTCCATCATCGCGGCGGCCCGCGCGGGGTCGGCGATATCCCCGTGCAGCACCGGCAGGCCGGAATAACGCAGAAAGGCCGAACCGCCCCGCGTGCGGCTGACCGCGCGGACCTCAAGCTCCGGCGACTGCGCCAGCAAAAGCGAGACTTCAGCGCCCACCTGTCCGTTGGCGCCCAGAATGACCATTCTCATGGGTTCGAATTCCGCTCCAAAATCGCGTCCATTATTTCAGCGGCCAGCAGCGTTGATCGGGCGGAGGACGACGGCTCGGCTTTTTCCCGCACAGCGGCGAACACGTCGCGCCATTCGAGGCAACAAGCCTGGCCGACGCTCAGCGCGCCTCCAGATGATGCGGTCCCCAGCGCGCCCAAAGGCCGGCCGGCGCGGTCAAACAGCGCGAGTGAACCGGCGGGAGACAACGGACATTTCACCAGTGCATTTTCAAAGCGCAGTTCCATTTCGTTGCTCTGCGCATCGAGCGCGCTGACGGTCCAATCGAGATCGACGGCGCCGCCTTGGCGATCAAGGCGGATTCTCGCGGCGCCTTTGCGGTCGGTGTCTCCGTCCCATTCGATGCGGCGGTCCAGCAATGTA
>JANYFM010000023.1 GCA_025362655.1 Hyphomicrobiales bacterium | reverse complement strand
CATTGCTGGGCCGGGACCGAAACAGGCAACGGTCCCGGCCGCTTTTTCGGCGCGGCCGCCGGTTGGATGCGCTCCGCGCCCCAATCGTTTGGCGGCGGCTGCGGTTGGGATAATACCAAAGGGCATGAGTTTTGACTCATGACCTTTGGCAAGCGCGAACGCGCGCCCGCGCTGACGCGCGGAACTCTATGGATTGACCACAGGTCAATCCATAGAGCCCTTGGAATTATGTGTCCGAACCATTCGCCGCGCTGGAGACTGTTATGCCCGCATGTTCATTTTGGAAATCGCTCGCGGCAGGGTTTGCCGGCCTTGCGATGGCGGTCACATCGCATCAGATTCCGGCCTTCGCGCAGAATTACGGCCTCGAATCCGGCGGACCCAATTGCGCGGTTGCGCAAACCGCTGCGGATTGGCCGTCGGTTTGGCTGGGTCATTTTGCCGGCGGCCGCTCGGCGCGCGCCTTATCCGCCGGCCAGAGCCTCGACTGGCAGGACCGTTATTTTTGCTTCCCCTCCCGCGCCGCCTGCAACGCGTGGCAAAAATCGATGGCCGCCGCTTACCGCGGAATTGAGGGCTATCGGACGTGCCTTGTCATTCACGGCGGGCCTATCGCCGCGCCCCCGCCGCCGCAAAACAACGAGCGCGAGCGGACCGGCGACTAACCGGCGCGGCGGCCGCAACGGATTATTCACTCTGTTTCAGCATGGTGAGCGGGAACGGCGGGGCTGCCCCGCCGCAGCCCGCGTTGCGTAGCCATGTCCGTTGTCACACAGGAAAATCTGTCGCTGCGGCGGGCCGCGAAGTCCAAGCTTCACAGCTTTTTTTTCACCTGGCCTGAAAGAAACCACTGGCGGCGCTACTTGCTTGGAGCCGCGGTGTCGATCAGCGGCATCTGGGCGCTCGCCATCGCCTATTTTCTGCTGACGCCGGTTTCATATTCCAGCAAATGGACGTTCATTTTGCCGGGCTCGGGCTCCGGCGCCTCGGTCTCGCTGGATTCAATCGGCCAGACCTCCACCCAGTCGTCGTCGCCGTTCTCAACGCCCTCGATGAGCCCCAAAGTCATCTACCGCGAAATCGCCACGAGCGAGACGGTTCTGAAAAAAGCCGCCGCGGCGATGAATGTCTCCCTGTCGCAATTGGGCTCGCCGCGGGTGAAGCTCGTCGATGAGACGTCGCTGATGATGTTTGAAATGGGCGGCAATTCGCCCGAGGCGGCGAAAGCCCGGGCGGAGGCGGTGGTCGCCGCTTTCATGGCGGAGCTGGATATCCTTCGGAAGGACGAGATCGACCGCCGCGCCGCCAGCGTGCGCGAGACGTTGCGCTCCTACCGCGAAAACCTCACGGCCGCGCGGCAGCGCATTTATGAGAACCAACAGGACAGCGGCGTGGTCTCCGTCGAGCAATTCACCGAAATCGGCACCAGTCTGGAGGAGACACGGCGCAAGGCGCGCGATTTGCGCGGCGAGGTGGAGCGGCTCGATGCCGAGCAGACCAGCCTCGGCGATCGGCTTGGCGTGACGCCGAAACTGGCCGCGACCGCCCTTTCGCTGGCGGCGGACCCGCTGTTTGCGAAAACCTTTACTGAATATGTCGATGCCAACACCGCAGTCACAGCGATGGCAAACTGGATAGGGCCGAAAAACCCCTATTATGCGAAAGACCGCGTGCGCCGCGACGCGGCGCTGGAGACGCTCAAGAAAATCGCCAGGAAGAACGGCATCGACGCCAGCAAGGGGCTGCCCGATATCGTCAATATTCTGAACGTCAAATCGCGCGAGGACATGCTGCGCCAAATCGTCACCGGCGAGGCGCAGGCGGACGGCAAACGGCGCGAGCTTGCGGCTTTGGAGCAGGGGCTGACGGAGCAGGAGCAGCGCATCAAGGACCTCAACAGCAAAGTCGCGCGGCTTGAGGACTTGAAGAAAGACCATCTCGTCGCGGAAGCCGTCTTCACCTCGGCGGTCGCCCGTCTCGATACGAACAAGGCCGATGTCTATGCGTCTTATCCCCTGACGCAGGTTCTCGCCGCGCCCGATCTCCCGCAGTCGAAATCAGCGCCCTTGATCATCTACGCCATCGCCGGCGGCCTCGCCGGCTCCATTCTCATTTCCGCCGCATGGGTGCTCGCATGGATGCGCCAACTCTTCGTCCGGAAACGCCGGAAGAAAAACTGATCTGGCATTTCATCGTCTGGACCTGGTTTTACTGGCTCCTCGGCGCGCTGTACGTCGTCGCGCCGGTGCTGGGCTGGTGCCTGTTCGCCATGGCGGCGCGCCGATACATCCGCGGCGAGTCCGGCTTTGGGCGCGAACGCGTGCCGCCCGGCGTGCATATCTGGACCGTCAGCATGGCCGCCATGCTCATTGCCCTCATCGTCGCTCATCTTGATTTCGGCCTCGGCGCGGGAATGCTGATCAAATCCGCTGTCGGCTGGGCGAAGGGCTGGGCGCTGATGTTCGTCTTTCCCTTTGTCGGCGCGATGATGCGCGTCCGCGCCTCCATCATTTACCGCGCGACCAATGTTCTGGCGCTCCAGTCGCTTCTGCTTGTGCCGGTTTTTATCCTCGCGGGCCTCGCCGGTCTGCCGCATCCCCTGTATATTTCGCCGCTGCAAATCATCGGCGGCCCCGGCCCGGAATTTTTCGCCGTGGAATTCAACAGCATTGACGATACAAACGGCGCGATGCGCTGGCGCTTCTTTGCGCCATGGTCCCCCGCCGCCGCCTTCGTCGCGAATATCGCTTTCGTGTTTGCGCTTTATGAGCGCGACACATTCTGGAAATGGGTCGGGATCGCCAGCAGCATTGTCATTTGCGTCATGGCGGCCTCGCGGCTCGCGCTGATTGTCGTGCCTGGCGTGATCGGGCTGACTTTGATGCTTTGCAATCTCACCCGTCCGATCACCGCCGCTCTCGGCGCCGCCGGCGGGACGCTGGGCGGTTTCGCGCTGCCGCAGATTCTGGCGCTTTATGAAGGGCTGACGAACAGCTTTAACGCGGCGCGCGCCGATTCGACGCGCGTGCGCGCGGTGCTCGGCTCCATCGCAAAGCACCGCTGGCAGAGCGAAGCTCCGGTGTTCGGACACGGCGTTGTTGAAATCGGACCCAAAATCGTCGAGCACATGCCCATTGGCTCCCACCACTCCTGGTACGGGCTGCTTTTCGTCAAGGGCATCGTCGGCTTTATGGCGCTGGCCATTCCGCTGGCCTGGACGATTATTGAGATGACAATCAAAGGCCAGAGCGACCGCGTCGCGCGCGCCGCTCTCGCCGTGACCATTGTCATCACGTTCTACACGTTCGGCGAAAACCTGGAGATACTGAGCTATCTGTTCTGGCCCGGCCTGATCGTCATCGGGATCGCGTCGCGGCGCCGCTTTTTTAGCCCCTATGGGGCGCGTCTCGGGGAATAAGGCTGAAATTCAGGGGCGCAGCGAAGCCAGTTGGCCGGTCGCGCGGATCGCGGCGCGCTCCAGCGCCCCAAACCACGCGCCGGGCAGACAGCGGCGCGCCACGGCGGCTGCGAGCGTGACAAGCGTGCGCGAAGGCTCGCGGCGCAGGATCGACGAATCAAGACGCAAAGCGCCGATTATCAGTTTCAGGGCGGCCGATCCGTCAGCGGAGCGCACCGCGCGGCGCGAGAGATAGCGCAGCTGATAGGCCTCCGCGAGATCGCCGCAGCGCGCCTCGAGCTCCGGCGCGTAGGATTTCACCTTGGCGCGGAACCGCCGCCAAGTCGCGAGCTGCCTGTCGACATTGGCGGAGAGGCCGCTGTCGGAGACCCGGTACAGCGTCAGCGGCGCGTCGACGAGCGCCAAATTCCATTTGCCTGTCGTGACGATGCGCGTCCAGCATTCGATATCCTCCGACTGGCGGAAGCTTTCATCGAACCAGCATTCGCGCCCGAGCGTTTCGTCGAAGAACGCGATGTCATCAAGCGCCGCGCGGCGGATGACGGGCGCGGAGCCGTTGCCGACGGGGTTGCGGCAAAACACATGCTCGGCGGTGAAGGGCTCATCCTTCGGTCTTTGCACGAGGCCGATCCGACTTCCGCTGTCGTCCATAAGCTCGGAGCAGGAAAATGTCAGACCGGTGTCCGCGTTGGAATCAAGCAGCTTCACGTGCTCGGCAAGTTTTGCCGGCGACCAGAGATCATCGGCATCGAGGAACGCGAGATAGCGGCCGTTCGCCTCGCGGATGCCGGTGTTGCGCGCTCCCGCCAGCCCGCGGTTTTGCTGGGTCACAACGCGCACGCGCGGATCGGCGAAGGAGCGGGCGATTTCCGGCCCCCGGTCCGATGATCCGTCATCGATAACGAGGATTTCGAAATCCGCGAAAGTCTGCGCCAGCGCGGAGCGGATGGATTCAGCGATGAATTTTTCCGTCTGATAAAGCGGAATGATGACGGTGACGAGCGGCATGGATATCCGGCCTCAGGTTTTTCGGAGAATTTGGAACAGCAGCGTGTTCACTCCGGGAATCGTCGCCGCCACCAATGTAGCGATGGTCTGTTTGGGCTCGGACAGCAGCATCCCGGGCGCTTTTGCCAGAGCGCGCGCGATAAAGCGGCGGGCGATGCCGCGGTCAAGATTAAGCCGCAGCGCGCGGCGGGCGAGATAACGCAGCATCCGGCCGGCAGCCAGCGGTCCGGCGCGGCGCACGAGATCGGGCGCGGCCTCCCCGGCGGATTCGAGCATGACGCGGAAGCCCTCGTACATGCCGTCGAGATTGGCGGACAATCCGTTGGGGCTGTTGCGGTAGCGGACGAGAAGATCATCAACGCCCTCTATGCGCCATTGCGTCAGGGCGACCCGGAACAGCCATTCCTGATCCTCGGCGCGGCGCAGGGATTCGCGGAACCTGCCGGCCTGCGCGAAGACCTCCGCGCGGATCACCATGGCCGAGCACGTTGTGCAGGGGTTCGTCGACAGAATATCCGCCGGCGTCAGCCCGGAAAGCCGCGGCCTTGAGCGCTCGCCGGTCGGCCTGCCGTCCGCCTCCATAAAGCCGACAGCGGAAAACGACACGCCCAGCAGGGGATCGCCGTTCATGCGCGCCAGATGGATTTCGAGATAATCCCGGACCCAGAGATCGTCAGCGTCCAGCAATGCAATGAATTTCCCGCGCGCCGCCGCGACGCCCCGGTTGCGCGCCGCCGACACGCCCGCATTGGCCTGGGAGATCACGTGAACGCGGCAATCCGTCTCCGCCATTTTGCGCGCCGCCGCGAGCGAGCCGTCGGAGGAGCCGTCGTCGATCACGATGATTTCGAAATCCGCCAGCGACTGCGCGCGGACGGTGTTAATGGTTTCCGCCAGCGTGGCCTCGCTGTTGTAACAGGGGATCACGACGGAAAAGAGCGGCGCTTCACTCACGCGTGGGCCTCCGCCAAAGTGGATGACGGGGTTTTTGACCGGTCGCGCGTCGCGTGGCTGAGCGCCGCGCGGGCGAAAATCATCGAGGGAATGATGCTGACCGCGGCGAGCGCGCCGGCGACGCCCTCGACGCCGAAGGGGAGGCCGCCGATGATGGCGAGCACGAACAGAATGGCGTTGTATTTTGATATCCGCCATTCGAGATCAACCGCGTCCGCCGCGCGCAAAAGCTGCGAGGTCGCGACAACCAGCGGCCGCGACAGCGTGCCGAGGCACATCAGCATCAGCGCGGGAATGGCGGGCGTCCATTTCTCGCCGAAAACAATCGGCACATACCAGGGCGCCAGCACGACCTGCAAGGTCACCAGCGGCATGATCACCAGAGACATCGCGCTGACTGTCAGCATGAAGCGGGCGCGCAAATCGGAATTTTCGCGCCCCTTGGAAAGATAGGGAAGGAAGGCCTGCCCGAGCGCGCCGGCAAGGCCGGTCGCAATGCCGGAACCGGTGTTGGTCGCGAATGAATAAATGCCGAATGCCTCCATGCCCAGCGCTTTGCCGACGATGAGCTTGTCGGCATTGGCGCGGAATGTGTTCAGGGTCTCCGCGCCGAGAACGCTCCGCCCGTAAGCGATCACGTTGCGCATTTTTTCGGCCGTGTAAGCGACTTTGCGGATCGGCTTGACACAATTCAGCGTGATGATCACCCAGAGCACCGCGACCGCGATTTTCGGCAGCACCGCGGCCCAAACGCCGTAACCCATCACAGCGAGGGCGGCGGTGGCTATGTTGTCCAGCGATATCTGAAAGAACAGCATGCCCGCCATGAACCCGAGGCGGTTTTCCCGCAGCGCGAGGCAGGAGCGCACGAGGCCGGCGGGATATATAAGATGGACGACGCCCAGCACGAACAGCATGGGCGCTACCTCGGCGCCGAAGAAATACTGCATCGGCCAGGCGACCGCGATCTGGACCCCGCACATCGCGGCGCCGACAATCCAGTTGATGCGGTGAACCGCGGCGCAGACATCCTCCAGCTCGTCCGCGCCCGCTTGAACAATGCGGGCGCCAAGGCCGTTGTGGATCAGCATCCGCACAAGCTCGTAAGTCGTGAGGATCAGCGCCATCACGCCGAAGTCAACGGTGGAGAGCGAGCGGGCGAGCACCACCGCGGTCAAAATCCTGGTGACGCGGTTGCCCATTTCGGCGGCGGCGAGCAGCGCCGAGCCGCGGATCAGCGCTCCGTGGCCGTTGCCGCGAAGCCGCCCGGCGGTCGTTTTGAAAAACGATCCAATGATCTGAAGCATTAATAGGACGGGCCGCCGTTTGCGCGCCATTCCAAAGGCCCGCGGGAAATGAAAATCCGATAGCCGCAATCTAGGGCACGGATATTAACGGAACCGCCAATGCGGGCGGCGGGAGCGCTTTTTGTCGCGCAAACGCCTGACCGCGCCGAGAGCGGATTTCCCGCGGAAGCATCAATCGGCGACGCGGATTCGATTGCAATTTGCGATTCCTCCCGGCTCCGCGGAAAGGGCGCGAAAAGCGTTAACCAGGCAAATCCCTGTTTTCATTGGACCGCCCCTCCGCGAGCCAAAGCGCGGGCGCTGGCACGACAAATGAAGTTGGTTTCGTGGCTTCCCGATGGGGCAGCCGGTCCAACAGGGTTTCTTTCATGTCTTCCGTTTGCTCCTTCGATTTAAATTCCCGCGCGCCGGACGCCGCCTTGCTGGCGCGTTCCCCGCGGTCCGCGTTTTTGTGGAGCGCCAAGCGCCCCGCCCCGCCGACGGTGGAGCTTTTCGATTTGCGGATCGACAACACCACGCTTGATGAAGCCGCGGTCTCCATCGTTGAATCGGCCGCCGCCGGCCGGCGCCAGCGCATCGCTTTCCTCAATGCCCATGTCATCAACAGCGCGGCAAAGGATGCCGCCTACGCGCGCGTTCTCGACGGCGCCGACCGGCTGTTCGCCGATGGCAGCGGCATGGCGCTGGCCGCCAAACTCAGCGGGGAACAGCTGATCGACAACGTCAACGGCACCGATCTGCTCCCGCTTCTGTGCGCGGCCGCGGCCCGCGCCGGCCAAAAACTGTTTCTGCTGGGCGGCAAGCCCGGTGTCGCCCTGGAAGCGGCGGTCACTCTTGGGCGCATGGGCTTTGCGGATGTGATCGCCGGCACGCATCACGGCTATGTCAAACGCGGCGGCAAGGAAGAGGCCGAGGCGCTTGACGCTGTCAACTCCAGCGGAGCCTCAATTCTGCTTATAGGCATGGGCGTGCCGGTGCAGGACATCTGGATCGCGCGCAATTTTGACAAGCTCTCCAGCCCGGTGGTCATGGGCGTCGGCGGTCTGTTTGATTTTTTCGCCGGAAACGTCTCCCGGGCGCCAACGGCTTTGCGCGGCGCGGGGATGGAGTGGGTCTGGCGCCTTGCGCAGGAGCCCAAGCGGATGTGGAAGCGCTATCTCGTCGGCAACGTGTCGTTCATGGCGCGCGCCGCGCTGCATGGCGCGCGCGCGAGGCTTGGCGCAAACAGCGCCGCCGCCGGAGGGCTTTCGCGCCGCCTGAGCCTGCTTCGCGCGGCGGGCCGCGCCCGCGCCGTGGCCGTCGTTCCCGCTTTTTTGAAGCGCGCCTTTGACGTTTGCGGCGCGCTGGCCGCTTTCACGCTGCTGGGCCTGCCGCTGCTGTTGGTCGTGCTGCTGATCCGGCTCGATTCGCCCGGCCCGGTATTGTACCGGCAGACGCGGATCGGGCGGAACGGGAAGCCCTTCATCATGGCTAAATTCCGCTCGATGCGCATCAATGCGGATTTGATGCATGCCAAGCTCTCGGGAAATTCGACAGACCCGCATTTGCTGCGCTTCAAGGACAAGCGGGACCCGCGCATCACCCGCATCGGCCGTTTCATCCGCAAGGCCTCAATCGATGAATTGCCGCAGCTGTGGAACGTGCTGATGGGCGATATGTCGATGGTGGGGCCGCGCCCGGCGCTGCCTTCGGAGGTCGCGCGCTATTCGCTCACCGACCGCGACCGGCTTTTGGTAAAGCCGGGCATCACCTGCACGTGGCAGGTCAACGGGCGCGCCGATATCGATTTCGCCGGACAGGTTGAGCTCGACCGCGAATATGTGCGGACATTTTCACTTCTTAAAGACATATCGCTCATTGTCCGGACGGTTCCTGCCGTGCTGACCGCGCGCGGCGCCTACTGACGCCGGAATTTCGATGAGCAAATCCATAGACGTGCTTCTGCTCGCGGACCGCGACGGCAAAAGCCTGTGGCCTTTGACGGAGGCCATGCCGCCCTGCCTGTTGCCGGTCGGAGGCAAACCTCTCATCATGCATGCGCTGGAGGCGCTTGCCACCTGCGCGACGGCCAATGTCACCATTGTGGTTGCCACCGGCGACGAAATGACGCCGGCCCTGCTTGCGGAGGTCGGCTTCCCCACGCTGACGATCACAGTGTCCTCGCTCCCGCGCCCGTTTGTGGAAACCAACATGCTGGTGATCCGCGGCGATATTGTCATCGCGCCGCATGCCATCGAAGACATGATTATGGAGTTCGAGGACGAAAGCGGCCTGTCCAGAGCCGAGCCGATTGTCGGCGTCTGGCGTCTCGCCGCGGGCCAATCCGTTCCGACGTGGCGGCAGGCGGCGACCCTGTCGGGCAATGATGACCGCACTCTCCCGGATTTGGCGGCGTTTTGGCGCATGTCCGTGTCCTCGGTGACCAGCGAATTCGCCGACATCAATCCCGCCGGATGGCTTTCCGTCGATGGCATGCGGATCGGCATGAACGCCCGCGTCCTGACCCGGCGGGCGCCCGGCCGCGGCGTCTGCATCGGCGCGGAGGCTTTCGTCGACAGGAATGTGCAGCTCGGCGACAATGCCATCATCGGCGACCGCGCCTACATCGCCAAGGGCGCGAAAATAACGCGTTCCGTGGTGATGCCCGACACTTATGTCGGCGCGGGATTCATCCTCGACCGGTCCATAGCCAGCGGCAGCTGGCTGTGCGGCATTGACACGGGATCGATCGCCCGCATCGCCGATCAAACCATGCTGGCGCGCCTCGTTGCCTGACCGGGGTTCCGGTTAGGACGCGTCCCAGCCTGACTTTTTCCGATACAGCGTCGAGGGACTGACGCCGAGGAAGGCCGCCGCGCGCGGCACGTTGCCCTCGCAGATGGCAATTGCCCGCTCAATCGCGGCCCGCTCAACCCGCTCCAGCGTGACGATATCAGCGACACTTCGCCAGCCCAGCGGGTCCTGACCGCCAGCGGGGCGCGGCGGCGGGGTGTCCTGTTCCGCCGGCGCTGCCGCCAGGGCATGGACGGCTTCCGGGGCGCGGGGAATCGGCAGCATGGCCGCCGTCACTTCCCCGCCCTCGTGCATGACAATGGCGTTGCGCAGCACGTTCTGCAACTGCCGCACGTTGCCGGGCCAGTCATAGTCCAGCAGCGCAGCCGCCGCGTCCGCTGACAGCGCACGGTAGGGCCGCTCCTCTTCCGCCGCGAATTGTGTCAAGAGCCCGCCCGCGATGAGCACCACATCATCCCCGCGTTCGCGCAGCGGCGGCAGCGGGATCGGCACCACATGCAGGCGGTAATAGAGGTCCTCGCGGAAGCGTCCCGCGGCCACCTCCGCCAGCGGATCGCGGTTGGTGGCGCAAATCACGCGGATATCCGCCTTCTCATCCCGGCTGCCGCCAACCGGGCGGAAGGTCCCGGTTTGCAGAAAGCGCAGCAGCTTGGTTTGCAAATCGATGTGCATTTCACCGATTTCATCGAGGAACAGCGTGCCGCCGTCCGCCTGTTTGACCGCGCCGATGCGGTCCGCGACCGCGCCGGTGAAACTGCCGCGCAGATGGCCGAAAAGCTCGCTCTCGATGAGATCCTTGGGGATTGCGCCGCAATTGATGGCGACAAAGGGGCCGGCTCTGCGCCGGCTGAGCTGATGCACGGCCTCGGCGCAGAGCTCTTTGCCGGTGCCGCTCTCGCCGGTGACGAAAATCGTGGCGTTCGAGGGCGAGGCGGATTCAATTGCCCGGTAGACCGCCTGCATCGGCGGAGATTCGCCGACGAAGCCGCAAAAGCTTTTTTGGCCAAAATTTTCGCGCAGCGGGGCCACTTGGGTTTTCAGGTTGGCGCGCTCGCAGGCGTTGCCGACCGTGGTGACAAAGCGCTCGGCGTTGAAAGGCTTGACGATAAAGTCAAAAGCGCCGGCCCGCATGGCATCGACCGCGATTTTGATCGATCCGTCGGTGGTCACGACCACCACGCTGGCCGGCATTTTCTCCCCGATGATCCGCTTGAGAATGTCGAGGCCGGGCATATCCGGCAGATGCAGATCGAGCACAACCGCGCCGGGCACCGCGGCGCTCAGGCAGTCGAGGGCTGCCGCGCCGCTGCCGGCGACGCGGACCTCAAAACCCGCCCGCTCCAGATAGGCGCGGTAAAGCTCCGCCATCGAGGCGGTGTCCTCGACAATCAGAACGTTCCGGTTGGTTTGCGGCTGCATGCCCGTTCGCCCCAGGTAAACCCGTTGAAAGGATATTGGCTGGTAACGGTAAAGGAACGCCTTTTATCCGATACTCCCTGAAGCCGCTGTCCAGCCGGCGCCGGGCCTTTGCATCGGTTTTGGCTGGAACGGCGCTGAAACCGGGCGCTCCGCCCGGTTAACCATGGTTTAACCATAGCGCGGATTTTACGATGCGCCGTTCCCCAGCCAGATTTCTGCCGACGCTGCTGACCCTTGTTACCGTCGTGCTCGCGGGTTTCGCGGCGGCGGGCGTGCAGCGGCTGATCGAGATCGATTCACGCTCCCCCGGCGCGGGCATCGCGGCGGAGCTGCGCGGGGCTCTAGCGGGCGGGTCCGATTACGAGCCGGCGCGCGCCGGGATCGAGGCCGCCGCCGCCGGTCTGGAGAGCGCCGCTCTGGAGCGCAGCGCCGCCGGCAAAAGTGTTATCGGGCTTGGCGCGGTCTTCTTCGCCGGTCTTGGATTGCTCGTGCTGTCGCTGATTGCGGCGGAGCGCAACGCGCGCAATCTGCTGCGGCTCGCCCGCCAGTCGCGGGTGGACGCGGACCGCACGCGCGCGCAGCTGGTGGAGGCTGTTGAAAATATCAACGAGGGATTCGTTCTCTATGACAGCGAGGACCGCCTCGTTATCTGCAACCGGAAATTCCGCGAGGCTTATAAAATCGTCGCGGACCAGTTGAAGACCGGCGTGACCAGCGAGCAGATTCTGCGCGCGGCGACCGAGCGCGGCCAGTTTCCCCAAGCCGCGGGTAAAACCGAGGAATGGATCGCCAATCGCCTTGAGCAGCGGCGCCGGTTTGATCCGCCGTTCGAGCAGCAGCTGGCGGGCGGCCGCTGGCATATGGTCTCGGACCGGGCGACGCGCGACGGCGGACTTGTTGGCATCCGCACCGACATCACCGAGTTGAAACGCCGCGAGCTTGAATTGCGCGAGGCGCGCAAGAGCCTTGAGGCGCAGGCCGAGCGCATGCGCGCCCTCGCCGAGGAGACCCAGCTCGCCAAAGGCGTTTTGCAGGACGCGATTGAGAGCATCAACGAGGGATTTTGCCTGTTCGACGCGGAGGACCGGCTTGTGATGTGCAATTCGCGCTACCGCGACATGCACACCCTGATCCGCGGCGAACTGGAGCCCGGCGCGCGGTTCACAGATATCCTGCGCGCGGCGATCTGCGCCGGAAATCTCATTGTCGGGGACGGGATCGAGGCGGCGGTTGCCGAACGCCTGCTGGCCAGGCAAAATCTCGAGGATTCCAGCGTCGAGGAGCAGTTTGACGACGACCGCTGGGTGCGGGTTTCGACGCGCCGCATGCGCAACGGCGGCATGGTAAGCGTCTTTGCCGACATAACGGAGATGAAACGCAGGGAATTCGCGCTGACATCGGCGCAGGTGCGGCTGGAGCGCCAGACGCGGGAAATGACCGGCCTCGCGGAAGCCGCGCAGCGCGCCAACCGGGCCAAATCCGAATTTCTCGCGATGATGAGCCACGAAATCCGCACGCCGCTGAACGGTGTCATCAGCGCGCTCAACCTTGTCGGGAATTCCACCGCGCCTCAGGACGACCAGCGCCTGCTGTCGACGGCGCGCACCGGAGCGCATTCACTGTTAAAAATTCTGAATGACATTCTCGACATGTCCAAGATCGAAGCGGGCATGCTGGCGCTGGAGCCGCGCGCGTTCCGCATTCAGGATGTTATCGGCGAGGTCGTCTCGCTTTGCCGCGTGCAGGCGGAGGCCAAAGGCCTCGCGTTCGAAGCGCGTGTCAGCCCGGAGGTTCCCGATCACGTCTCCGGCGACGCGGACCGCATCCGTCAAATGGTTTTGAACTACGCGACCAACGCGATCAAATTCACGCAATCCGGCGGCGTTGAGATTCATGTCTCCATGGAAAAGGGCGGCATCGCGCGTTTTGAGGTCGCGGACACCGGCATGGGGATTCCGAGCAGCCGCCATGGCCAGGTGTTCCGCGATTTTGTCCAGCTTGATCAGTCGATCCGGCGGCTGCACGGGGGCACCGGGCTGGGCCTCGCCATCACGCGCCGCCTCGCGCGCATCATGAATGGCAATGTGGGATTCACGAGCGAGCCGGGCCACGGCTCCGCCTTCTGGTTTGAAGTGCCGCTGCCGGCCGCCGCCGCGCCGCAAACGGAGCGGGAGTTTGCGGGCTCGCCGTCCGCCGCCGCGGCGGGAACCGCGAGGGTCGCCGGCCCGGGGCTTCGAATTCTTCTCGCCGAGGACAATGAAACCAACCGCTATCTCGCGCATTTGATGCTGGAGCGCATGGGCTGCGCGGTGACTGACGTTTGCGACGGCGAACAGGCTGTGGAGGCGGCGGCGCGCGGGGGCTGGGACCTTGTGTTGATGGATATTTCGATGCCCGTGATGGACGGTTTGGAGGCGACCCGCCGCATCCGCGCCGCGGGTTCTCAAATGCCGGTTATCGCGCTCAGCGCCAACACGGGTCCGGACTTTGAAGGCGAGTGCCGCGACGCCGGAATGAACGGCTGCCTGACCAAACCCATCGACATCGCCGCGCTGCGTCAGCGGCTGTCGGCGATCGCCGGCGGCGCGCGGGAAATTCAACCCGCGGCCGGGGATTTGTTTCCGGCGGGAGCGCCGGCATTGCTGGATGCGGAAGCGCTGGAGCGGATTCACAGGGATCTTGGCGCGGAAGCGTTTCAACGGGTTTTGGCGGGGTGCCGCAAAGATATCGCCGCCGAGGTTTCGGCGGTGCTTGAGGCATGGAACGCTTTTCCCGATGCGGGAGGCGCGCAGAACATGCGTCACGCGGCGCATAAGCTGGTGTCGCTGGCGGCGACCATCGGCGCCACGGAATTGTCGCGCCTGTCGCGCATGATTGAGGCTGGAGGTTTTGCGGAAACAGACCGCGCGGCGTTCGAGTCCGCAGCCGACGCGTCGGTGGCGGCGCTGATTGAGAGAGCGGAACGGGTTTCAAGCCCGCCGGACGCCGGCGAGGGGTTCGAATCTCCGCGGATTGCCGCCGCGAATTAGCCCGGGCGCGCGCCCGCGCGGGATGCCGCGCCGCCTACCACTTTTTGTAGGTGTGAACGCTGGTGACATTCTGGAATACGCCGCCGATCGTCGATAACACCTCGCGGAACTCGATCGTCTTGCTGTCATAACAAGCGATGGCGTCATCGGGCATCAGATGCGGATTGATCGAATCGCGGTCCGCGCTGCGCACCAGCTCCTCAATCGAGCGCTGGACGACCTCCGTCTGCTGGGTCTTGGGATTGCGGCTGATCAGCACGGCGTGGCGCTCGGCATTGCTGGTGCGCGCGCCGCCGACGCAGTTGGCGACGATCAGGCCCTGCAGGAACCGCACGCCGTAAGGCAGCGAGGTCGAATCCTTGTTGATAGCGGAATTGGCGTTGTGCAGCGCCGGCTGCGTGAGGTTGGACATGAGAACGCGAATGCCCGGCGGCGTGATTTGCGACGGGCGCACAAGCCCGGATTGAAAACAATCGGCGACGGGAACGACGAGCCGGTCGCCCTCGATCAGCGCGACATCCTCGACATCGTCGCCGGTGAAAGCGCCGCGCCAGTCGAGCACGGTTTTTTCGCCGTTGCGGATCAGCGTGATGCGCGACACATCGGCGTCCGGACGCACGCCGCCGGCGGAGTGAAGCGCCGACGGCACAAAGCGGTCAAGCGGCGCGTCGCCGAACTTCGTCAGATATTTGTCGGTCTTGTCGGAGTCTTTCAGATTGTTGATCACCGAGCGGCCCGGGCCGAACACCGCGCCCTGGACGTAGACGTTGATCGGCGCGTATTGCACCGGCCGCACCGCGAGTTTCAAGCCGGCGCGTTTGAAGATGCCCGCCTTGATGTAAGCCCCCTCGATGCGCTTCAGCAATTCAGTGTTGGTCAATCCGACCGCGCTCACTTCCGCCGCGAAAGGCAGGATCACGCGGCCGTCGGCGTTGATCATGTAGTCGCCGGTGAATTCCTCCATCCCCGGCACGGTGATATTGAAACGGTCGCCGGGCGAATAACGCATGGTCATGTCGCGCTTGGAAGGGCCCATTTTGGGGGGCGAGGGCAAAATGAAATCGGGAGTGCCGGGCGCCGGGCAGGAAATTCGCCGGTCGGCATCCGGCGCCAGTCCGCCTTTTTGGCCTTCATATTCCTCGGCGGCGGTTGCCTTTTCGGGATTGAAAAATCCCCGGTCGAGATTGTGGGGCTGCTGGCTGAGACGCGCGCAGCCCGCGCCCAGAAGCGCCAAACCCAAAACAGCAATGCCGGCAGCCGGACGCGCGGCGCGCAGCAGGGCGGATGCGGCCGCGACAGGAGGACGCGCCGCGGGCTTGCGGCGTTTTGACCGTGGGAACGGCATATTTTTACGAACCGGATGACGGATAACGACTTGAATTAGTTAACAATCACTTTATTTCAGCTTATGGTTAATTTACCGTTGTGCGCGCGTTTGCGGCGGTGTGTTTTATCGGGAAATTTCCCAAGGCCGCTGTGCGGCGGCGCATTGGATAATGAGGATGTTCAAAACATTGAAATGGTTTTTCGCCCGCCCGGAGACGCGCGGCATTCCAGGCCGGCGCTTTGGCATCTGTTTGGCGGCGGCATGACCGCGCGTCGCATCACTCTGATCACCGGCGCGTCCGGCGGCATCGGGGCGGACCTTGCGCGGGTGTTTGCCAGCCGCGGGCACGATCTCGCGCTTGTCGCCCGCAACGCGCAAAAACTGGAGGCGCTGGCGGATGAGATACAGGGTTCCGGAAAGCCGAGGCCGATAGTGATCGCGCTGGACCTCGCCGTTCCCGGCGCTTGCGCCGGGCTTGCGGAGGCGCTGGCGGCGAATGACGCGGGCGTTGAAATTCTCGTCAACAATGCCGGGTTCGGCCTCGCCGGCCTGGCGCAAGGCTATGATCCCGCCGAGCAGATCGAAATAACCGATTTGAATATCCGGGCGCTGACCGAACTGACGCTGCGGTTTCTGCCCGGCATCATCGCCGCGCGCGGCCGCATTCTCAATGTCGCGTCCATCGCGGCATTTTTGCCGGGTCCGGGCATGGCGGTTTATTATGCTTCCAAAGCCTATGTCGTTTCTTTTTCGGCGGCGCTCGGCGCGGAGCTGGCGGCAAGCGGGGTAAGCGTCACCGCGCTCTGCCCGGGCATCACCCGCACCGGCTTTCAGGAACGCGCCCGCATCGATGCCGCCGGGCTTGCATCCCTGCCTGGAATGAGCGCCATGGCTGTTGCCGAGGCCGGCTATGCGGGCCTGATGGCCGGCCGGCGGCGCGTCGTTCCGGGGCTGGCAAACAAATTGCTGGTGAAACTGCTGCCGTTCGTGCCTAACGCGCTTCTGCTGCCGCTCGTTCTGCGTTTTCAGGCGCGGCGGCGCGCCGCTTAAACATTTTGTGACGATTCGCGCGCGACTATGCCAGAGCGCGCGCACAGGACCCGCCATGCCCGAGATGACGCATCTGCCGCCTATTCTTGTTGTGCTTCATCAGGAGCATTCAACGCCGGGCCGCATCGGCGGGCTGCTGACCCAGCGCGGATACCGCCTCGACGTCCGCCGGCCCCGGTTTGGAGACACGCTCCCGCGGACCCTGGCTGGCCATTCCGGCGCGATGATTTTCGGCGGGCCGATGAGCGCCAACGATCCCGACAGCTATATCAAGGACGAGATCGACTGGATCGGCGTGCCGCTGAAAGAGGGCAAGCCTTTTCTAGGCGTCTGCCTCGGCGCGCAGATGATGGCGCGGCACCTCGGCCATCGCGTCTATGCGCACGATGATGGACGGGCCGAGATCGGCTACTATCGCGTGGAGGCGACCGCGGAGGGCAGCGCGGTGTGCGATTCGCCTTTTCCCGATCACGTCTATCAATGGCACCGCGAGGGCTTCGATCTCCCGGATGGAGCGACCCTGCTGGCGCGGGGCGATGATTTCGGCGTGCAGGCCTGCCAATACGGCGCAAAAGCCTTTGCGTTGCAATTCCACCCCGAAGTGACTTTCGCGATGCTGTGCCGCTGGACCGTGCGCGCGGCCGACCGGATGGCCGCGCCGGGCGCGAGGCCGGCCGAGGATCACCGCGACGGCTGGTATCAGCATGACCGGGCCATCTTCCGATGGACATCCGACTTTCTCGGCAAATGGGTCGGCGCGGAAAAAATCGCCGCCTGACGCGCGCCTCCATGGCAATAAAAAACGGCCGGAGCGGTGAACGCTCCGGCCGTCTTGTTTTCAGCGGCGGCTCAGTAGTTGTAAGCGCGCTCGCCATGCTCGGAGACGTCCAGGCCTTCGCGTTCGGCGTCCTTGCCGACGCGCAGGCCGATGGTCAGGTCGATCAGCTTGTAGAGAATGGCCGACCCGACGCCGGACCAGACGAGCGTGTAGAGAACCGCTTTGATCTGGATTAGAACCTGCGCCGCCATCACATATTCGCCCGGCGAGCCGGCGCCCGGCTTGATTTCGTAGCTGGTGAGCCCGACGCCGCCAAGGTAGGGCGCGACGAGAATGCCGGTGCCGATAGCGCCGATGATGCCGCCAATGCAATGCACGCCGAACACATCGAGCGCGTCGTCATAGCCGAACTTGTTCTTCACCGTGGAAACGAAGAAGAAGCAGGCGGGGCTGACCACCAGCCCGAGAACCAGCGCGCCCATCGGGCCCGCATAGCCGGAGGCGGGTGTCACCGCCACCAAGCCGGCAACGGCGCCGGAAACCATGCCCAGCAGCGACGGCTTGCCTTTTGTGGCCCATTCCACAAACAGCCAGGACATGGCGGCGGCGGCCGTCGCGACAAAGGTGTTCACAAAGGCCAGCGCTGTGGTGCCGTTGGCCTCAAGATTCGATCCGGCGTTGAAACCGAACCAGCCGACCCAGAGCAGCGAAGCGCCGATCATGGTCATGGTCAGCGAGTGCGGCGCCATGGCCTCACGCCCGTAGCCGACACGCTTGCCAAGCATCAGGGCCCCGACGAGGCCGGCGATGCCCGCGTTGATGTGCACGACAGTGCCGCCGGCAAAATCAAGCGCGCCAAGCTGCTGGAGGTAGCCGGCATTGGCGTTGACAGCATCCAGCGCGTCCTGCGCGACTTTCTTGGCCGCATCGTCCGTTGCGGCGGCCAGCGCCTTGGCGGCGTCAGCGATGGCGTCCGGGCCCGCCCAGTACCAGACTGAATGCGCGATCGGGAAATAGATGAGCGTCACCCAGAGAAGCACGAAGACCAAAACAGCCGAAAACTTTATCCGTTCGGCGAAAGCGCCGACGATGAGGGCGGGCGTGATGCATGCGAACGTCATCTGGAAGGCCATATAGGCGAGTTCCGGAACAACCACGCCATTCGAGAAGGTTGCCGCCGTGGAATCCGGCGTCATGCCTTTCAGGAACACCCGCGAGAACCCGCCGATGAAGGCGTTGAGCGTTCCGCCGCCCTCGGTAAAGGTCAGCGAGTAGCCATAGAGGACCCAGATCACGGAGACGAGGGAAACGATCATGAACACTTGGGAAAGCACCGACAGCATGTTCTTCGTGCGGACAAGGCCGCCGTAGAAAAGCGCAAGGCCGGGGACCGACATCATCAGCACCAGCGCGGTGGAGACCAGCAGCCAGGCGGTGTCTCCCTTGTTGGGCACCGGCGCCACGACGGCGGCGGCATCTTCGGCAAAGGCGCTGCCGGACATCAAAAAGAGGGCGAGGCCGGCCAAACCAAGCGCGGCCCCTCGGGAGGGAAGACGGTACATTGTTGGACTCCTGGAATTTGGAATAAGGATTAAAGCGCGTCAGTGTCTTTTTCGCCGGTGCGTATGCGGACCGCTTGTTCCAGCGAGCTGACGAATATTTTTCCGTCGCCGATCTGTCCCGTGCGGGCCGAGGCGACAATGGCGTCGACGACTTTTGCGGCGAGTTCTGTGGGAACCGCCACTTCGATTTTCAGCTTCGGCAGAAAGCTGACCGCGTATTCAGCCCCGCGATAGATTTCCGTATGGCCCTTTTGACGGCCGTATCCCTTGACCTCAGTCACCGTCAGGCCGTGCACGCCGGCAGCGGTGAGCGCATCGCGCACCTCGTCCAGTTTGAACGGCTTGATCACCGCCATGATTATTTTCATCGGATTGCCCCTGTTACATTCTCGGCGACGCGAACCGCCAGCTTTCTTCCACTGGAAACCGCGGCGCCGGAAAAAAGCGCGCGTTTCCTTGCAGATTTAAACAAGACCCGTGCCAGATTCTCCTCCGCGCTGAATCCTTTGCAACTTAACCAAAAATTACCGGGCTGAGAAAAGCAGGGAAATTCGCGGGAATTCTGCCTAATAAATCATCAAATTTGATGAATTTTTAGGCATTTTTAATTGGCGCTGGCGATACCTGTCACATGCGTGCGCCGCCCGCTCAATCCGTCAGCACGAGCGCCCAAAAAACCCGATACTTCGAATCCGGGGACCAGACGGTTGCAATTCCTATTTTTCGCATTTTTGGATTGAGCATATTGGCATCGTGGGGCGGCGATTGGCGCCAGCCGGAAAAAGCTTCGGCGAGGGTGCGGTAACCTGCGGAAACGTTTTCCGCCGCCGCTGCGCGCGGCAGACCGGCGGCGGCAAGCCTCGATTTGAGGCTGCCGCGAATGCCTGGGCTCGCCGCATTTGCCCGCGCCATGGCCGCCGCCTGGGTCTCGGCTTCGCGTTGCAGCTGCGGATCGACGGCGACCGCTGCAAGCCCGTGGTTGACCCTATAGACGGATATAATATCGCGCGCCGCGATCGCATCGACCCGGGCCCCGGCATTGTCGAGGTTTTGATAGAAAGCCGGCGCGCCGCGCGCGGCCGCCGGGGGGCTGTCCTCCGCGCAGCCGGAAACCGCGGCGCCGAAGGCTGCCAGGAATGCGATGCAGGTCATGAGCGGCGGTCCGTGGCGTTCATCCCGCGCCTTATTCCCGGATGGCGCTGCGAGCCACGAGGCTCTCGGCCCGGTCAAGTCCGGTCATGGTCGGCGGCGGCGAGAGGGGGGTTGTCAGCAAATCGAGCCCGGCGTCGCCGAAGCTTTTGAAAATCGCAAAATTGAGATCGCTCTTGATGCGGCCGGCCCGCTCCACATCCTCGACGAAGGAGACAAGATCGAAGCGCAGCATATTGTCCGTCATCGAAATGAACATCACCTGCGGCGCGGGCGCTTTGAGAATGAGCTCGTGGCCGCAGGCGCAGGCGAGCAGCGCGTCGCGGACCTTTTCGGGATCGGCGCCGATGTTCACCGCCACGGAATTTTTGATCCGTCCTACGCGGTCGTTGCGCACCCAGTTTTTCACCACGCCGCTGACGAGGCTGGAATTGGGCACGATCATCGTCGCGCGGTCAAAAGTTTCGATCTCCGTCGAGCGCACGTTGATCCGCCGGACGTATCCCTGCTCGTCTCCGACCACCACCCAGTCGCCGACGCGGATCGCCCGCTCCCAAAGCAGAATGAGTCCCGAGACAAAGTTATTGACGATGGATTGGAGGCCGAAACCGATGCCGACGGAAAGCGCCCCCGCGACAATCGCCAGTTTTTCGAAGCTTAGCCCGAGATAGCCGAGGGCGAGGGAAACCGCGATGATAAAACCGATATAGCCGACGCTGGTCCGAATTGAATTGCGCAGGCCCGTATCGAGCTGTGTCAGCGGCAGAAAACTTGATTCCAGCCAGCGCTGCAAAGCCCGCGCAGCCGCCCAGCACGAGGCGAAAACGACAATGGAGATGATGATGCTGGACAGCGAGATCGTGACTTCGCCGACTTTGAAGCCAAAGAAGGCCGCGCGGAAATTTCCGAGCATATCATTGGATTCGATGCCCCATGGCGCCAGCGCCAGCATGGCCGCCGTCATCACCATCGCAAGCGTGGCCGCGCCGGAAAGCAAAATGGCGATTTGATCCAGCGCTTCGCCGCGCAGGCCGGTGTTCGCCATGACAGCGCGGCCGAATTTCGCCTGCGGACGCAGGCCCGCCGAGATGGAAAGCTGGCAAACCCGCGTCAGCAAAAACAAGACGCTGCCGACGAAGACTGTCCAAACCAGCTGATCCGCCAGAAAAGACGCCAGCGCGACATAGCCCACCAGCGCCGCCGCCAAAATGCCCGCAAACGCGGCCCATGCGGCGGCGCGCAGAGGCATGCGCCAATCGCGTTTGCGCACGACGACCGGGCCGAGGCACTCGTCGTCCTCCGGCGCGGCGGCGAAACCCCTGAGCCCGGAGGCGAGAATGAGAGCGACAGCCATGGCGGTTATGCCGCGCATAACAATCACCGCCGGCAGCGAGGCGACGATAATCTCGGCGCAGGCCTCGCCAATCTTGCCGACGGAAAAGACCGCAACGATCCAAAATGCCGTCCTGCCTATGGACGCCGCCGCGGCCTCGGATACATCGACAAGGCGCCAGTTCGGCAGTTTGGGCGCGAGCAGGCCCCGCGTCAGGCCTATCGTCAGGGAGAGGCGCGTTACCAGATCGAAAACCGCCCCTGTCAGCGGCTCCATGCGCGGATTGGCAAGATTGAAGGCGCGCATCAGCGCTAAAAACGCAAGGGCCGCGAAAATCGGCATGGAACCGGTCACCGCCATCGCCCAAAGCGCGGCGATGGATTTTTTGAAATCGCCGGGATCGTGAACCGCGGGATCGCGAAAAATAACCCGGCGCTCGATCCGCAGCACAAAGACGAAAAACGCCGCGATCAAAAGCGTCAGCGCCGCCATCGCGCCAAAGCGCCAGCCCTGCAGCCGCGCCGCCAGCCCGGACAGCCAGTCCGCGGTGACGGTTTTCATGGCGCGGGCCTCGCCGGGAATCACATTCAGGGCCGAAATCCAAAGTTCGGGGCTGAAAATGCTGAAGGAGCGCGTGAACAAGGCCCGTGTGAACAATGCGCGCCGGCGCGCGGCGACCGCGTCGGTGGTCTGATCGATCTCAACCGCCAGCAGCCGCGCGCGCTTGATCGCCGCGTCGATGTTGTCGAACTGTTTTTGCTGATCGATTCTTTCCGCTGAAACCTCGGCGCTCTCGGGCGGCGCTTTTTCCGCCGGCTTTGGCCCCAGCTGCTCCAGCCGCGCCTTCACCGCGTCAAGCTCCGGGGCGAGCGATTCAATCGGCGCTCTGGCCGCTTCCGCCAAAGGCGCAAGCCGCTCGCGCAAATCATGGAGCGCCGCGTCGCCGAGATCGGCGCGTTGCAGAGCGCGCTCAATCTGATCGAGCGCGGCGCGCGCGCCATCGAGCTGTTTGGCGGCTTCGGCGGCCGGACGCGCCGGCGCATTGGTTTGCGCGCCGGCGGGTGAAGCCGCGAGGCAAGCCAAAGCCAGGAGTAAGGGCAACAGGCGGCTGAATCGTCTCAAGCGGGGGCTCCGGGGGGACACGGCCCCGCTCTTCTAACTGAGTCGCGGCGGTTTGATGTCAGCGGCGCCCGCATTTAGCGGGAAATTGCCGATTCATTCGCGCTTGCCCGGAAGACCCGGCGGATAGATATGCCTGCCGCCGCGGAAATCCTCGACGATCAGATTGCCGTCCCGCCTTGTCAGGTAGCCCGGACCCGCCGGGGATTTGCCATAGCCTCCGGGAATATCCAGCACATAAGCGGGCTGGGCCAGCCCCGATACCCGCCCCAGAAGGCCCCGCATGAGCGCCTGGCCCTCCTCAATCGGCACGCGCAAATGCGCGGTGCCCGGCGCGAGGTCCGCGTGGTGGAGATAGTAAGGCTTGATGCGCAGCTCGACGCAGGCGCGCATCAGCGCCTCCAGCGTTTCGAGGGAATCATTGACGCCGCGCAGAAGCACGCTCTGGCTCAGCATGGGAATTCCCGCATCGACGATCCGCGCGCAGGCCTCCCGCGCCGCGGGGCTGAACTCGCGGGGATGATTGACGTGCAGGGCCACATAGACAGCGCGCGGAAACAGCTTCAGCGCGCGGATCATCTCCGCGCTCACACGCGCGGGATCGACGGCGGGCACACGCGTGTGAAAACGCGCGATTCTCAGATGCTCAATGCCGCCGAGGCCGCGCATCATTGCGCCGATACGGCGCGGCGACATGGCGAAGGGATCTCCGCCGGTCAGAATGACTTCCCGGATGTTGCTATCGCCGCGGATGTAATCGAGCGCGCGTGACATCGCCCGCGGCGTCAGGGCAGGGGATTTGCCCGGGCCGACGCTTTCGCGGCGAAAGCAAAACCGGCAATAAACCGGGCATACCGACATCGGTTTCAGCAGCACGCGGTCGGGATAGCGATGCACGATGCCCTCCACCGGCGAATGCGCGTTGTCGCCAATGGGATCAACAAGCTCGCCGGCGTCCATTTCGAGTTCCTCCCCGCCCGGCACGAATTGCCGCGCGATGGGGTCATGGGGATCGCTTTTATCGATCAGCGCGGCAATCGCGGGCGTGATGGCGAGCGCATAGCGGGCCGTGACTCTTTCAAGCGCCGCGCGCGCGCCGCTGGAAACGAATCCGGCGGCGGCGATATCCTCGACGCTGCGCAGCGTTTTGGGCGGCGCGGTCATGGCGCCTCCGCCGGCGTGACCGGCGTCCACATGACCTGTTCGATCCGTTCCGCGCCGGTCGCCAGCATTACGAGCCGGTCCACGCCGAGCGCGATGCCCGACGCCGGAGGCATGTGCGCCAGCGCCGCCAGAAAATCCTCATCCAGCGGATAGCGTTCACCGTAAACGCGCCCGCTTTCGTCCATTTCCTCCACAAAGCGCCGTCTTTGCTCCAAGGGTTCGGTCAGCTCACCGAAGGCGTTGGCGAGTTCGACACCGCAGGCGTAAAGCTCAAACCGCTCGGCCAGCCGCGGATCGCGGGAGCTGGGCCGCGCGAGGGCCGCCTCGCAAAGCGGATAGTCCATCAGCACGGTCGCGCGCCCGAATCCGAGCCGGGGCTCGACCCGCGCCGTCAAGACTTTGCTGAAAATATCCGACCACGAATCGTCATCCGCCGCAGGCACTCCCGCGCTGCCCGATTGCGCGGCGAGGCCATCGCGGTCGGGAACCGCGCCGTTCAGTGTCGCCAGCAAATCGATATCCGCATAAAGCGAGAACGCCTCAGCCACGCTGAGACGCGCGGGCTCGGCGAAGGCGTCGGCCTCGGCGCCCCTGTAAGTCAGGGTCCGGCGTCCCGCCGCCTGCGCGGCCGCCGCGAGCAATTCGCCGCAATCCCAGATCAATCGCTGATAATCTTCGCCGGTCCGATACCATTCCAGCATGGTGAATTCGGGGTGATGCAATGGGCCGCGCTCGCCGTTGCGAAACACGCGCGCGAAGCAGAAAATCCGCTCCTCCCCCGCCGCCAGCAGTTTTTTGCAGGCGAACTCCGGCGAGGCGTGCAGATACATCTTCCCACGCCCGCCGTCCGGGCCAACCAGTTCCGTGGCAAAGGCGCGGATATGCGCCTCGTTGCCGGGGGACACCTGCAAAGCCGCCGTCTCCACTTCGACAAAACCCCGCGCCTCGAATATCCGCCGCCAGGCCGCCATCATGGCGCCCCGCGCCAGCAGCAATGGCCGCCGGTCCGCGTGAACGTCTTTGGCCCAAAAAGGCGAGGCTTTTACGGTGCTTATTGTCATTTGGGCCGGGTTTTGCGATACGGCGGGCGATTCGCTAAGAGATCGCTCTTGCGCCGGCCGCTTCGATGGCCTTTGCATAGGCTGCGCCCGGCCCGCCATCAACAAAGGAATTCATCCTGTGAGAGTCATCGCCAGTTCGGTCCGCAAAGGCAACATCATCGAGCACGAGGATGGCCAGCTTTACGCGGTTCTGTCCGCGGAAAGCTTTCACCCGGGCAAAGGCACTCCGACGACGCAAATCGACATGCGGCGCATTTCCGACGGCGTGAAAACGCAAGTCCGTTACAAGACGACCGAACAAATTGAGCGCGCCTTTGTGGAGGACAAAGACCACAGCTATCTTTATTCCGATGGCGATGGAAATCATTTCATGAATTCAGAGACTTACGATCAGGTTACCGTGCCGGACGATGTGCTCGGCACGCAGAAAATCTATCTTCAGGAAGGCATGAAGGTTATTTTGAGCGTCTTTAACAGCCTGCCGGTGTCGATCCAGCTTCCGGCGCGCATCACGTTGGAAATCGTTGAAACCGAGCCGGCGATGAAAGGCCAGACCGCTTCGTCCTCGTTCAAGCCTGCCATCCTCTCCAACGGCGCGCGCGCCATGGTGCCCCCGCATATCGCGGTCGGAACGCGCGTGGTGATCTTGACCGAGGACGGGTCTTACGTGGAACGCGCCAAAGACTAGGGCGGGGACCAGTTTTTCAGCCGCTTCTCGACATCGGCGAGCAGGGTCCCGAGGCTATCGGGCAGCCGCTCCTCACAGTGCGACCCAAATACCCGGTCGAGCCGGCGCCCCAGCAGCGTCTGGGCCTGCCGGTCCATGCGCGGGGCGGGCGGCTCCTTCTGACACTCCGGCGCCTCGCCCGGCGATAGCGGTTTGGCTTGGCGCGAACGCGGCGCATGGGCCGGCAATCTTTTCATAGAACCCTCCGCCAATTCCAAGCAGCGCCCGCTCTTGGCGCCGCCGCGGCATCGGCTGCTTTTCCATTCAACGAATGAAATGAGCGCGCGTTCCCTTCGTTTGCTATTTCTTCGGCAGGGTCCGGCTTTTGACGCCACCCCCCTTTCTGCCCGCTTGCAGAGATATTATGGTGCCGGCAAGCCGCAGCGATGGATGGGGAAAATTATGATGGATGACGCCGGACACGGACAAGCGGCCTGGGCCGGCCGGGTGGAGGATGACCCCCTGCTGCGCGGCCTTGGGAGCTATTCCGATGACGATAAGGACGCATCCGCCGCCGCCGCCGTCTTCGTGCGCTCCACGCACGCCAGGGCCAATCTTCGCGGTGTCGATACCTCCGCCGCCAAGGCGGCCCCCGGCGTCATCGCCATTTTGACCGCCGCCGATATCGCCGAATTCGCGCCCGGCAGCGTGAGCGGCTCGGTTCCGGTGCCTCACTGGTCAGGCAAACCAGGGATCAGTCCGTTCCGCCCGGTTCTCGCGAATGACCGCGTCGTTCACGTCGGCGAGCTTATTGCCGTGGTGATCGCGCAAACCGCCGAACTCGCGCAGGACGCCGCGGATCTCGTGGAAGTCGATTACGAGGCGCTGACGCCGGTCATCGATTTGAAAGACGCGATTGCGGCGAAAGAGCAAATTTGGCCCGAGGCGCCTGGCAATCTGGCCTTCGACTGGCACACGCCGCCCGATCCGCAGGGCGCGGTGAAATCCGGGATCGACGCGATTTTTGCCGGGGCGGCGCATACCGCCTCTGTGGAAACGTTCAATCAACGCATCAGTGTCGTTTCGATGGAGCCGCGCGCCGCGACCGCCGGCTATGATGCGCAAAGCGATTCTTATTCGCTGCGCACCGGAACCCAGGGGGTTGCCGGCATCCGCGGCCAGACCATCGGCTGCATGAAAATTCCGCCGGCTAAACTGCATGTGACCTGCGGCGATGTCGGCGGCGGCTTTGGCATGAAAGCCTCCGGCTATCCCGAATATCCGGCGCTGCTGTACGCCGCCCGCAAGGTCGGGCGCCCAGTGCATTGGACCGCGACGCGCTCGGAATCGTTCATCAGTGACAATCAGGCGCGCGATTCGCTTTGGCGCGCGGAGCTGGCGCTGGACGCCGAGGGCAAATTTCTCGCTCTGCGCGTGCGCGGCGAAGCGGATATGGGCGCTTATCTCACGGGCGTCGCCCTGTTTTGTCCGACGGTTCATATCTCAGGCTGTCTTCCCAGCGTCTATAACATTCCCCGCATCTCCGTTGCGGCCCGCTGCTATTTTTCCAACAAAGTCGCCATCGGCCCCTATCGCGGCGCGGGCCGGCCCGAGGTCAATCACTTCATGGAGCGGCTCGTTGACACGGCGGCGGCAAAGCTGCGCCTCGACCCCGCCGAAATTCGCCGCCGCAATCTCATTCCCGCCGCGCGCATGCCCTATGCCTCGGCGACCGGCGTTACCTATGACAGCGGCGACTTCCCCGCGGTCTTCGAAAAAGCGCTGAAAGCCGCGGACTACTCGGGATTCGCCGCGCGGCGGGCCGAAGCCAAAACCCGCGGCAAGCTGCGCGGGATCGGCATCGGCAGCTTCCTCGAAATTTCCGGCGGCGTGATGGACGAATCCGCCACGATCAAATTCGGGCCCGGCGAAAAAGTGACTTTTGGCATGGGCGCTTCGCCCAACGGCCAGGGTCATGTCACAGTGTTTGGGCAGCTGATGGCGGACCGCTTTGGGATACCGCGCAGCCATGTTGAGGTGCAATTCGGCGATTCCGCCCGCGATGTCCCCGGCTTTGGCGCGGTGGCATCGCGCTCGGCGATGCTGGTCGGCGGCGCGCTCGCGGTCTCCACCGATATAGTCATCGCGAAGGGCCGCAAGGTCGCGGCGCTGCTGCTCCAGGGAGCTGAGGAAAAAATTGAATTTGCCAACGGCGTGTTCAAGCTTGGAGCCGGCGGCAATCAGGTGTCTTTGTTTGAGGTTGCCGCCCGCTCGGTCGAGCTTGCCAAACAAGGCGTGATTCCTGAATCGCTGGACACCAAGGGCGCGGTGACGACAGGGCCGAGCTTTCCCAACGGCTGCCACATCGCCGAAGTGGAGGTCGATCCGGAAACCGGCGTTGTTGAGATCGTTGCCTATACGGCGGTCGATGATTGCGGCATCGTGCTCAACGGCGCCATCGTCGGCGGCCAGATTCACGGCGGCGTGGCGCAGGGCATCGGCCAGGCCCTGGGCGAACACACGATCTATGACCGCGACAGCGGGCAGGTGCTTTCGGGCTCGCTGATGGATTACGCCATGCCGCGCGCCGGCGATCTGCCGGCGATGAAAACGCTGCATCATCCCGTCGCCTGCACGACCAATCCGCTCGGCGTGAAAGGCACGGGCGAAGCGGGAACCACAGCCGCGCCGCCGACCATCGTCAATGCCATAGCCAATGCCATCGGGGTCACCGACGAAGCCCGGCTGCAAATGCCGCTGACGCCGCAGAAGGTGTGGCGCGCCATGCGTGGGTGATTGCCCGGCGGGCAAGTCCGGCGGCGCGCTTTCACACAACGAGGCTTAAGCAATGACCAGGGTCCTGATTGTACTGACGCTGCCGGAGGCCATTCGCAACCGGTATCGCGATGCCATCGCCGCGGTCTCGCGCGATCTGCGCGTCGACATTGTCGACCATCACGGGAAGGCGGATCCGTTCCTGGCGGAAACCGAGGTGCTGGTGACTTTCGGGCCGATGATGCACGACCGCGTCTTCAAAAACGCGCCGAAACTGAAATGGGTCCAGGCGCTGGGCTCCGGCGTCGACGGCATCGCTGATCAGCCCTCGCTCGCGCCAAACGTGATCGTCACCAATATCAGGGGCATCCACGGGGCGCCCGTCGCGGAGGCGGCGCTGGCCTCGATGCTGGCGCTGGCCCGCGATATCCCGCGCTGCGTCCGCGCGCAGGGCCGGCGCCAATGGGAACGGCGGCCCTCGCGCACGCTGGATGGAAAGACCGTTGTCATTGTCGGCGTCGGCCACATCGCCGAAGCGCTGGCGCCCCGCTGCGCGGCGATGGGGATGCGTGTTGTCGGCGTCAGCTCCACAGCGCGGGAGGCTCCAGGCTTCGAGCGCATCGAGCCGCGCGCGCGGCTGCTTGACGCTGTGGCCGCCGCGGACCATCTCGTTTTGCTGGCGCCCTATACGGCTGACACCCACCACCTCATTGACACGCGCACCATCGACGCGATGAAGCCTTCGGCCTATCTGATCAATCTGGCGCGCGGCGGCATCGTTGATGAACAGGCGCTGCTGGAGGCGCTCCTCCACAACAGGATCGCCGGCGCCGCGCTGGATGTTTTTGCCACCGAGCCGCTGCCGCCCAATCATCCCTTCTGGGATTTGGAGAATGTGCTGGTGACACCGCATCTCGGCGGGTTTTTTGACGAATATCCCGACCGCGCGCTTCCGGTGATTGAGGAAAACCTGCGGCGCTTTCTCAACCGCGATGCCGCGGGAATGATCAATCTCATCCAACGATAGGAGCATCCATGACGGGTCTGAGCGAGCGCGCGTTGGCGCCGGTGTCGACGGCTGAATTGGAGCGCCGCTGGGCCGCTGTGCGCGCGGAAATGGCGGCGCGCGGGATCGATGTTCTACTGATGCAGGGCAACAATGATTTCATGGGCGGCGCGGTGAAATATTTCACCGATTTGCCGGCCACAAACGGCTATCCTTTCACTGTCATATTTCCGCGCGGCGATCTTATGACGACGATCGGGCAGGGTCCGTTTAACGGCGATGTGATGCTGCCCGCGGGCGGCGACGGATTGCGGCGCGGCACGAGGCGCGCGCTGTCAACGCCGAGCTTTGTGACGGCGGGATACACCGGCGCTTATGAGGCGGAGCTTGCGGCCAAGGCGCTGGCGCCCTATGCGGCGGGCCGCGTTGGACTGGTGGGCTTGTCAGCCCTGCCGTGGGTTTTTCTCGATCATCTCAAGCGCGGCGCGCTGGCCCGCGCGGATATTGTCGATGCCACCGATTTCGTCGATGAAATACGCGCTGTCAAAAGCGCCGAGGAAATCGCCGGCCTTCGCAAAAGCTGCGAAATGCAGGATGCCATGATGAAGGCTGTCTTCGCGGCCGCCGAGCCAGGCAGAACCGATCTGGAGCTGGCCGGCATCGCCAAGGCCGTCGGCGCAAAATGGGGCAGCGAACAGGGCTGGTACATGGCCGCGTCCGGCCCGGTGGGAACGCCGGCGGTCATGTCGCCGCCGCACCAGCAAAACCGCGCGCTGCGGGCCGGGGATCAATTTACAATTCTGTTGGAGAACTGCGGCCCCGGCGGCTTTTACACAGAGCTTGGGCGCACCTGCGTGCTCGGCAAAGCCTCGGCGGAAATGAAAGATGAATTTGCTTTCGTGCTGGAAGCGCGCCGCTTCACGCTCGCCCTGTTGAGGGACAGCGCGTCCTGCAAAGCGATCTGGGAGGAATACAACGCGTTCATGCGGCGCAACGGCCGCCCGGAGGAAAAGCGGGTCCATTGCCACAGCCAGGGCTATGACATGGTGGAGCGTCCGCTCGTCCGCTTCGATGAAACGATGCCCATCCGCAACAACATGGTGCTCGCCGTTCATCCAACCTACGTGACCGAACGCACGTATAGCTGGGTCTGCGATAATTTTCTTATCAGCGCGGGCGGGCCGTCCCGCATGCACCATTTCGCCGAGGCGATCACCGAGCTTGGCTGATCATCAGCCGGCGGGGCGCTCATCGGCGATGACTTTGCCATCGTTGGGCAACGAGCCAGGCGCTGCCAGCCGCACCGCGCCGCGCAGACCCGTAACGGATTGCAGCGTGCCGGCGACACGCGCGGCGAGGGCGGCGTCCGGCGCCGCGCATTCCGCAAGCAGCGTCATCACGTCCTGATCCGCCGCGCGGGTCACGGCGAGGCGCAGCCGCAGCAGCTCCGGGTGGCGCCGTCCCGTTTCGGCGATCTGCGCGGGATGCACGAACATGCCTTTCACTTTCGTCGTCTGATCGGCCCGGCCCATCCAGCCGCGGATGCGCGCATTGGTGCGTCCGCAGGGCGAGGCTCCCGGCAGAAACGCCGAAAGATCGCCCGTCGCGAGCCGCAGCAGCGGATAATGCGCATCCAGCCTTGTGACGACGACTTCGCCGACATCGCCTGGCGCGGCGGGTTCCCCGGTGCCTGGCCGCACGATCTCGACGATGAGGCCCTCATTGATCATCATGCCTTCAACCAGAGCGCCGCCCGCGCCGCTGGACTCATAGGCGATGACGCCCAGCTCCGCGGTGGCATAGGCCTGGCGGGCCGGGACACCGCGGGCCTCCAGCTCCGCGCGCAGCCCCGCCGGCAATGCGGCGCCGGACACCAGCGCGGACCGGATCGACGACGCATCGCGGTTCATCGCGATGGCTTTATCGAGCAGAATTTTGAGAAAATCCGGCGTGCCGCAATAGCCGCGCGGGCGGTAATGATGGATGGCCTCGACCTGCGCTTCGCTGCCGGCGGTGCCGCCGGGAATAACCGCGCAGCCGATCGCATGGGCGCCGCTTGCCATGATATGGCCGCCCGGCGTCAGATGATAAGAAAAGCAATTCAGCGCGATATCGCCCTTGCGAAAACCGGCGGCATAAAGCGCCCGCGCCGCTCCCCACCAATCGAGGCCGCGCGCCTCCGGCTCGAAGATCGGGCCGGGCGACACCAGCAAATGCCGGAACGATCCCGCCCGCGCCGGCGTCAGCCCGCCGAAGGGCGGAGCCGCCCGCTGCATTTCCGCAAGACCGCTTTTGCGCAGGACCGGAACCTGCGCGAGCGCCGCGCGGGTTTTCAAATCTTCGATGCGCAGGCCCCGCAACTGCCGTCTCAGCGCCGGCGTCCGCGCCCGCGCGCTCTTAAGCAGCGCCCGCAAATGGGCAAACAGCGCCCGTTCGCGCGCCGCGGGCTGTGTTGTTTCGCGCGTGTCGAAATGCGCTCCTTTTGCCATTTCCGGTCCCTTACGCCAGCCAGCGCTTGCGCCGCTTGTAATTTTTGGAGTCGCGGAAATTCTTGCGGCCGGCCCCGGAAACGCCGAGGTAGAATTCCTTCACGTCCTCGTTGTCGCGGAGCGAGGCCGCGTCGCCGTCGAGCACGACGCGCCCGTTCTCCAGAATGTAGCCCCAGTCCGCGTAACGGAGCGCGATGCTGGTATTCTGCTCGGCCAGCAGAAAGGAGACGCCCTCGCGCGCGTTGAGATCCCGCACGATGTCGAATATCTCCGCGACGATTTGCGGCGCGAGGCCCATCGAGGGCTCGTCCAGCAAAATCATGCTCGGCTTTGACATCATGGCGCGGCCGATGGCGCACATCTGCTGCTCGCCGCCGGATGTGTAGCCGGCCATGGATTGCCGCCGTTGTTTCAGTTTGGGGAAATAAGCGTAGATGCCTTCGAGATCGCGCTGCACAGCGGCGCGGCCGTCTTTGCGGGTGAAAGCGCCGGTCAGCAGGTTCTCCTCAATCGTGAGATGGCCGAAGCAATGCCGGCCCTCCATCACCTGAATACAGCCGCGCCGGACGAGATCATTCGGCGACAGTTTATCGACGCGCAGGCCGTTCATCTCGACGGAGCCCTTCGTCACCTCGCCGCGCTCGGCATGCAGGAGATTGGAGATCGCTTTCAGCGTCGTCGTCTTACCCGCGCCGTTGGCGCCAAGCAGAGCCACGATGCCGCCCTTCGGAACTTTGAGCGAAACGCCCTTCAGCACGAGAATGACGTGATCGTAGATCACCTCGATATTGTTGACGGCGAGAATCGGCTGCGTTGTTTGCGCGGTTTCGGTCACGGATAACTCCGGCGAGGGGGGCGCGGGCGGCGCGCAATGCCGCCGCCCGCGCCTTTGTCGGGTTCAGCTTTCCTTCGAGCAGTCGCGCGGCGTGATTTTCTTCTCCGCCGCGTATTTGGCCGAAATGTCCGCGACGAGCGGCTCGGTGATTTCCTGGCGGGCCGTATACCAGTCGGAAATTTCCTTCCACGCCTTGCCGTCCCACTGCTGCACGCGCCCGGTGCGGGCGCCCTCATGATCGGCACAGGTGATTTTGACCGGCTTCAGCATGCCCTCAAAGCCGAGCTCTTTGATGCGCGCCTCGGAAAGCTCGAGATTTTCCAAGCCCCAGCGGATCTGCTCGCCGGTGAGCGGCTTGTTGCCGTATTTTTTCTGCGCTGCCCTGATTCCCTCAGCGCCGAGCATCGCATTGACCAAGCCGCGGTTGTAGAGAACCTGCGAAAAATCCTCCTTCGCAAGGCCTTTGCCTTTCGCATAAACAAACTTCTTGAGGTCGGCGTGGACCGCGTATTCGCCCGCGCCGTGCTGGAGCATGAGCGATTTGTAGCCGATGGCCTGCGCGCCGGCGGGAACGACATCCGGCTCGGCGCCGGACCACCACACGCCTATGATTTTGTCGCGCGGAAAGGCGACAGCGGCCGCCTCCTGAATCGCGGTGCTGTTCATAACGCCCCAGCCCCACAGCAGCACGTAATCGGGCTTGCTTTGGCGGATCAGCAGCCACTGGGATTTCTGCTCGACGCCCGGATGGGTGACGGGCACCTGCATCAGTTCGAAGCCCAGTTTCTTTGACAAAATCTCCAGCGTCGGAATCGGCTCCTTGCCGTAGGGGCTGTCATGGTACACCAGCGCGATTTTTTTGCCTTTGAGATTGGCCTCTCCGCCCATTTCCTTGGCGACGTGCTGAACCGCGATATCCGCCGCCGTCCAGTAAGTGCCGAGATAGGGGAAATTCCAGGCGAAGACGGCGCCGTTCTTGGAGTCGGCGCGGCCGTAACCCATAGTGATGATCGGGATTTTGTCGGCCAGTGTCTTGTCGGTCAGCGCGAAGGTGATGCCGGTTGACAGCGGGCTGAAGAAAGCGGCGCCTGTGGGGCCTTTCCCTTTCAGCCGCTCATAGCATTCGACGCCCTTGTCGGTGGCGTATCCGGTTTCACATTCTTCAAAGGCGATCTTGACGCCGTTGATGCCGCCGTCGCGCTCATTGAGAAGATTGTAATAATCAGCGGAGGCGTTGGCCCAGGGTATGCCGTTCACGGCATAGGCGCCGGTCCGGTACGATAGAATGGGAATGAATTGCTCGTTCTGCGCCATTGCCGGCGCTGCGGCGGCCAGTCCGCCGAGCGCGGCAAGGGCCAATCCCATGGCTTTGCTGATCATAACGTCTCCTCCTGTTAGGCGCCTTCCGCGAAGGCCGCCGCGCGAATCCGCATTTCCTCAACGCGCCCGCCGCTCGCCATGCGGGCGCGTCCGAACCCCGCCCCAGCCTAATACGGAAACGGCCAGAGTCTGAGTTTTTCTTTGCCGATCTGCCAAAGCCGGGCGAAGCCAAGCGGCTCCTTGATCAGCAAAAAACAAATCAGCGAGCCAAAGATGATGAACTCCAGATGGGTGATGGTCGCGGTCGATATTTTAAGTCCGACCGCGGCGGGAAGCTGGCTCAGCGCGATGGGCAGCAGGAGAATAAACGCAGCGCCGAGAAAAGACCCGAGAATGGTGCCGAGGCCGCCGATGATAACCATGAAAAGGAGCTGAAGCGAGCGGTCGATGTTGAACGCCAGAGGCTCCCATGACCCGAGATAGACAAAAGCCCACAGGGCGCCGGCAACGCCGATAATGAACGACGATACCGCGAAGGCGGAAAGCTTGGCCGCCAGCGGCCGGATGCCGATCAGCTCGGCCGCGATGTCCATGTCGCGGATCGCCATCCACTGGCGCCCCAGATTGCCGCGCGCGAGATTCTTGGCGCCCAGCGCGAAGACGCAAACGAATGTCAGGGCCAGAAGATATTTTTCAACCGGGCTGGCGACCGTCAGGCCGAAGAACGACAGCTCCGGCGCCGAGACCGAGCCCGAGGGCGCGTAATTGGTGAACCATTTGACCCGCAGAAACAGCCAGTCAAAGAAAAACTGCGCGGCGAGAGTCGCCACGGAGAGATAAAGCCCCTTTATGCGCAGCGAGGGAATTCCAAAAACAATGCCCGCTATGGACGCCATCAGCCCTCCAAGAAGGATGCTGGCGAGGGTGGGCAGGGGCGGCAGCCAAAGACCGGGAATGCCGGTGTTGAACTTGTAAGCGGAATAGGCGCCGATCGCCATAAAAGCCCCGGATCCCAGCGACACCTGGCCGCAATAGCCGATCAGCACGTTGACGCCGATGGCCGCCAGCGAAAGAATGAGAAACGGCAGGATGATCGCGCGCAGCAGATATTCGCTGTTGAACGGCGGCACGTGAAACGCCGCCAGCAGCGGCACGCCGGCAAACGCGAACGCCAGCAGCAGCAGCATCGCGATCCGGTCCTGGCGGATCGGAAAGATCGCCATGTCCGCCGCATAGCTGGTTTTGAACTGGCCCGCCTCGCGATAAAACACTTTGCGCCGCCCCCTCAGATACGCTCGATCAGCCGCTCGCCGAACAGTCCCTGCGGCCGGACCATCAGCACGGAAAGCGCCAGAACATAGGCGAACCAGTATTCAATGCCGCCGCCGATCAGCGCGCCGAGATAAATCTCCGCGAGCTTTTCGCCGGCGCCGACAATCAGCCCCCCGGCGATGGCGCCTGGCACCGACGTGAAACCGCCGATGATGAGAACGGGCAGCGCCTTCAAAGCCAGAAATGTGATGGAAAACTGCACGCCCAGTTTGGTTCCCCAGACGCTTGCGGCGGCCAGCGCCACCAGCCCCGCCGCGAACCAGACGACGAACCAAATCCAGCTTATGGGTATGCCCACCGATTGCGCCGCCAGATGATCATCCGCGACCGCGCGAAGCGCCCGGCCGGTTTTTGTCCGCTGAAAGAACAGCGCGATCGCCGCCACAAGAACAGCCGCGATGACGCCGCCCCATATATCCAGCTTGTTGATGAGGATGCCGCCGGGAAAGTACGCCTCTCCGAGAATCCACGCGTCCTTTGGAAACATGCGCAGCGGATAGACTTCCGATCCAAACGCCATCTGCGCAACGCCCTCAAGAATAAATGCGGCGCCGATTGTCGACATGAACAAAGTCAGTTCGTTCTGGTTGACCAGCGGCCCCAGAATAAAGCGCTCGATGATCCAGGCGGTCAGCGCCATGACGGCGGCCGCGAACAGCAGCGCTAAAACAAGCGCCGCCGCGTAGGGAATGCCCTGGCTTTCGAAAAAGCCCAGCGCGCGCACCAGCGCCAGGCCCGCGAGCAGCACCATCGCGCCCTGGGAATAATTGAAGACACCGGAAGCTTTGTAAATCAGCACGTACCCGAGCGCGACGAGCGAATAGAGCACGCCGGCGAGAAGGCCGCTGATCAGCACTTCCAGAAATGAGCCAAATCCAGCCAAGCGGTTGTTCCCGTTATCCTGTCAGCGCGGCACGCCGAGATAGGCGTCGATGACTTTTTGATTTCCCTGCACATCGGCGGGAACGCCGTCGGCGATTTTGCGCCCGTATTCCAGCACCACCACGCGGTCCGAAATATCCATCACGACGCCCATGTCATGCTCGATCAGCGCGATTGTGGTGCCGTCGCGGCGGTTCACGTCGAGAATGAAACGGCTCATATCCTGTTTCTCCTCAAGGTTCATTCCCGCCATCGGCTCGTCCAGCAGCAGCAGGTCCGGCTCCATCGCGAGCGCCCGGCCGAGCTCAACGCGTTTTTGCAATCCATAGGGCAGCTTCCCCACCGGGGTCTTGCGGATATGCTCGATTTCAAGAAAATCGATGATCTCCTCGCAAAACCGGCGGTGTTCAATTTCCTCCCGCAGCGCCGGCCCCGCGCGCAGCAATTGCCAAAGCACTCCGCGCTTCATCCGCAGCGCGCGCCCGGTCATGATGTTGTCGAGCGTCGTCATGCCCTTGAAAAGCGCGACGTTCTGGAAGGTGCGCGCGATGCCGCCGCGCGCCGCCTCGTGCGGGCGCATGCTTTTGCGGGTCCGGCCCTTGAAGGTTATGCGCCCCTGCTGCGGGTGATAAAATCCGTTGATGCAATTCAGCATGGATGTTTTGCCGGCGCCGTTCGGGCCGATGATGGCGCGGATTTCTCCCTTTCGAATGTCAAAAGAGACGTCGCTGACCGCCTTCAGCCCGCCAAAGGAAAGCGAAATGTTTTCAAGCGAAAGCAGCGCTTCGGCCGGGGCGGACTTGGGCTCGCTCAAGCGGCGCGCTCCTTTGCGGCGGGCGGAACGGTTTTGGCGCCGCTGATGCGCAGGCGGGCGGAAACGCGCCCCGTGCGCCCGTCCTCGAACGTCACGTCTGTGGCGATATCCGCTTCGGCCGAGCCGTCATAGAGGCCCTCAACCAGCGGGCGATACCGCTCGGCCACGAAGGAGCGCCGCACTTTCTGCGTGCGTGTCAGCTCTCCGTCATCCGCGTCAAGCTCCTTGTGCAGGATCAGAAAGCGCTTGATTTGCGCGTCCGCCATCATCGGCTCGCGCGCCAGCGCCTCGTTGACGCTTTCAATATTTTTTTGGATCATTTCATAGACCCCCGGATGCGCGGCCAGCTCCTGATAGGAGCCGTATGAGATATTGTGGCGCTCCGCCCAGTTGCCGACAGCGGTCAGATCGATATTGATCATCGCCGCCGCGTATTCGCGCCCTCCGCCGAACACCACCGCCTCGCGGATGGCGGAATGAAACTTCAGTTTGTTCTCGATGAATTTTGGCGCGAGCAAGCCGCCATTCAGCAGTTTGCCGACGTCTTTGGCGCGGTCAATGATGCGCAGCTGGCCGGCGGCGTCGAAAATGCCAGCGTCGCCTGTCCGCACAAAACCGTCCGGCGTCACTGTCTCCGCCGTCCGCGCCTCGTCTTTGTAGTAGGAGACAAAGCGCCCCGGCGATTTGAACTGCACTTCGCCTTCGTCCGAAATCCGGATCGTCACGTTCGGCGCGGGTGGCCCCACGGTTTCAACATTGACCGCGCCGTCCTTGTGGCAGGTGACATAGAGAAACGCCTCGGTTTGTCCGTAAAGCTGTTTCAGATTGAGGCCGATGGAGCGGTAGAATGCGAAGAGGTCCCCGCCGATAGCCTCGCCGGCGGTGTATGCGACGCGGATGCGCGAGAAGCCCAGCACGTTTTTGAGCGGCCCGTAGACCAGCCGCTCTCCAAGCGCGTAATGCGCTCTCGCCAGCAACGGCACGCTTTTGCGGTTGAGAATTTTCTCGCCCCAGTTTTTCGCGACGCCGATGAAATGGCGAAACATCCATCGCTTGATGGCTCCGGCATCCTCCATGCGGATCATAACGCGTGTCAGCAGCCCTTCGAAAACCCGCGGCGGCGCAAAATAAAACGTCGGCCCTATCTCGCGCAAATCCTGCTGCGCTGTCTCCGGGCTTTCCGGACAGGCCATGCAAAAACCCGCGACGTATGACTGCGCGTAGTTCATGTAGTGATCGCCGACCCAGGCGAGCGGCAGATAGGCGAGTTCCTCGTCCCTGTCGGAGAGATTGTCGAAGCCGGCGGTGTCGCGGGCGGCGCTGACGCAGCCCAGCGCGGAAAGCATCACGCCCTTCGAACGGCCGGTTGTGCCCGACGTGTAGAGCATCACCGAGATTTCGCTTCCCGTGCCGGCGTCAATTTCGCGCAGAATGGCGGCGCGCGCGTCCGGATCGCGGGCGAAATCGGCGCGCGCCGCATCGAGCAGCGTGTCGATATCCAGCAGATTTTCCTGAGCGTAATCCGACAGTCCGCGCTTTTCATCAAACAGAATATGTTGGATGCAGCCAAGGCTCTCATTGATCTCAAGGAACTTATCGACCTGCTCCTGATCCTGGACGACGGCGATTTTCACGCCTGCGTTTTCAAGGATTGCGGTCAGCTCGGCGGCGACAGCATCGGCGTAAACCGGCACGGGAACAGCGCCCAGCGCCTGCGCGGCGGTCATGCTCCAATAGAGCTTGGGCCGGTTGGCGCCGGCAATCGCAATGCGGTCGCCGCGCTCGATTCCCAATTTCCGAAACGCATGGGCGAGGCAAAGAACAATTTCTTCGACCTGCGACCACGTCCAGGTCCGCCAGATGCCCCGGTCCTTTTGGCGCACGGCGGGACGCTGCGCGCGGATCCGGGCATGATGGCGCAGGTGCTTTGGGAACGTGTCAAAGTCCGCATAGGCGGCCGCCGCGTTCCGCGCCTCGCTGTTTGCCACCAACTCCCCCTTCGGCAGCCGCGCGCTCGTTTCCGCTGGCGCGCCGGCCCCCCGGCCGGAAACGCCAAGCCTTTATGTTGCACGATTTCCGGGACCGCGCGATGATATTTAATTGCTAAGACTTTGTGCCAGGGCGCGCCATGGCAAACGGCGTTGGCGATCCCGGGATGACTCGAACATCCGACCTTCGGTTTAGGAAACCGCTGCTCTATCCTGCTGAGCTACGGGACCGCGTTGCGCAACCGCGATTTCGTGTATCATGGCCGCTCCGGCGGACAAAGCCGTGAGGCTGGATCCTGCTTTGCGTTTCGCGCGCTTATTTTTGACCGGGCTTTTCGCGCTCTTTGGAGGCGCCGGTGTCACTCCGGCCGGCGCGCAGAAAATGGCGCCGGGCTGCGATGCCGAAGGCGGGCGCGCCGCCAGCGTGACCGGCATCAATGAGCGCTTGGAACTTATTCTCGACTCCGGCGTCCGGCTGAGGCTTGCCGGCATTGAGCCGCCGCGCGCAACCGCCGCGAACCCTGGCTTGCATCTTGAGTCGCGCCGCGCCCTCTCATCGTGGCTCGTCGGGTTGGAAATCAAATACGCGCCGCTGGGGGCGGCGCCGGATCGCTGGGGCCGCCAGGAGGCGCATGCCGCCGCGCCTGTATCCGCCGGCGGGCCGCTTCTTTCGGTGGCCGGCGCTCTGCTGGACGCCGGCCTCGTTCGCGCCGCGCCGGAAGCCTCCGCCCGTTCGTGCATGACCGAATATCTGCGGCAGGAGCAGCAGGCCCGCGGCGCCGGTCTTGGCCTGTGGAGCGATCCCGCCTATGCGGTGCTCGACACGCGGGACCGCGGCGCCTTCGCGGACCGGGGCGGGGAAACCATCATCGCCGAAGGCGAGGTCACAGGCATCGGGGAAACGGGTTTTCGGACCTACGTCAATTTTGGACCGATACGCACGGTTGATTTTACCGTAACCTTCCGGCGTCAAAGTCTGAAATTGTTCGAAGCGGGGGGCTTGCGGGCGGCGGAGCTGACGGGGCAAAGACTGCGCGTCCGCGGCCAGCTCGACACCCGTTTTGGCCCGCAGGTGGAAATTGCCGAGCCCTCGGCGGTGGAATTCCTGTCCGGCGGGCCGCGCTTGCCACAATCTCGTCCGCTCGCGCGGCGATAAGGAACCCATTGCCATCGGAATTCTCAATGCCGCCGCGATTCGCAGCCACAGCCACCGCAGCTTCGATGGCGGCCCGTTTGCGCGCAAGCGCTGTATTTGCGCTGCTGTTCGCGCTTTCCGCCTGCGCAACGCTGGATTTTGAGGCGCCAAAGGCTCCCTCCGCCCCATCCGCTGTGCCCGCCGACGCGCCGCGCACAACAGGGGTCGAAAAGCCGCAATCGAACGAGCACCGCCGTCTCGTCGAAATGATGGGCGGCGAGTTCCGCGCGCCCGGCGCCGAGCGCTATTTAAACTCGATTCTGGCTAAACTCGCCGCAGCCAGCGAACTGCCTGGAGAGGCTTATAGAGTCACCATCCTCAATACCTCCGCGATCAATGCTTTCGCCCTGCCGTCGGGCAACCTCTACGTTACCCGCGGGCTTCTGGCGCTTGCCAATGACACGTCGGAAATCGCCGGAGTGATGGCCCATGAAATCGGCCACGTCACCGCGCGCCACGCCTCGCAAAGGGCTGAACAGGAGAAGCGGCAGGACCTGATCGGCAAGGTGAGCAATGCCATCCAAACCCGCGAACGCGGCGACCAGGTGCGGACGCAGGCCAAAGTTTCGCTGGCCAGCTTTTCGCGCGAGCAAGAGCTGGAGGCCGACCGCATTGGCGTCGCCACAATCGGCCGCGCCGGTTACGACCCCTACGGGGCGGCGCGGTTTCTGGCTTCGCTCGGCCGCTCAACGGCGCTTCGCGCTTCGATCTTCAGCCAAAACAAATCCGACAGCGATCTGAACGCCTCGCATCCGTCCACCCCGGAGCGGATTGACCGCGCCGTCAAGGCCGCCCGCCAAATC
>JANYFM010000357.1 GCA_025362655.1 Hyphomicrobiales bacterium | reverse complement strand
CTGAAGGCGGCGGCGGCTGCCGCCGGGCCGGGCGGGTGGATCATCGTCGCCGGCGGCTGGATGGACATTCAATTCAAGGAAAAACGCAAACCGACGCAGGCCGAGATCATGGCGGCGGCGCCGGGGCATCCCGTTTATCTTCAGCAGCTCTACGAATGGGCGCTGATGTCGCCGGCAGCCATGACGCTGATGAAAATCGCCGGCGATGCCGACGTGCCCGGCGGCGGCAAACTGACGCTCGGCGCCGATGGCAAACCCAATGGCGAGATCAGCGGCAGCGCAATCACCATGGGCGGGCTGTTCAACAAACTGCCCCGCCCCAGCTTCGCGCAGGAAAAAGAGGGCTCGCGCCTGTTCTACCGCGAGCTCAACCGGCTGGGCCTCACGGCTTTCATCGATCCCGCCGGCGTCAGCGTCTTCCCCGCGAGTTACCGTCCCTCAATGGAATTGTGGAGGGAGGGCAGGCTGACGGTGCGCCTAGCCTATCACATTTCCTCGCAGATGCCGGGAAAGGAGTTCGAGGATTACAAAAGCCAGACGCAATTGCTCCCTTCGGGTTTTGGCGACGACATGATGAAATTCAACGGCATCGGCGAGATCGTCACGTGGGCCTCATGGACAGACGGCGACCCGGCGCCGGAGGCTTTCGCCAAACTGCGCGAGGTCGTCCGCTGGGCGGCGCAAAACCGCATGGGCTTCGAGATTCATTGGAATCCTGAGCGGACTGTCGGAAAGCTGCTTGATATTTTCGAGGAGACGAACAAGGAGTTCCCGATCACCGGCCTGCGCTGGGCGATTAACCATTTGCACGACGCGTCCGAGGGCACATTCCGCCGCATGAAGACGCTCGGAGTGGGCTGGAGCGTGCAGGATTCTCTGTATTTTTCGGGCGCGCGCTTCAAAGAAGTGTTCGGCATCGCGGTCTCGCAGCGCTCGCCGCCGATCAAAACCGCGCTCGATATCGGCGTGATGGTCGGCGCGGGGACCGATGCGCACCGCGTCTCCTCCTACAATCCCTTCGTGTCGCTGCAATGGTATCTCGACGGCAAGACCATCGACGGCGGCAACAGCCTTGGAGGAAACGAACATCCGACGCGGGCGCAGGCCCTGCGCATGTATACGCTCAACAGCGCGTGGTTCGCGGGGGACGACGCCAAGCGCGGCTCGCTGGAGCCCGGAAAATATGCCGATCTCGCGGTGCTGACCAAGGACTTTATGAGCGCGCCCGAGGGCGAGATCGGCGGGATCGAATCGCTGCTCACCATGGTCGGCGGCAAAGCGGTCTATGCCGCCGGGCCGTTTGCGGCGCTGGAGGCGAAGTAGCTTATTTCGCCGGGGCGGTGCAGACGACATTGTCGCGCAGCACGTAACAAATCGACATGACGCCCGAGCGCTTGTCGACACGGAAGACGCCGGCCTCCCGCTCATGACGCGATGAGACGAGGCCGAATTCGCTTCCGGCCTGCGGCCCCGCCCCCTCGCCGGCGGGATAGCAGATGGTGACGCCAACAGTCCCTTCTTTCAGCCCGTACTGGCAAGCCACAATTTCGCCCGAGGCGCTGTCGAGGCGGTAGACGCGGTTGAGATCGGTCTGCGGCGCCGCGAGGAATTCATAATTGGCCGCCAAGGCGGGCGCCGCCAGGCTTGTGGCGGCAAGGCTTGTGGCGGCAAGGCTGAACAGGATGCGGACGGCGGAGAGCGGCATGGAAGCCTCCTTGAAGCGAATCATTTCGCCGATTCTATCGTATTTGCGGGGGCATTGCGGCGGCCCGTCCGCGATGCGCGCTTGCCCGCGCGGCGAATCCGCTTTACGCGCAGCCTTTCTTTCAAACTCCGGACCTGACATGACCGCCCCCCTGCTCGTCTTCGATCTCGACGGCACGCTTGCCGAAACCGCCGGCGATCTCGTCGCCACGCTCAATCATATTCTGGAGCGCGAGGGGCTGGCGGGCGTTACTCTGAATGAGGCGCGCAAAATGGTGGGCATGGGCGCGCGCAGCCTTATCACAAAAGGCTTTTCCGCAGGCGGACAAAGCCTTGAAGCGGAGCGTCTGGAGGCGCTGTTCAACGATTACCTCAGCCATTATGAGGAAAACATCGACGTCCACACGCATTTGTTCGACGGCGTCAGCGCGGCGCTCGACAGGTTCGAGGCGGCGGGCTGGCGGTTTGCGGTCTGCACCAATAAAGCGGCGGGACCGTCCGTGAAACTTCTGCAATCGCTTGGCATCGACAAGCGCTTCGCCGCGATTTGCGGGCACGACACATTCGCCTGGTCGAAACCGGACGGGAGGGCGCTGCTCTCGACCATCGCGCGGGCCGGCGGCGATCCAGGCGCCGCAATCATGGTCGGAGACTCGCGCACCGATATCGACGCCGCAAAGAATGCCGGCATACCCGTCATCGCCGTTGATTTCGGTTATACGGACATTCACGTGCGCGAACTCTCGCCGGACGCGGTGATTTCCCATTTCGACGCGCTGTGGGACGCGGCCGCGGCGCTGCGCCCGCGCGCTTGAGCGCGGCAATGCTTGACTAAAGCGCGCCCTTTCCCCTAAACGATGCGCCTGCGGCCACGTTTGCAAACGACCGGCCGGGCGATTAGCTCAGCGGTAGAGCACACCCTTCACACGGGTGGGGTCGCAGGTTCGATCCCTGCATCGCCCACCAGACGCCGCCGGTTGATCACCGATTTTCGGATCCCGAGCGCAAACGCCCACATTCGCGGGCGTTCTTGCGACCTCGATTTTTCTCAGTCGATTCTCTGGCCGAAATTCCGGGCTTTCATGCGGGTTTGCCGCCCAATTCTCAGGCCGACTGAAAACGTTTCCCAACCCGCCTGGACGGCGGCCTGCTGAGACCCGGTTGCTTTTTCGTGAGAACGGTTCGCCAAGGCATTTCGCGATGGTTCTGGCGGGGGCGATTTTCGCCCTCGAGCGGTCGCCGAATTCGGCGTCATTTTAAATGACCGCCACCGCGTAAACACCCGATGAGCGCGGCAGAGACCCGCGCCAAGACTTCGGGTTTGAT
>JANYFM010000348.1 GCA_025362655.1 Hyphomicrobiales bacterium | reverse complement strand
GCTTGGCAGCGGCGCGAAATTGGCCGGCGCCGTTTTAGCCGCCCATAGCAAGAGAGAAGCCGCGCGCGGCGGCGCCAGCGCGATTTCGATCGAACTGAATCCCGTGGAAACCCGCTGCGCGCGGATGGCGGGCAACGCGCGGCTTGCGATCACCGAGCGCCGCAGCCCCGCTTTCGCGCCGTGCCGCCGCGCGGCGAGATAGCGCCCCCGCAGCGTATTGCCGAGCCCGCGCATGGCCAGCGGCGCCGGCCCCAGCGGCCGGCGCAATTGGGCGATTCGGTAGCCGCTGCCGAATTGCGTGGTTTGGACCGGCGATGGCGGGGCCGGGGCTCCAAGGCCGCATTGGGGCGGGGCCCAGCGCGACACAATATCCTGCGCGCTCCGGCGGCTGAAATCGAGATAATATCGCCTCAACAAAAGCGCCGCGACCGCCGCGCCATCCGCCGCCGAGGCAAAGGCGGCGTGTCCCTCGGGATCGGCGGCCAGCATGCCGTTCCAGCCTGTGCCCTTGATGCACCAGTAATTATTGAGCTTGACGCAGCGCGGGACCGAGCGCGGATCGCCGCCTTCGGAGAAGGCTTTGGCGATGGAGGGATCGAGATCGAGATGAACCGCCGCCTCAGTGCGCCAGTTGCTGACGGCGCGCTCGGCGGTGTCGTAGGTGGCGGTTCTCGGCTGGACCAGGGATTGTCCGGCGAAGGCTTGTGGAAGCGCGGCGGCGGGGCCGCGCGCAGCTTCCAAAGCGGGCGGGACCAGCGCCAGCGGCGGCATCGTCGCCGTCAGCAGGGCAAACGCCAGATTGGCCAGGTTGCCGAACACGGGAATTCCCTTTGGCTCCGAATCACAAGTTCGGAAAGTTACACGTTTGAAGGGCAGCGGCTCAAGACGGCCTGCGCCGGTTGCTTTAGATGGGCATAATGTCCGGGGTTATAGCGCCGCTGAGGCGATAGCGCGGCATTTTTCGGGCCGCGCCGGCAACTTCGAACACCGCCAGCGCGCAGGGCGGGAAGCCCTCCGCGAGCCGCGCCGCCTCCTCGCCCGCCAGCGCCGCCGCCAGTTCGCCAATGCCGGGATTGTGGCCGATGATCAGCAGGCAGCGGGCTTTGGAGCCTTCAGCCAGCGCGTAAAGGGTCTCAGCGTCGGCATTATAGAGCGCCTCGTTAAAGACAGGCCGCGGCGCGCCGGGCAGGCCAGCCAGCACGAGGTCCGCCGTCTCACGGGTGCGCCGCGAGGGTGATACGAGAGCGGCGTCCGGGATCAGCTCCTTGGCGAGCAGCCAAGCGCCCAGCCGCGCCGCATCCGCCCGCCCTCCGGGGGTGAGGGCGCGTTCGAAATCACCGGCGGGCGAACGGGCCTTGGCTGTGGCATGGCGAAGCAGGAGCAGGTGACGCATGACGGCAGATTAGCCGGCGCCGTCGGTTTTTGCATCCGCCATCGGGTTCGCCGGCCGGCCGGGGGCATCGGCATTTCGCGTTCACCGATAATGGTGTCTGCATGCCGAAATCTCCAAGGCTTGAGCGTCGCCTTGCCCGCCGACGCGATAAACCAGCCGGTGCTCCCGGTTGATACGCCGCGACCAATGGCCTTTTAGCTGCCCAAGCAGCGGCTCCGGCTTGCCTATGCCGGAAAACGGCGGGCGCAAGGCGTCGCGGATCACTTCATTGATCCGTTTTAACAGGGCGGGGTCCGTCTGTTGCCAAAAAAGATAGTCTTCCCAGCCTTGTTCTGAAAAAATCAGTTTCAATCGATGAGGTCCCGCTCGACTCCTTTGCCGGCATCAAGCTCCGCGATGGAACGCAGCAGACGTTGCGCGTTGGCGGGTGTGTCGAGGAGGTGGAGGGTTTCACGCATGGATTCGAGTTCGGCCAATGGCAGGAGCGCCAATGGCTCATGATTCTGCCGTGTCACGATGAGTTCCGTGCGATCCGCCTCAACCTGGTCAAAGTGCGTCGCCATGTGGTTGCGCAGGTCCGTGAAAGTCACGTGTTTCATACGCCCATCCTTTTTATGTGCATATATATGTACATAAGATAAGGCCGCAAATCAAGGTTGAATATTCCAAGCTGGCCATCCGAACATAAAAGCCGCTAACTCCCCCGCCGGTTCAAGAACGCCAGCCGCTCAAACAAATGCACATCCTGCTCGTTTTTCAGCAGCGCTCCATGCAGGGGCGGAATCAGTTTGCGCGGGTCGCGCTCCCGCAGGGTCTCGGCGCTGATGTCCTCGTTGAGCAGCAGTTTCAGCCAATCGAGCAATTCCGACGTCGAGGGTTTTTTCTTCAGGCCGGGCGCCTCGCGCACCTCAAAGAAAATCCGCAGCGCCTCCTCGACCAGCCGTTTCTTGATGCCGGGAAAATGCACCTCGATGATCCGCTCCATCGTCTCTTTGTCAGGAAAGCGGATGTAGTGAAAGAAACACCGCCGCAGGAACGCGTCCGGCAGTTCCTTCTCGTTGTTGGAGGTGATGATCACGACGGGACGTTTGGCGGCGCGCACGGTCTGCCCGGTCTCGTAGACGTGGAATTCCATGCGGTCGAGCTCCAGCAGGAGATCGTTGGGGAATTCGATGTCGGCTTTGTCGATTTCATCGATCAGCAGCACCGGACGCTCGGGCGCCGAGAAAGCGTCCCACAATTTGCCGCGCTTGATGTAATTGCCGATGTCGGACACGCGGGCATCCCCGAGCTGGCTGTCGCGCAGGCGCGAGACCGCGTCATACTCATAGAGGCCCTGCTGGGCTTTGGTTGTTGATTTGATGTGCCAGGTCATCAGCGGCGCGCTGAGCGCATTGGCGATTTCCTCGGCAAGCACCGTCTTGCCTGTGCCGGGCTCGCCTTTGATGAGCAGCGGGCGCTCCAGCACGATGGCGGCGTTGACGGCGACGGTGAGATCCTCTGTCGCGATGTAGTTTTTTGTGCCGGTAAAACGCATGGATGGCCGTTCCTTTTTTGGATTGGCCAAACTAAGGCGCGCCCGTCCGTCCGGCAAGCCGGGCTCCTCCCGGGAGCCGCGTCATTCGCCGCCTTCCATCCCCGGCGGACTGCGGCTAAACAGGGCGCGGAGGCAGCCATGACAGCCAAGCGCGCGCGCATCGACGTTCACCACCACGTTCTCCCGGATTTCTATATCGAAATGCAGCGGGGCCAGGGCATCACCGGCTCGGCCTACCGCGGCTTTCCCGAATGGTCGCCGGAGCTTTCGCTGGCGCTGATGGACCGGCTCGATATCGCCGCGACGATTTTCTCATTCACCTCGCCGGGGATTTATTTCGGCGATATCGCGCAAACGCGGGACATGGCGCGGCGCTGCAATGATTTTCTCGCCGGCCTTGCGGTGAAACATCCGAAACGTTTCGGCGGATTCGCTTTTCTGCCGCTGCCGGATGCCGATGCGGCCTTGAACGAGATCGCGCGCATCGACGATGAATTGAAGCTGGAGGGCGTGTGCCTGCTCACCAGCGTTGATGATGTCTATATCGGGCATCCCGATTTTGAAGCTGTCTATGCCGAGTTGAACCGCCGCAAAATGGTTGTTTTCATTCACCCCTGCTATCCCCCGGGCAAAGAGGCGCGGGACTGGGACCTGCCCCGGATGCTGATCGATTATCCCTTCGAGACAACGAAGGTCGCGGCCAATCTCATTCTCAACGGCGTGACCACGCGGCATCCCGATATTAAATTCCTGCTGTCGCACGGCGGCGGCACGCTGCCGATGCTGGCGCACCGCATCAGTATTTTCGACAAGCAGACGAAATTCCGCGATCAATATCCGGAGGGCGCGCTGGCGCATATCCAGCGGTTTTACTGCGATACCGCATTATGCGGGCACGACGCGCCGCTCAACGCGCTGCGGGCTTTTGTGCCGGACACGCGGATATTGTTTGGCACCGATTATCCCTACATCTCCGCCGATATCGCGGCTTCCGAGACAGCCGGGTTTGACGCTTATGCCGGCTTTGACCCGGCGGGCAGGGCGCTGGTGGAGCGGGGCAACGCGGAGCGGCTGTGGCCGCGGTTTGCGGCAATGGCGGTTTGAAGCGGCGCGCGGAACAGGGATCGCCATGTTTTTGGAATTCTTCACCGCCCTCAAAGCCGCGCGTGTGCCGGTCACGCTGCGCGAATATCTTGATCTCATGGGCGCGCTCGACGCCGGCCTCGCGGACGCCTCCATCGCCGATTTTTATTATTTGTCGCGCTCGGTCCTCGTGAAGGACGAGCGTCATCTCGACCGTTTCGACCGCGTGTTCGGCGCCGCGTTCAAAGGTCTGGAATCCCTGCTGGATGCCATGGACAGCGCCAAAATTCCGGCGGAATGGCTGAAGAAGCTGGCCGAGAAATATCTGTCGGACGAGGAGAAAAAGCAGCTTGAGGCCATGGGCTGGGAGAAGCTGATGGAGACCCTGCGCCAGCGCCTTGAGGAGCAAAAGGGCCGCCACCAGGGCGGCTCCAAATGGATCGGCACCGCGGGCACATCCCCATTCGGCGCTTACGGCTATCATCCCGGGGGCGTGCGCATCGGCCAGGACAAAAACCGCAACAACCGCGCGGTGAAAGTTTGGGACAAGCGCGAATTCAAAGACCTCGACGGAGCGGCGGAGCTTGGCACGCGCAACATCAAAATCGCGCTTCGGCGGCTGCGGCGCTTTGCGCGGTCCGGGGCGCACGACGAGCTCGATCTCGACGGCACCATTCAAGGCACCGCGGAGAAGGGCTATCTCGATGTGCGCATGCGCCCCGAGCGGCGCAACGCCGTGAAGACGCTGCTGTTCTTTGATATCGGCGGCTCCATGGATTGGCACATTAAGCTGGTGGAGGAGCTGTTTTCCGCCGCGCGCGCCGAATTCAAGCATATGGAGCATTTCTATTTCCACAACTGCCTCTATGATTTCGTCTGGAAGAACAACGCGCGGCGGTTTTCCGAGCGGACGCCGACATGGGATGTGCTGCGCACATTCGGGCGCGATTACAAAGCGGTGTTCGTCGGCGACGCCTCGATGTCGCCTTACGAGATTATCCAGCCCGGCGGCTCCGTTGAATATAACAACGAGGAGACGGGCGCGGTATGGCTGGAGCGCATGACGCGCGCCTTTCCGCATATGGTCTGGCTCAATCCGCTGCCGCGGGAGCAATGGGATTACACGCAGTCGATCGCGATGATCCGCCGCGCGATGGAGGGCCGCATGTTTGAGCTGACGCTCGACGGGCTGGAGGGCGCGATGCGGGAATTGGCGCGGTAAAACTCACCGCCGCCCCGCCGCGACCTCCTCGATATGCTTGGCGATGTCCTCGTTGCGCTCCATCAGCGCGTGCAGGTCGCGCGCGTCGAGCACCAGCAGCTTGGTCGCCTCGATGGCGCGCACATTGGCGTTGCGGCGGGCGCTTTGCAGCAGGCCCATCTCGCCGAAAAACTGGCCCTCGCCGAGGCGCACGGGGCCGCTGGCGGTTTCGATCTCCACTTGTCCCGACGCGATGAAATACATGTTGCTGGCGGATTCCCCGCGCCGCACAATGACCGCTCCCGACGGCGCCGTCTGCGCGTGCAGATATTCCATGACCTCGGCGATTTCGCCCGCCGACAGCGAGGCGAACAGCGGCACCCGCGCCAGCATGCCCCAGGTGACGACAAATTCGCGGCGGTGGATTTCGTCGGCGAAGGCCTTCGAGACAATGCCGATGGGCAGCGCGATCATCATCAGCCCCGCCAGCATGGTGAAGCCGGCGACGACGCGGCCGGCCAGCGTCACCGGCACCACGTCGCCGTATCCCACTGTGGTGAGCGTGACGATAGCCCACCACATGGCATCGGGAATGGAGCCGAATTTATCGGGCTGCGCGTCATGCTCGACAAGGTGCATCGCCGAGGCGGATATCAGCACGAGGCCGAGCAGCACGACGGAGGTCGCCATCAGCGCCGAGCGCTCCGCCTCCAGCGCCGCCATCAGCGAGCGCATGCCCGGGGAATAGCGCGCCAGTTTGAAGAAGCGCAGAAGCCGCAACAGCAGCAGCACGCGCAGATCGGCGGGCACGAAAAACGCCAGATACACCGGCAGCACGCAGGCGAGATCGACGATGGCGAGAGGCGTGCGCGCGAAAGCCCAATAGGCCGCGCCATTGCTCATGGAGGCATAGGGCGTGTGATCGGGCGCGCTCCACAGGCGCAGCAGATATTCAACGGTGAAGATCGCGGCGGCGAGAACCTCGAAAGCATAGAACCAGCGGCCGTATTCCGCCGCGAGCGCCGGCACGCTCTCGAGCACCACCGCCGCCACGCTGGCGATGACCAGCAGGATCAGGCCGCCGTGAATGAGTTTCGACAGCCGATCGGAGCCGCCCGCGTCGAGAAAATAATGAATGCGGCGCCGCAGCCTCTCCTGGCGGGTGCGGCGGCGTTTGATCATTCCGCCGCCGCGCGCGCGGCAATCGCCGCGCCGACCGCCTCCAGCGCCGC
>JANYFM010000346.1 GCA_025362655.1 Hyphomicrobiales bacterium | reverse complement strand
ATTTTCTGAACATAGCCATCCTGGTCCCTCTTTTCATTGCCGCCGGCGACAATCGTCCGAAATACGAATGATCGCCGCGGCTCAGTCATGGCCGCGTCCGCGCCCCCGGCCTTCGCCTTGGCGCCGTCCGGGATTTCCGTTCCAGCCTTGATGCCGGCCGCGATTGTTTTTGTGCCACCCGAGGTGACGGCCGCGGTTGCCGTGCGAGGCGCGGTGACGAACCTGAAGAATGTGGCCGCTCTCTATGGCCACTGTTGGGGAATGGCCCGCTCCGGACAACGGAGCCGCATTGGCGCTCGCGCCAACAATCAACATTCCCAAGCCGGCAAGGCCCTTTGCAAAAATTATTTTCACGGCGTTTCCTTTCGATCTTGATTTCGCAACAATCGAAAGTACAGCGGGCCGAGCCTGTCCCGGTAGGCTCGGAAAGTACTCAGGCTCCCGGATTGAGATGGCGGGGTTGCCGGGCGGCATCCGATTTGCGTGATTCCGATTTCCGGCAAGCCGGCGCCAAACGCGCCTTTGGCGGGTTATCAACGCGGCGCCGCTGGACAATTCTCCGCGCGGGCGCGGTTCCGCGGGCCCCATGTCCTCTCAGGCCGCTATCGTGCTCCACTTTGACGTCAGTTGCTCGGCGCCGCGTTGCGACAGGGCGAAGATTGTATAGGTCGGATTGACGGCGCCCGCCGTGGCAAAAATGCCGGGCCCCGCGATGAAGAGATTCGGTATTTCGTGGGTCTGGCCATACGAGTTGGTGACGGAATTGCCGGCGCCTGTTCCCATGATCGTGCCGCCCATCAAATGAATGGTGGGCATGGCGCCGCGCGCCGACCAGACCTCTTTGGCGCCGGTGGCTTTGCCGATCTTAAGGCCCTCCTCGAAATTGGCTTCCCACAGCGCGTTGGCGTCCTGATCGTAGCTGTGAATGATCTTGCCGAGCGGCATGCCGAATTCATCCTTGTCGCCGGCAAGCTCGACGCGGTTTTCGATATTCGGCATCTCCTCCGCCTGCGCGCCGATGCGGCTGAGGCCGCGTTTGCCGCGCTTCATGAAATCGGCGAGCGCCCGGCCGAACAGATCGCTCCGCGCTCCCGCAAAGCCCGCGATGCCGCTTGCCTTCAATGCGGAGCCCGCATTGATGAAAGTGCTGCCGAAGGCGCCCTTGTGGGTGGTCTTGCCGATCCGGTCATAGGACATGAACTGCGCGCCGGTGGTGCCCATGTGGTTTTGCAGATCCTCGTCGAACATCGCCCATGTCCCCGAGCTGAAATGCGACATCATGTATTTGCCAACGAGGCCCGATGAATTGGCGAGGCCCCTTGGGTGCCTGTCGGTCGCCGAATTGAGCAGGAGGCGAGGGTTTTGCGCCGCCCAGGCCGCGAGGATGACGACGCTCGCCTCTTGAGTCTGGCGCTCTTTTTTCGCGTCATAATATTCAACGCCGGTCACCTTGCCGCCGGCCGCGTCGGTCAGCACGCGCGTCACCGTCGAGAGCGCGCGCACCTCGGCGCCCGCTTTGCGCGCGTCGGCGAGATAGGTGACGAGCGGATTGGCGAGCGCGCCGATGGGGCAGCCGATATGGCACCAGCCGTCATAAACGCAGGCGGCGCGGCCTTTGAATTCGGCGGAGTTCATCGCCACCGCCGCCGGCGCCATGCGGATGCCGTTCGCCTCGAAGCCCTTCAGCCATATTTCGCCGTTGCGGAAGGTTTTCATCGGCCCCATCGGGTAGGGCGCGCCGGCGGGCCGCCAGATTTCCTCAGCCCTTGCGTCGCCCGAAAGGCCGATCTCCGCCGCCACCTTGTCATAATACGGCGCGACATCGGCGTATTGGATCGGCCAGTCGAGCGCGCGTCCGTGATCGCTTTTGACGGTGAAATCGGGCGGCAGAAGCCGCGGGAAATTGGCGAAATGGTGCAGGGCGGCGCCGCCGACCCCCCAGCCCGCCTGGTAGGCGTAGCCAAACGGATTCTTGCCTTCGAGCAGGAAGGGCGCGCCCGCCGGTTTGATCCGCCTTCCCCAGAAATCCGAACTCACGAGATCGGAGAGCTGCCAGTCGGGGCCCGTTTCAAGCAGCACGACTTTTTTGCCGGCTTTCGCGAGAACCGATGCGTAGACCGAGGCTGAGGCGCCCGCGCCGACGATGACGACATCCACTTTTTCGTTCGCCATCTCACCACCTCTGTGTCGGGGGAATATGCGCCATGTAAGGAATGTCGAGAGCCGCGTAGCCCTCAACCGTGCCGTAGACGACATCAATCGAGTCGAAACGCAGAATTGTGTAGACAAAACCGCTGGCCGGGCCCTGCCATCCATCGATCTTGTTCTGCCGCATGTTGTCGACGAAGCCCGTCCGCGCGGCGGCGTCGAGCTGGGCGAAGCGCTGGCCGTTGTTCAGCGCCTGGCTGGAGCGGTCCACCGCGCCGAGCGCCGCGCGGTAAAAGTTCGCGTAGGGCGGGCGCACATTGAGAATGCGCGCCTCAAGCAGCGCTTCTCCCGGCGGGATCGAGATTTGCTGATCGACGAAATTGACGATGCCGCCGGCGCGCGCGCCGGGCACCAGGGTTTCACCGAGCGCCTCCAGCGCCGCGGCCTGTTCCGCGTTCAGCGTTCGCAGGGGCACGCCCTGCGCCCACGCCTGCGCCGGCGTGAGCAAGATTTCCGCTCCACTGACGCTGAAGGCGAGCGCCCCCTTCATAAAGGCTCGTCGTTGGACCGGGTCCATGCCGTCCTCCCTGTTTTGCGCCTGCGGCGCCTGCCCGGATTTGTTCCGGTTGTTGCAGGGATCATAGCTGAGATTTTTCTTGCGGCAAGGAAGCCGGCGCCGGGTCACGCTCGCGCGCGGGGCAGGCTATCGCCGCGCTGCAAAGCGCCAGCGCGCTTCGCCCCGTCTCAGCCGCCGACAATGACCGATGGAAGGCCCACGGCAATCGTATTCACGGATGTAACCTCTTGGATTATGTCGCCCACCCGGCATGTGCCCCATTTGTTGATAAGCACGGTCGCGCTTGGCGTGATGACAACACCGATTCCATCGGGGACCAGCACCTTCACAATCGGGCACGCGTTGAAGCTGACCCCGGACGCCATCATCGCGCCCGCCGTGTCCGCGGCGGCCTTGGCTGTGGCCTCGGCGAGGTCCTTCTGCGCCTTTAACACCGCTGCGGCGCCGCCGGGCGGCGGGAGCAGACCCGCCGCTGCCACCTTGGCGGTTTTATCCGCGATATCCTTGGCCCCCACGGCGATTGTCGCCGCCAGCGCGGCGGCGGCCGCGGCCGTCATTCCCAGCCAAGCGGGCAGGCCGCCAATCATGACATTCAGGCTTGGCGGCCCCGGTAAAAGCGGTCCGCCATGAGCGGTCATGTCTAAAATCCGCGCTGCGGGTCCTTTTGGCATCGCTCGCTCCTGCTCAAGTCCGCCCGCAAAGTGTTTCGCCCGCGCGCCGGCGTGTCAAGGGATGCGCCGGCCGGGGATCGCCCGCGATGGACAGGTTCGATGTGAACCGCGTCCGGGAGCCTACAACACAAATTGCGGGAGCCTGTGCTCTGCCGCACATTTTAGCCAGACATTTTAGCCAAGTCACCGATAGGCCCGCAATCCCGCGGGCAGCGCGGCTGGCGGCTGCGTCCGGGCCTGCGCGGCGATGGCGGCGGCGGCGGGCGGACTCGCGTTGGCGGCCACGGCTTCCGGCGTATTGGACAGGACCGCCGCGAGATCGTCGGCGCTCTTGGCGGCGAGGCTGGCGAGGGCGGGCTCCGTCGCTAAACTCCACGGGTCGGGCGCCTGGCCGCGCACAACAATAGCATCCTGGCTGCGCTGAACGCGGCGGCGGGACTGGTCAAAGACATCCCAGACATAGCCAAATGCCGTGCCGCTTTCGACCGGCCAGGTCGAGAGGTAGCCGCGCACCAGATATTGCGCGCCGGCGGCGTCGGCGATGCTCACCTCGCGGCGGCGGGCCTCGGCGCCTGCGCGTTCCGAGAAACGCGCGGCAATGGCCGGCGGGGCGCCCTCGAGGCTGATGAACGCCACGCTGGCGCCGCCGGGGCTGACGCCGGGCCGGGCCGCCGGGCGCGGCGATGCCGGCGCTGATGCCTCGATGACGCCGGCCGTCTCGTTGCAGCCGGCGAGGGCGGCCAGCGCGAGAAGGCACAGCGCGGCGGGCGCATGTCTGCGTTTGGGGGTCAACGATCATTCCCTGTCGGCCGCGGCGGTTCCCGCAAGGCGACCAGAGCTAGCCTGGATTGAGGGCGCGCGTCCATCCCGCGCCTCCTGAAAAGAGCTTTCAAGCCGTGCCCGGCGCGCTTACATAACCGCCAATGAGCCATCCCCCCGCCGACCCCGGTCCGCCGACCGCCGCCGCTGATCCCGATCTGCCGGAGGAGTCCGGCTTCGAGGACGAGGAGGCGCCGCTCGACTTTCCGGCTGATGAAGCGTTCAGAGAAGAGGCCTTGGGCGAAGAAGACTTGGGCGAAGAAGCCGCGCCCGCCTCGCTGCTGCGCGGGGCTGCGGTGATCCGCTCTTATCTGGCCCATGCGCCGGCCGGGCCGGGCGTTTACCGGATGATCGGCGGCGACGGCGAGGTGCTCTACGTCGGCAAGGCGCGCAGCATCAAAAAGCGCATCGGCAGCTATGCCCGCGGCGCCGGCCACGCCAGCCGCATCGCGCGGATGATTTCGCTCACCGCGTCGATGGTTTTCGTCTCGACACAGACCGAGACCGAGGCGCTGCTGCTGGAGGCGAACTTCATCAAGCAGATGAAGCCGCGCTACAACGTGCTGCTACGCGATGACAAATCGTTTCCTTATCTGCTGCTGACCGGCGGCCATGCCTCGCCGCAGCTCACAAAACACCGCGGCGCGCGCGCTTTGAAGGGCGACTATTTCGGTCCTTTCGCCAATGTCGGCGCGGTCAACCGCACGCTCAGCGCTTTGCAGCGGGCTTTTCTGGTGCGGACCTGTTCGGATTCCTATTTCGAAAACCGCACGCGGCCCTGCCTGCTTTGGCAGATCAAGCGCTGCTCCGGCCCGTGCACCGGGGAGATCAGCGCGGAGGATTACGCCGCGCTGACGGATCAGGTCCGGGACTTTTTGTCAGGCCGCAGCCGCGCGGTGCGCGACCGGCTGGCCGGGGATATGAATGCCGCCGCCGAAAATCTTGAGTTTGAACAGGCGGCGCGGCTGCGCGACCGCATCGCCGCGCTGTCCGCCATTCAGGGCGCGCAGGGCATCAATCCGCGCATCGTTGAGGAGGCGGACGTTTTTGCCGTGTGCGAGGAGGGCGGGCAGTTTGCCATTGAGGTGTTCTTCTTCCGGACGTTTCAGAACTGGGGCAACCGGACCTATTATCCGCGCGCCGATCGCAGTCTTTCGCCCGCCGAAGTGCTCGACGCGTTTCTGGCGCAGTTCTACTCCGACAAGCCCGCGCCGCGCCTTGTGCTGCTCTCGCACGGGATTGAAACGCAGGCGCTGCTGGCGGAGGCGCTGGGCGCGCGCGCCGGGCGCAAAGTTGAGGTGGCGGTTCCCCAGCGCGGCGAGCGGCGCGAACTGGTGGACCACGCCGCGCAGAACGGGCGCGAGACCCTTTCGCGCCGGCTGGCGGAGGCGGCGAGCCAGGAAAAATTGCTGGCGGCGCTGGGGCTGGCTTTCGGCATCGACAAGAAACTCCGGCGCGTGGAGGTCTACGACAATTCACATATTATGGGGACGAACGCGGTCGGCGCGATGATTGTCGCGGGCGCCGGCGGCTTCATGAAAGCGCATTACCGCGCCTTCAATATCAAAGGCGATGACATAACGCCGGGCGACGATTTCGGCATGATGCGCGAGGTTCTGCGGCGGCGGTTTTCGCGGTTGTTGAAGGAGGAGGGCGCTTCGGCCCCCGCTGCCCGCGCTTCACCGGGAGTGGGTTTTGGCGAGGGGCGGCGCGAAACTGAAAGTTTGGAAGCCGCGGACACGAACGACGATGAGGAAGCCCCTCATCCGGACCTGCCGGGCTTCC
>JANYFM010000313.1 GCA_025362655.1 Hyphomicrobiales bacterium | reverse complement strand
GACTATCAGCCGGTCTGGTCGGCCTCGACGACGCAATACCCCAATTTCAGCGTTTACGATCTGCCGGCGCAAAACCGGCTGATGGTGCGCTTGGGCCTCGTCAGCGCCATGGCCAGCGCCCTGAATGCGGGCTTCACCCTGGGGTTCGGCGGCGGCACTCCGTCGCAGGCGGAGCATGAGGCGGCGGCGGCTGCCTTTCTGGCGGAAAGCGGGCGCGGACCCTGCCGCATCAACGATGCCGCGATTGAGCCCAAGGGCGCGAGCTACGAATTTCGTTACGCCTGCGAGAGCCCCGCCGCGGCGGTTAAACGACGCTGAGGCTTCAACCCCGCCCGCCCCGCGCCACGCGCTCGATTTCTGTGCGCACCAGGCGCTCCACCATGACCGGCAGATTGTCGTCGAGCCATTGCTTGAGCAGCGGGCGCAGCATTTCGCGAAGGGCTTCTTCGACCATTCCGGTGTTTTGCAGGAACATCGAGGTTGCCAGCGCGCCAAAGGCAGAACTCACACTCTCGCCGGTGCGCGGCGACATCAGGGTCTCCGCGCCAGGCGGCGCTTGATGGGGCGGCTGGGGCGCGGCTTTCGCGGGAGGCTCGATTTCCATCGGCGCTTGCGGCTGCGCCGGCGCGGCGCGGGCGGCGGAAGGATAGGGCAGCGGCTTGCGCTCAAAGTCCGGGACATAGGGAGCGGGCCGCTCCCCGCCTTGAAAGGCGGAAACCGCGGGGGCGGGCTCAAAGCGCGCTTTGGGTTTCTCCGGGGCGCGGGCCGCGGGCGGCGCGGGAATTGCGGGCTCCCACTCGGGAGGCGGCGCGGGAAATTCCGCCGCCGGGGAATCAACCCCTTGAACGGGCGCCGCGAGGGAGCGGGTCAGCGGCAGCATCTGATCGTCAGCGATAATCCGGCGGATCGAGGCGAGAATCTCCTCCATCGAGGGTTCATGCGCCCGCTGCTCGGCTGTGGTGGACGGGGACCCGAAGCCCGCTGATCCCGCTGCGCTCATAATGATGAAACTCTCGTTTAGGGTCCGCGCGCGCCGTGATTCGCGCAGCGTCAGATTGCGCCATGCGCGCCATGCAGGGCAAGATGCCGGCTGCCGGTGGCTGTGGATGGGAGTAAAAAAGCTGAGGCCTCAGCGCCCGTCCGGCGTCCGCAGGCCCCAGATTTTGCCCTTCACCTGATCATAATGGATGGAGGGATCGTAGGTATCCACCTTGAGGCCGAGGTTCGCAGCCGACATTTTGCCGAGCGCCAGCAGCAACGCATAGGAATTAACCACCTGGTCGCGCTGCGCCGTCACCAGATTGACGCGGGAATTCAGCAGTGTCTGCTGCGCGTTGAGAACGTCGAGCGTGGTTCGCTGTCCCACGCGCGCCTCCTCGCGGATGCCGTTCAGCGCGATCTCATTGGCGCGCACCTGGGCATTGAAAGACTGGATGACCAGCTTCGAGTTCTGATAGGCGCCCCACGCCGAAACCACGGCGGCGCGCACGGTCTCGCGCGCCAGGTCCGCCTGCATCCGCGATTGTCCCAGCTGTTCTTTGGCTTGACGGATGCTGGCGTAGCTGAGCCCGCCGTCATAGATCGGTATCGTTAGATTGCCGATCGCCGACAGGGTCGTTGTTTTGTTGTGGGGCACGTTGGCGGTGTCCCACGTCTGCGAATAAGTGCCCTGCACGGACAGCGTCGGATAGAGCGCGCCCTCTTGAACTTTCACGGTCAGCGCCGCGGCGTCGACAGCGTGCAGCGCGGCCTGGATTTGCGGATGCTCCACCTGCGATTTCCCGATCGCTTCATTAAGTGATCTGGGAACAAGCGAATCCAGCGGCCGCGCCGGCGACAGGTTTTTCGGCTGTTCGCCGATCAATTGCCGGTAAACCGCCAGCGAATTCTGCAAATTGGAGCGCGCGGTGAAAGCATTGGCATTGGAAAGCGCCAGCGCCGCCTCGGATTGCGCGACATCGGTGCGCGTGACTTCGCCAACCTGAAAGCGGTCTTTGGTTTGCTTAAGCTGCTGAGTCACGACCTCGGTGTTATTTTCCTGCAAACGCAGCAGCGCCGTGTCGCGCAGCACGTTCATGTAAGCGGTCGCCGCCGCGTTGAGAACGGTCTGCTCGCTTTGCCGCAGCGTCTCGCGCGAGCCGAACATCGTCGATTCCGCCTGGCGGACGCCGTTCAGCGTGCGATTGCCGTTATAAAGCGTCTGCGTCGCGGTGACCGCCGCCGAACGCGGAAAGGTTGTATTTTCCGAGACCGGCGCGGTTCGGCTGAGATTGTTATTGTTATAAGTCCAAGCGGAACCTGTGGTGGCCGTTCCTGTCACCGTCGGGCGAAACCCCGCCGTGGCGCGCGGAACGCCCTCGTCGGCGGCTCTGGTTGCGGCGCGCTGCTGGCCGAGGTCGGGGCTGAAACTATAGGCCTTGGCAAGCGCGCCCGACATGGTCTCGGCTTGCGCGCCGGCGGCGAACGTCAAAAGGCCGGCCGCGCCTGCAAAAAAGCCGGCGCGCAAAAACGCCCGCGAAACGCGGATCAAACCATTCGATGGAAGGACAAGACGCGACGCAACCGAAGCTTCGCCACACACGCTTAAAACCGTCAACTTTCCAAACTCCAGCCATCCGGTGACCCGGACGGGCGTCAAAATTTATCCAACCGCCGCCTCTTCGCCTTTTACGAGCGATTGCCGCCAGCATAGCCTGAGGCGGAAGCCCTGTCCTGTGTCCGCCGCCGGCTCGGCGAAGATTTTTGGCAATGCCGCAAAAATGCGACACACGAGGAAAAATCCAGCCTGACCGTTCAAAAAGCAAAAGCCGGCAATGCCGCGAACGGAGCCAAAAGCACGCCCGCCGCCCCAAACAGCGTGCGCGAACTGAATTTTCCGGCAGTCTCGTCATAGCGGACCGCTTGCGACGCGAGGCCGGTCTGGCCCGGCGAGCGGCGGATCGCCAGCAGCCGGCCCTTAGGCGCCAGAAGCGCCAAGAGGCCCTCAAGGCCCCGCTCAAACGCGCCATTGAGCAAAATCACGTCGTAGGGCCCGTTTACGCCGGCGGCGCCGTCCAGCGGGCCAGTGACGCCCCGCGCATTGGCAAGCCCGAGCGCGGCGAAATTGGCATTGGCCTGACGGGTGAACTCCGCATCGGATTCAAGCGCCGTTACGCTCCCGGCGAGACCGGCCATGACCGCCGCTGAATAACCGGAGGCGCCGGCCACGTCGAGAACCCGGCAGGCCGGCGTCAGATCGGCGTTCTGGATAAGCCGCGCCACCACCATCGGGGCCGGCATGGCGCGGGTCTCCGCCGCGCCCCGCAATTTCAAAACCGCGTCGGAACAGGCGATGGCCGCATTGGCGGAGCCCGCGAAAAGCTCGCGGGGAATTTTCAGCATGGCATCCAGCACGGCCTGATCGGTCACGTCGAAGGGCCTTACCTGGCAGTCCACCATCATCCGCCGCAGATCGGCAAAAGTATCGGCGGCTGGCGCGTCGTGCATGGCGGTTCCCGTTATGTGAGGCAGACTTTCTATAAATCGCGGCCCGCACCCTGTCTATCGCGGCCGGCAACGCCTGTCTTGCGCCGCTGTTGCGGTTTTGCGACACTTGTCCGTCGATATTGCAAGGGGAGGAATAGTTATGACCGAATCGCCGACGGAACATTTTGAGCACGCTGAACATGCCGAGCACGCCGCGCATAGCGGCAGTCCCTTTATATCCCTTGTCGCAATGACCATCGCGGTGCTGGCCGTGGCCGCGGCGGCCCTGGGCAGTCTGGAAACCATTGAGGCGGGCGCGGCGAACTCCTCAAAGAATGACGCGGTCCTGTTCCAGAACAAAGCCACGGACCAGTGGAATTTCTACCAGGCCAAAAGCGTGAAGAAAAACCTTTACGAAATCGCCGCGGCGGGAAATCCGGCCCGCAAAGAGGATTTCGACCGCGAAGCCAAGCGCTACGACGAGGAGACCAAGGACATCACCAAAGAGGCCAAGGAACAGGAGAAGAAGTCCGAGGAATCCCTGCGCGAGGCCGAGCATCATGAGCACCGCCATCACATCCTGACGCTGGCGGTGACATTCCTGCACGTCTCCATCGCCATCGCGACGATTTCCATCATCACGAAAGGCCAGAAATGGCCGTGGGTGACGGCCCTGGTTCTGGCCGCCGCGGGCGCGGTAACGGCGGCGCGCGCTTACCTCTAATTCCAAGGGCACTATGGATTGACCTGTGGTCAATCCATAGTGTTCCGCGCGTCAGCGCGGGCGCGCGTTCGCGCTTGCCAAAGGTCATGAGTCAAAGCTCATGCCCTTTGGTATAAAATATCGCGGTAACGGCGGCGCGCGCTTGCCTCTGACGCGAAAAAGCCCGGGATCGCGGGATCCCGGGCTTTCCAAGTCGTTGGGCTTCATCCAAGTCGATGGGCCTTAAAAGCGTGTGGATCAGGCGCCTTTCAGCGCCTTGTTGCACATGCTGTAGTAGCCGCCGCCCTTTTCGATCCATTTCATGCCGCCATTGCCGTTGGCGGCTTTGTTGGCATTGTACTGGTCATCGCAGGTCTTGAAACGCTGCTTGCCCGCGCTGAGCGTGTTGTATTTCGGATCAACGGCGCGCGGGTAAACGGCGGCCCCGGCAGCCGCGGGCGCGGCGGCGGGAGCCGGCGCGGGTTTCGGAGCCACAGCGGCCGGCGTCGGGCGAAGCGGATTGGCGGGCGCGGCCGCCGGGGCGGCGGCAGGCGTCGCGGCGGCGGCCGGCGCATCGGTGCCGCACTGCGCCTTGCGGAAAGCGTTGTAATTCAGACCGGCCAGCGTTCCCGCCGTCTTAGCGTCCTGATATTTCACGCCGCATTCTTTTTGGGTCAAGGCGAGGGCAGGAGTGAGGCTGATCGCGCCCATGGCGAGGCCGAGCGCGGCGGCGCTTGCGGAAAAATGCGAAATACGGAAAGGCATAGTTGAAGCTCCCGGGTAAGCCGCTCTCTTATGAAGCGGCTGTGATGACTTTGGTTCCAATCGCCGTCCGCGTCAATGCATCCGATGGGAGTGCTTTGCCCGAACGACGCCCGTATACCGGCGCCCGGATGAACACAGCTTGAACGGCGCGGCCCCCGGCGCGCAAAAAAAAACGCCGGGCACGTGGCCCGGCGCAAGGCATCGTCCGGGCTGGGATCAGCGCGAGACGAGGAGGGGAGCGGTCGTCGGGTCGCCGAGATCAACCCAAACATTGGGATCGGTCTGGGACTGGCGTTTGACGAAACGGTAGCGGGTCTTGTTCCACGCGCGGACCTCGTCTTCGAGGTTATCGAGAATGAACTCACCCTTGTTGGTCTTGACGGTCAGCACGGCATGGCCTTCGCCTTTTTCGTCCTTGACGACGGTCACCAGCAGGCCCTGCCTCGGAAAGCCCTCGTTGATCAGCAGCCGGCGCTTCAGCAGCACGTAATCCTCGCAATCGCCGTAGCCGTCCGTCGGATAATCCCAGCGGTCGACGACGCCCCAATGATCCATATCGGACATCGGCTTGATCGTTGTGTTGACCCAGGCATTGATCTGTTTGATCCGCTTCATGGAATCGGCGGTGGCATTCACATCCAGCGCCGGCAGCGCCTTGGTGTCGCACTCGCCCTTGTAACGCTGGCAAAATTCGATCCAGCCGTAAGGCACCGAGGTGGACGCGCCCACCGCGACATAGCCGGCATTGGTGTCCCCCGCCGCGCTCGCCCCGCTGAAAGGCGTGAAGGCTGCGGCCATAAAAGCCAGCGCCCCGAAAATCCTGCCGAAATGCCCCTGCATTGGTCGCCCCTTTTTGTTATAGGGCGAGATTGTCACGGGCTATTTGCAGTCGATCTAAGCCAATTCGTCGGATTCTACGCAATTGAATTTATTTTTTTATCGCCGAAGGTAAGTATAATTGAAGTATAAAATATTCCATCAAATTCGAGACAATTCCGGCCAACCCATTGATTTCTATGGCCTGGCCATTCCAATCGCTGAATTGGAAATCCAAGCCGGACGCCGCCGTCCCGGCCGCGTGTTTACGCCTGAGGGGGGGAGAATGGTTAATACGTGAGGCCTTGGCGGGTTAACGGCCAAAATATTTCGCGCCAGCCGTGGGCCCGCTCCCGCCGCCCGGGCTTGTTCCGCCGCCGCGCCGGAGCCACATGTGAGCCGGCGTTTTGTTTCAAACCGCCCCGCTTTTCCCGCCCAAGGTGCCGCATGCCGCCGGACATTCTCCTTCAAACCGCCCCGATGACGCGTCAGGATCAGGCCTCTCTCGCCAAAGCGGTGCAATGGCTGGAGCACACCAGCCTTGCGGCGCGGATGACCAGTCTTCTCGGCCGCCAGATTGAACTTGCCGGCAAACTGGTTCCCCGCCCCGCCCGCGCCATTGCCGCGCGCGCCACCACCACGGCGCTGCGGCTGGCGCTGCGCGCCGCCTTGCGCAGCATGGACGCCCGCCAGCGTCCCGCCTCGCGCTATCTCCACAAAGCGCTGGCGATGGGCTCGGGCGTGATCGGCGGCGCGTTCGGATTTGCCGCCCTGCCGGTGGAATTACCCGCCTCGACCCTTGTCATGCTGCGCGCCATAGCCGACATCGCCCGCGCCGAAGGCGAGGACATCGCCAGCCCGGACACTGCGCTGGCCTGCATGCAGGTGTTCGCGCTCGGCGGACGCTCGCCGGACGATGACAATCTTGAAAGCGGCTATTTCGCCATCCGCGCTGTGCTGGCGCAAACCGTGTCGGAGGCGGCAAAATACATGCTGCAAAAAGGCGTCATAGATGAGACCGCTCCGGTATTGATAAAACTCGTCGCTATGATCGGCGCGCGGTTCGGGCTGGTCGTCTCGCAGAAGATGGCGGCGCAGGCGATCCCCATCCTCGGCGCTGTCGGCGGGGCGGCGGTCAATTACGCCTTCGCCGATCACTTTCAATCCATTGCCATGGGCCATTTCACCGTGCGCCGTCTTGAGCGCGCCTACGGCGCGGCCGCGGTGCGCGCTGAATATGAGAAATTGCGCATGAAGGACGTGACTCCCGGCCCCTGAATCCCCCGGCTTGCCACATCCGCGCCAAGCGGGCTATCGATTGCCATCGGATCGGCTGGGGGAAAAAGAGTGACGAACCGCGCGACCCCCTTTGCCGGCCGCCCACTGTCTCGCCGCGCCCTGCTTGCGGGAGCCGCCTCGGCGGGAGCGCTGATCGCGCCGCGCCGCGCCCGGGCCGCCGACAAGTTGCGCATCGCCAAGGCCATCAGCTCGTCATTTCCCTTTGCGGGGCTGGAACTGGCCCAGCAAATCGGCGCCTGGGCCGGCGAGGGGCTCGACGTCGAAATATCCGTGTTTCAGGGCGACGGGCGCATGCAGCAGGCTTTCGCCGCGCAGGCCATCGATTTCGGCCTCGGCTCGGGCCCCGGCATGGGCTATGCCGCCAAGGGCGTCCCCGCTCGCGCTGTGGCGGCGCTGGCCGGCGAGCCGCGCAACATGGCGGTGGTCGTGACAACCAACTCCATCATCAAAAGCGCCGATGATTTGAAAGGCAAGCGCATCGGCGTGACAACGGCGGGCGCGCTCACCGATTGGCTGGCGCGCCGGTTTTCAGCGTCCAAGGGCTGGGGCGGCGATGGCGTCGAGGTTGTGCCGCTCGGCGATATGCGCACGCGCCTCGCCGCCATGCGCTCGGGCGAATTGCACGCCAGCATCAATTCCATCGAGGAAGGCTATAATCTTGAGGCCAACGGCGAGGGCCGGGTGATCGCCACCTTTGCCGACGCTGTGCCTGATTTCCACACCCATGTGATTTTCGCCAGCGACGCGATGATCGCCAAATCGCCCGACATTGTGCGCCGCTTTCTGCGGGCCTGGTTCAAGACAGCGGCCTTCATGCGCGACAGCCGCGCCGCCACGGTCGCCTCGATCGCCAAAACCATGAACCTGCCGGAAAAGGTCGTCGACGCCGCCTATGGCGATGAAATTAAAATGCTGTCATTCGACGGCGCGTTTTCGCCAAAGGCCATCGAAGTGATCCGCTCATCCCTGAGGGATTTGGGCATTGTTGAAACCGCGCCCGCGGCGGCGCAAATGTTCGCGCCGGGATTTGCGCCGGTGACGTTTTAGCCGCGGGCGCGCGGTCCCGCCGCAGGTCCGGCGCAGGGCGGGCAGCGTCTTTAAGGGAATTTCTCCACAGACTGCTTAAACAGCAGGGATGCCAATCATGGTTGAAGTCTCATTCAGGCGGGAAATCGAATCGCTGACGCTGGGCGCCGGCGCGGTGTTTCAGGGCGAGGGCATCCTCGCGGTCACCAAGGCGCTTCTGCAATCGGGAGTATCCTACGTTGGCGGCTATCAGGGCGCGCCCGTCGGACATCTGCTTGACGTTTTGGTGGAAGCCACCGGCGAAATGCGCCGCCTCGGCGTCCACGTCGAGACCTGCACCAACGAGGCCGCGGCGGCCGCGATGCTTGGCGCCTCCATCAATTACCCCATCCGCGGCGCGGTGACGTGGAAATCCATCGTCGGAACCAATGTGGCGGCGGACGCGCTGTCCAATCTCGCCTCCCCCGGTGTCAAAGGCGGCGCGCTGATCATCGTCGGCGAGGATTACGGCGAGGGCGCCGCCGTCATCCAGGAGCGCACCCACGCATTCGCATTGAAATCCTCTCTGTGGCTGCTCGATCCGCGCCCGGACCTGCCGACCATCGTGCGCATGGTCGAAAAAGGCTTCGAACTCTCGGAGGCCTCGAACACGCCGGTCATGCTGGAACTGCGAATCCGCGCCTGCCACGTCTTCGGCTCGTTCGAGGCGAAGGACAATATCGCCGCCGCGCATTCTGTGAACAGCCGCATCGAGGCGCCCGCGCCGTTCGAATATATGCGCCTGTCGCATCCTCCGGTGACCTTCATCCAGGAGAACGACAAGTTTCAGCGCCGCCTGCCCGCCGCGCAAAAGTTCATCCTTGAGCACGGCCTCAACGAGACGCTGGGGCCGGCAAGCCACGATCTCGGCATCATCGTCCAAGGCGGCCTGTTCAACGCGCTCAACAGCCGGCTGGAGGCGGCTGAGCTTTCGAACGCCTTCGGCGATGCGAATATTCCCGTGCTAATTCTCAACGTCACGCATCCCCTCGCGCCCGAACAGATCAGCGGATTTTGCGCCGGCAGGAAAGCCGTGCTGATCGTCGAGGAGGGCCAGCCGGATTTCCTTGAACAGGCCATCGGCCAGATATTGCGCAAAGCCGGTTTGCCGACAAAACTGTTCGGCAAGGATGTCCTCCCCATGGCCGGCGAATACACGCCGCGCGTGCTGGGAGCCGGGCTTGCGAAATTCCTGCGTGACAACGGCCAGCCCGCCGCCCCGCTGGAATCCTGGCTCGCGGCGACGGGCGCGCAGGCGCAAGCGCTTGCCGCCGCCCTGCCCGCGCCGCTGCCGCCGCGCCCGCCGGGCCTATGCACGGGCTGCCCCGAGCGCCCGGTGTTTTCAGCGATGAAAATCCTGCGCAAGGAGATCGGCCCGACCCACGTTTCCGCCGATATCGGCTGCCATTCCTTTGGCACGTTCGCGCCCTTCGATCAGGGCAATTCCATTTTGGGCTATGGGATGTCGCTGGCGTCCGCGGCCGCTGTCGCCAATTCGCAGGCGCGCAAGCCCATCAGCATCATGGGCGACGGCGGGTTCTGGCACAACGGCCTGCTCACGGGTGTGGCGGGCTCCGTGCTCAACCGCAACGACGGCGTTCTCATCATCATGAACAACGGCTATTCCAGCGCGACGGGCGCGCAGGACATTCCCTCCAGCGCGCCGACGCCGGACGGGCGCGGCCGCGGCGTCGATATCGAAAAGACGCTGAAGGGCATGGGCGTCGAATTCATCTCGCGCGTGCGCACCTATGATATCCGCAAGGTGGCCAAAACATTGAAAGACGCGCTCAACGCGCCCGCCAAGGGACTGCGCGTCATCATCGCCGACGGCGAATGCCAGCTGGCGCGCCAGCGCCGGATCAAGCCGGAAAATGCCAAAGCGGTGGCCAGGGGCGAACGCGTCGTGCGCACTCGCTTCCGCGTCGATCCCGAGGTCTGCACCGGCGATCACTCGTGCATCCGCCTGTCCGGCTGCCCCTCGCTGACCGTCAAACCCAATGAGGACCCTTTGCGCACCGACCCGGTCGCCCACGTCAACAACGATTGCGTCGGCTGCGGCGTCTGCGGCGAGGTCTCCCACGCGGCGCAGCTTTGCCCCTCCTTCGCGCGGATCGACATCGTGCAGAACCCATCGGCCTTCGACAGGTTCCGCAACCGCCTCGCCGGCATCGCTATCAAAAGATTCGGCGGCAAACTCATTGATGAGGCGCGCGCATGAGCGCGCCCTGCCGGGTTCTAATTGCCGCGCTCGGCGGCGAGGGCGGCGGCGTGCTGGCAAGCTGGATCGCCGACGCCGCCATCGCCGACGGCTTTGCGGCGCAGCGCACCTCCGTGCCGGGCGTCGCCCAGCGCACCGGCGGCACCACCTATTATATTGAAATCGTCAAAGCCGGCGGCCGCCGCCCGGTCATGGCGCTGGCGCCGGCCCCAGGCGGGGTCGAGCTGTTCATCGCTTCGGAGCTGCTGGAGGCCGCGCGGGTTCTCCACGGCGGCTTTATCACGGCGGACCGCACTTTCGTTATCAGCCCGCTGCACCGCGTCTACACGATCCAGGAAAAGATCGCGATGGGCGACGGGCGCGCCGACGCCGATGCCCTCGCGCAATCGCTGAAGACCTTTGCGAAGGACCATGCGCTCGGCGATTTCGCCGCTCTCGCGCAAAAGACCGGCGCCGCGCTGAACGCGGTTTTGCTGGGCCTCGCCGCCCGCCACATGCCGGTTGCGCCGCAGGCATTCCGCGATGCCATCGCCCGCGACGGGCGCGCGGTGGAGGCGAACCTGCGCGGTTTTGATGCGGGCCTCGCCTATGCCGGAGAGCCGCCGGCCGCCGCGCCCGCGCCCGTTGCGCCCGCTGAAATCCCGCATAATTTCGCGGCCGCCGTTGAGGCCATGCCCGCCGTCTCGCAAACCATCGTGCGCGAGGGCGTCAGGCGGACCATCGATTTTCAAAGCCTGGCCTATGCGCAGCTTTATCTGGACCGGCTCGCGCCTTTCACGGGGCGCGCAGGTCCTGAACTCTTCACGGAGCTTGCCCGCCACCTCGCCGTGCGCATGACCAGCGAGGACACGGTGCGCGTCGCGCAGCTCAAACTGCGCGAGAGCCGGCTCGCGCAGGCGCGGGCCGAGGCGCGCGCGCGGCCGGGCGATATCGTGCATGTCACTGAATATCTAAAGCCTGGACCCGAGGAGATATTGTCAATCCTGCCGGCGAAGACGGCGCGGGCCCTGCTGGCTTTTGTTGAAAGGCGCGGCTGGTCGAAAGGCTCGATTGCCCTGAAAGTGCAAACCACGCGCATCAGCGGATTTCTGATGCTCAAATTTCTCGCCTCGCTGAAATTCATGCGGCCCGGCTCGCTGCGCGCGGCGGAGGAAAACGCATGGATCCGGCGCTGGCTGGCATTGATCGATCTTGCCCTGGCAAAAGACCAGCGGGCGGCGATGGAAATCGTCGAGACCGCGCGCCTCGTCAAAGGCTATGGCGATACGTGGAAAAACGGCCAGGCCAACTGGGCGCGCATCGCCGATGAAATCATCGAACCGATGCTCGCCGCGCCCGCCGCGCCGGCGCATTTTGCCGATGCGGTGATGCAGGCGCGCATCGCCGCCCTCGCCGATCCCGAGGGCGCAAGACTGGCCTCTGTTATAGCAAGTCTGGGCGCCTTGAAGGCGGCTTGAACTCAAACCCCTGAAGGCGCCTCCGCCTCCGGGTGCCACATCAGCAGGCGGCGGCGCAGCAGGCTCATGCCCTTGACGAGCACCCAGCCGACCACGGCGATTTCCACGATGCCGGCAAAGACGCCGCGCGAATCCGCCATGCTGGAGGCCTGCTGCATGGCGCCGCCGATGCCGTAGCCCCCCATCAGCATTTCCGCGACGATGGCGACAATCAGCGCGATGGGCAGCGACACCTGCAAGCCCGTCATGATTTGCGGCGAGGCGGCGGGAAGCAGGATTTGCCAAAGCATCTCGCGCTCTTTCGCGCCAAGGTTGCGCGCCGACCAAAGCAGTTCCTTCTCGACCGCGCGGATGCCGACGATGGTGCCGGTGATTGCCGGAAAAATCGCGTCAAACACCACCATCGAAATCTTCGCCGTGTCGTAAAAGCCGAGCCACAGGACAATCACCGGCAAAAACGTGATTTTCGGCATGGGAAATCCCACGGAAATAATCGGATCGAAAAACCATGCCGCCGCCGCGCTGCGCGTGATCAGCAGTCCCGTGCCGACGCCGAGCAGGGCCGCGATAAGAAAACCGGTCAGCGCGCGGTACAGCGTCAGCCCCATGTTGATCGGCAGATCGCCGTTTGAGGCGTCCCGCCAGATGCGCTGCGCAACGCTTTCGGGCGATGGCAGCATGAACGGCGTGAACGAGCCGGAGCGCGCCAGAATATCCCACAGAAGCAAAAGCCCGATGACGAGGCTCCAGCGCGCGAGGCCGTGCCCGATGCGCGCCGCCAATCCCGGCGTGTCCGTGTCCGGCGCGCTCATTCCCGCCATGCGAACACCCTGCGTGTGAATGCCTGATAGAGCCTGTCGGCGACGAAGCCCAGAAAGGCGACGGTGAGGACGACCGCGAACATCGGCTCATACGTGCCGTTGGCCCCGAGAAAACCGATGAGATAGCCAAAGCCGGAGCGCGCGACGATCAGCTCGGAGGCGATCAGCAGCACGAAAGAAATCGCCAGCGCGGTGCGGATGCCGCTGAGCAGCTCCGGCAGCGCGCTGGGCGCCACGACATCGCGCAGCACGCGCAGCCGCCCCGCGCCCATGCTGCGCGCCGACCAAACGAGCGTGCGGTCGCTGGAGCGCGCGCCATTGTAGGCGCCGATGGTGACCGGCAGCATGCAGCCGAGCGCGATCAGCAGGATTTTCGAGCCGTCGCCAAAGCCAAGCCATAACGCCGTCACCGGTATCAGCGCCGATTTCGGCAGCGGATAGAAAATCTCAACAAAGGGGCCGAGCACCATATCCGCCGGCCGCCACCATGCCATGCCGATGCCGAGCGCCGCGCCAATCACAATCGCGCAAAACAGCCCCGCGCCGACGCGCCACGCCGAGGCCGCGCCATGCGTCCATAAATCACCGTCGCGCGCGAGGCCCCACCATGCCTCGCCGATTTTCACCAGCGAGGGCAGCGCCGAACCCGATACCAGCCCGGTGCGCGAAATGAATTCCCACGCCAGCGCGAGAATCAGCAGCGGAAGGCAGCGCAGCGCCCGGTTCACAGCGGCCGCCTCCCCTGCTGCGCTTTAATGGCCTCATCGCGCACCAGCCGCCAGAGCTGATCCACTTTGTCGGCAAAAGCCTTGCTCCGCTGCAAATCGGGATCGGATTTATCGAGGCCGATATCGACGATATCCATGATTTTGCCAGGCCGCGCCGACATGACGGCGACGCGGCCGGCGAGATAGACGGCCTCCTGCACATCGTGGGTGACGAAAATCACCGTCTTGGGCGAGCGCCGCCAGATGCCGAGCAGCTCATCCTGCATTAAATGCCGCGTCTGCGCGTCGAGCGCGCCGAAGGGCTCGTCCATCAGCAAAATCCGCGGGTCGATGGCGAGCGTTCGGGCGATGGCCGCCCGCTGTTTCATGCCGCCGGAAAGCTGCGAGGGATAGGCATCCTCGAACCCGGAGAGCCCCACCATATCGATGAAAGTCTGCGCCCGCGCCTCCCGCTCGCCGCGCTGCAGGGCCTGCCGCTCCAGCCCGTAAAGCACGTTCTGTTTCACGGTTTTCCAGGGGAACAACGCAAAATGCTGGAACACGATGCCGCGCTCCGGCCCCGGACCCTCAACCTTTTTGCCGTTGACGCGGATCGACCCCGTCTCCACCGGCAAAAACCCGCCGATCATATAAAGCAACGTCGATTTGCCGCAGCCCGAGGGCCCCAGCAGAGCGATGAATTCGCGCGGGGCAATTTCCAAAGACACATCGTCAAGCGCAAGCACCGGCTTGCCGCGCGCCGGCTTATAGAGATGCCGGACACCCTCGATGGTTATTTCCGACACGAAGCAATTCCCCCGCCTTGCGTGGAAGGCTTTGACCATTGTCGCGGCGCGCCGGTCAAGCCGGGGCGGACGGGAGCGGCGGACGGGGTGGGAGATTTATCCCGCGAAACAGGAAAATATAAATTGTATCCCTGCATCCGCGGTACGGGAAACGTGCGAAATTCGTTTCGCGAAATTTCGATGATGTCCCCGCCCTTCGCCCCCGCCGAGCCCCCAACTCACACAACGCTCAAAAACAGCGCCAGCGCCCGGTTGACCCGCAACAGCAGCGCGTCATCGGCCTTGCCGATCACGTCGCCGATCTTGTCGGCGGGAAGCACCGTGATTTTGTCGATGGCAATCTGCGAGACTTGCCGAAGCCCGTTGCCGGGGGAAGGCGCGACCTCAAGGCGGAATTGACCGGCGTCGGCTCGAAGCAACGTTGTCAGCGGACAAATCACGATGGACGGGAGATCGTCGAATAAATCGCTTTGCACGATAAGGGCGGGGCGCGGCTTGCCATAATCGCCGGGCACTGCGACGGTCACGAACTGGCCGCGCCGCATCAAGGCTCCGGCCATTCATAGACCGCGGCAACGAAGCGCATGATCTCGTCTCCCGCCGGATCGCCGGCGGCGACGGCGCGCGCCTGACGGTGGCAGGTTTCCGCAAAATCCGGCAAGCGCGTGTCCGGCACCCAAATCTGCACGGGGCGCAGCCCGGCGGCGCGCATCCGCTGGCGGTATCCGGCCATGCGCTTCTTCGCGGGTATTGGACTCTTCGACGAGCGGGGCATATTGCGTCCCTTCATTGGCGTAACAGGTTACATGGAACGGGCGGAAAAGTCACGGAGATTCCGCGCCGCTTTCGGGCGTGCTGGCCATCTCCATCGCCGGCCCCCGCTCTCTTGACCTCCAGGGAAGGAACCTTTCTAGTCGCGCCAACGAACCGCCGGGGAGGACTGCATGCGTCTCATTAAATTCATGGCGGCGGGCATCGCCGCCGCCTCCCTGCTGGCTTCGCAGGCGCTGGCGCAAACGCCGGTCAAAATCCGCCTTTCCTGGATCGTGCCGGCATCCAACATCGCCTCTATCCTGTTCCTGAAGGACGGCATCGCCAAAAATAACGGCAAATCCTACACCAGCGAATCCATCCGCTATCAGGGAACGCCGCCGATGATCACGGCCATCGCGGTGAATGAGCTTGATGTCGGCACGCTCAACTTCTCGTCCATCGGCCTTGGCATTCAAAACGCCGGCATGGAGGATTTGCGCATTTTCGCCGGCGAATTCCAGGACGGCGTGCCCGGCAAATATTCCAACCGCTATTTCGTGCGCGCCGACAGCGGCATCGATAAAGTCGCGGATCTCAAGGGCAAGGTGATCGCCGTCAACGCGGCGGGCGCGGCCATCGATATCGCCATGAAAGCCATGCTCAAAAAGGCCGGCCTCGAAGCCAACCGCGATTACACCGTGGTGGAGGCGCCGTTCGGCGCGATGAAGGCGATGCTGCTCGACAAAAAAGCCGATCTCGTCGCCGTCGGCCTGCCATTCTCGAATGACGCGGAATTGCTGGCGAAGGGAAAGGTTCTGTTCACGCAGGGCGACGGCATCGGGCCGACCGAGCTTGGGTTCTGGGTCGCCAAAGACAGCTTCCTCAAAAAGAACAAAGCCGCCGTCACCGATATGCTGGAGGACACACTGCGCCTAACGCGCTGGTATCTCGATCCCGCCAACCACACGGAAGCCGTGAAAATCGCCTCCGACTTCTCCAAGGCCCCGCCGGCCCTGTTCGACAGCTGGCTGTTCACCGAGAAAGATTATTTCCGCGATCCGAACCTGGAGCCCAATATCGCGGGCACCCAGAACGCCCTCGATCAGATGCGCGCTTTGGGCTATCTCAAAGAGCCCATCGACATGAAAAAATATGTCGATTTGAGCTATCTCGAAGAGGCCCGCAAACGGCTGAAATAAGCCGCTACCCCGGCCAGCGCCCGCCCAGCGATTCCGTGAGGCCGCGGCAGGCGGCGAGCAGGGCTTGCTCCGCGCCGGCATCGCCGCCGCGGTCGCTGGCGGAAGTGGCGATTGACGTGACGACGATGCTGAGCCGCCCCTGCAAATCAAACACCGGCGCGCTGACCACGCGCAGCCCGGGAATGAGATCGCCGTCCACCCGCGCCACCTGATCGGCGCGAACCTTTTTGCGCAGCGCCTCGATATTGATCGCCCGCGCCGTCGCGCTGGCGGCGCGCTCCGCCCGCGCTTTGGCGTCGATCAGCGTCAGGTCGCCAAAAGCATAAAACACATGGCCGGTGGCCGATTGCAGCACCGGCAGCACGGAGCCAATCGCCAGAGAGGTGACAACGGGCGGATCGCCGGGGAACCAGCGCACCACAGTCGCGCCCGCATCGCCCCACACAGCCACCAGACATGTGCGGGCGGTTTCCCTAACGTAATTGCGCATCGCCGCATCTGCGCCGGCGAACACATCCAGCCGGGCAAGCGCGGCAAGGCCAAGGCGTATCGCGCCGGCATCGAGATCATAATGGCCGGAGCCGGCATCCTGTTTGGCCATGCCCGCCGCGATAAGGCTGGCGAGATAGCGGTGCGTCTGGCTGGCGGAGAGACCCGCCGCCTGCGCCACTGCGGAAAGCGCCGCCGGCCCCCGGCACGCGGCAAGGCCTGCCAGAACGCCAAGGCCGATTTCGACGGATTGGATGCCCCGCCGTTTCGGCGATTTCAGTTCATTCATTCCGCGCCCCCGGAAGTTTCAATTCCCCATTAGCAAATTGATTTGACAAAAGGCAATCAATTTGTTTTTGTCGCCTCAGCCAAAAACGGGAGAACGCCATGGACTTCGGTTATTTCACGCTCAGCGACAATCATTACGAGAACAACCGCCGCGCCCCCAACGAGTTCGTCAGCCACATTCTGGACGAGGCGCTTTACGCCGACCAGCTCGGCTACCACTCCGCTTGGATCGGCGAGCATCATTTCTCCACGCTTGGCGTCAATTCCTCGCCGGAAATGCTGCTGGCGTTCCTCGCGGCGCGGAGCAAGCGCATCCGCCTCGCCCCCGCCGTGACCGTGCTGCCGCTGCATCACCCCATCCGCGTCGCCGAGCAATGGGCGACTTTGGATTTGATCAGCGGCGGCCGCGTCGATTTCGCCGCCGGGCGCGGCTATGACGAGCGCGAATACATCCCCTTCGGCGGGGATTTCAAAAACAACCAGCCGATTTTCGAAGAGGGCATGGAAATTCTCCACAAGCTCTGGAATGCCACCGGCCCGATCAGCCATCACGGCAAGCATTATCAGTTTGACGACATTATGATCACGCCGCAGCCCGTGCAAAAGCCGATGTCCGCTTACGTCGCGTCCTTCTCGCAGCCCTCCATCGAAATGGCCGGCCGTCTCGGCTATGGCCTGATCGTCGCGCCGTTTGCCTCGGCAATGACATTCGGCAGCCTCGCGGAAGTGAACCGCCTTTACACAGACGCCTGTCACCGCCACGGCAACGCCCGGAAAAAGCTGATGTGCAGCTATTTCATTCACTTCGCCGACACCGCGGCGCAGGACGCCGCCGCCCGCGCCCGGCAGATCCGCTACTACAAGGAATGCGTCATCGCCGCCTTGCCGGGAGACCCCGCCAATTGCCCGCCCAGCTACCGCTATTTCATCGAAATGGTGAAGCGCCTGCAGAACATCCAGCCGGAGAGCCTGACCACGAATTCCGTGCTGATCGGGAACACCGCCCATATCATCGACGCGCTGAAGGCCATCGAAGCCTCGGGCGTCGAGGAGGTGATATTGTACTTCAACGTCGGCCTGAAGGATCATCAGCAGACGAAGGACGAAATGCAGCGTTTCATGTCCGAGGTCGCGCCGCATTTTAACGGCGCGCATAAATTGCAGGCTGCGGAATAACCCGGCCGGGCAAAGTTATTTCCGCGCGCCCCGCCTGAAAACGGGGCGCGATTTTTTTTTTGAGGCGTGCCAATCCCCGCAGCCGGCGTTTGAC
>JANYFM010000297.1 GCA_025362655.1 Hyphomicrobiales bacterium | reverse complement strand
GCCCTTACCGTTCGCGGCGCGGGGCGGGACCGGCTTTCGCGGGCGTTGCCAGAATGACAATCAATCCAGTCGAGGTAACAACCATGCGTTCCAAGCTACTTATGACCAGCGCCGCCGCGCTGCTTATCCTGACCGTCGGCGCATCCGCGCAAATCAAGCAGGTCGGCACCATGGAAGTGCCCGGCGACACGCTCGACAATGACGACATCGGCTTCGTTGATCACGTCACGAACCGTTATTATTTTGCCAACCGCAATATGAAATCGATCGATATTTTCGATACCAAGACCGAGAAATTCATGGGCCGCATCGCCGGCTTTGTCGGCGTCAAGCCGAAGGGCAAAGAGGCGGGGCCGGCGGGGGTTCTGGCTTTCGGCGATGAAATCTGGGCCGGCGACGGCGACAGCACTGTCAAAGTGCTCGACGTCAAAACCATGAAAATCACCGACACCATCCACACGGGCGGCAAGTTCCGGGCCGATGAGGTGGCCTATGACCAGAAGAACCAGGTTTTTATTGTCGCCAATGACGCGGACGAGCCGGCCTTCATCACGCTGATCTCGACCAAGCCCGGCCACAAAATACTTGCCAAGATCGACGTGCCGCGCGCCACCGACGGCATCGAGCAGCCCTATTACAACGCTGAAACCGGCAAATTCTATGTGGCCATCCCTGAACTCGACAAAGACCACAAGAAGGGCGGCATCGCCGTTATCGATCCCGTCACAACCAAACTTGAGCGCATCGTCGACGTCGCGAATTGCCGTCCCCAGGGGTTTGACGGGGGTCCCGGCAACAACGGGATTTTGGGCTGCAATGCCGGCTCGAAGGGCTCGAATCTGCCGCCGTTGATGGCCGTCTGGGACTTTAAGACCGAAAAGGTCATCGCCACCACGGACAAGGTCGGCGCGACGGACATGGCCACCTATGGCTCCAAGCTGGGGGTCTATGCCGTCGGCGCGCGCGAGGCGCCCGGCGGCCCAGCCGTCGGCATCATCGACGCCAAGACCAACCAATGGGTCGCCAACCTTCCCGCGCCGCCGAACCCCCACTCGATCGCCGCCAACAACAACAACGGCCACATCTACGTGCCGTCGGGCAAGGTCAACGGTGTCGGCTGCGGCTGCATCCTTGTGTTCGGTCAATAGCCACGGCTCCTGCCGCGAAATTGCCGCCCGCCGGGGGATACTCCGGCGGGCGTTTTATTGTGCCGCCAGCCCCGCCAAAACCCCCGGCAGCGCCTCCGGCAAATCCTCCGAAATGAGCCCCGGCCCAAAGCGCCGCGCCGCTTCGCCGTGCAGCCATACAGCCGCGCCGACGGCCTCGAAGGCCGGCATGGCCTGTGCCAGCAGGCCAGCGATCATCCCCGCCAGCACATCGCCGGAGCCGGCTGTTGCCAGCCATGGCGGCGCATTGGCAGAGATGCTTGCGCGGCCATCGGGGTGGGCGACGACGGTGTCGGGACCCTTGAGGACGAGGGTCGCGCCGGTTTGCGCGGCGGCCTTGCGCGCGCGCGCCAGTTTGTCCGCCGGAACCATCGGCCGAGGGTCTTGGGAATTTGAATCAAGCGCCAGCGGATTTGATTCAATAAAACCGCCCTGTGCATTGAAAAGCCGGGAAAATTCTCCGTCATGCGGTGTCAAAACGACGCGCATTTTAGAGGCGAAAATGGCTACCGCCAGTTCGCTGGCGCGGCCCGCGAAACTGGTGAGCGCGTCAGCATCGAGGGTTAGCGCGCGGCCTTCAGATTCTGATTCAAGCGCGGCCAGCACCAGCGCGCGTGCCGCCTCGCCGACGCCGAGGCCGGGGCCAAGCATCACCGAGTTAAACCGTTGATCGCGGAGGATGCCGGCGAGCCCGCCCGGCCCGTCACAAGCGACAAGCATAATCGCCGTGAGATGCCCGGCATTGACCGCCAGCGCGGCGAGGGGCGAAGCCAGTGTCACCAGTCCGGCCCCGGCTCTCAGCGCGCCACGCGCCGCCAGCCGGGCAGCCCCGGTGCTCCACGGCCCGCCGGACAGCACCAGCGCATGGCCGCGCGAATATTTGTGGCCATCGATGGCGGGCCGGGGAAAATCCGCCCTCCAGAGCGCGGGAATATTGGCAAAGGTTTTGGGTTTCAGGTTGGCCAGCGAGGCTTTGGAAATCCCGATGTCATGGACGATCAGGTCCCCGCACAGCGCGCGGCCCGGCATCAGCCGATGGCCGGGCCTGGCGCGGAAAAAACACACCGTTGCGTCGGCCTCGACCGCAGTGCCTCTGACCGCGCCGGTGCCGGCATCAAGGCCAGAGGGCACATCGGCGGCGACCACGGGCCGGCACGTCCGCCGCCGCCAGTCGTTCAGCGCTTCCACCAGCGCGCGCGCCCCGCCTTCGATGTCGCGGGAGAGGCCCGAGCCAAACAGCGCGTCGATGACAAGGCCGGCGGCGGTCAGATCAAGGCTGGCGGCCGGCGGGATCGCCCCGCCCCAGCGGCGCGCCGCCTCCGCGGCATCGCCTCTCAGGGCGGCGGGGTCGCCCAGCAGGCCGAGGCGGACTTCAATGCCGCGCTCCATCAATAACCTCGCCGCGACGAAACCATCGCCGCCGTTGTTGCCGGGGCCGCACAGAACGACGATGGGATCGCGGCCGCGGACCAGACCCGCCGCCGCGTCCGCCACCCCCGCGCCGGCGCGCTCCATCAATTCGATGCCCGGGGTCCCCGCCGCCATGGCAAAAGCTTCGGCGGCGGCCATTTCCCCGGTAGTGAGCAGTTCGGGCCAATCCATAAGCCATGGTGAGGCCGGAGCGCGCAAAGCGCAACGGGGTCTTCTGCGCGTGCGCGCCCGCACATACGCCGGCCCAAGCCGGCTCTAATCTCTCCACATCGCCTGCCAATAAAGGCAAGCCTGACCCGGAGAGACGCTATGACCGCCGCCCGCAAGACCGCCGCCGCCCTCGCCGCCCTCACCATGGGCATCACGCTTGCCGCCACTTCAACTCCCGCCGAGGCGCGCTATGGCCGCAATGCCGCCCTGTTCGGCGCGCTCGCCGCCGGAGCCCTTGTGGCCGGCGCGATCGGTGCCGGCGCCTATGCATCACCCGCCTACGGCGGCTGCTATGTCGAGCGGCAGGCTGTCACCAACCGCTGGGGCGATGTGGTCGGCTATCGCCGTGTGCGCGTCTGCGATTGAGACTTTCCAGTTCGGCGCCGCCGCCGGAGGGTCCCTGCCCCCGCCGCGCGCTCTGAAAGCCTTCCGGGATCCCCCTCCCGGAAGGTTTTCGTTTTTGCGGCGCCCGCGGTTGCGGTTCGCGGCGCGCTCCCGTTATATCGCAGGGGGACGCGCCTCCGCGCGGCCAAAGCGTGGGAAGCGGCGATGGCGGCAAAAGCTTATTCAGGCATGGGTGTGTCCCGCCGGGCTCTGGCGCTGAGCGCTATCGGCGCGCTCGCCGGCGGCGGAGCCGCACTGGCCAAAGGCAATCTCGCTTCCAAACCGACGGAGCTGAAACTCGTCCTCAACGGCGATCTCTCGATTTCCGAGAAAGAATTCAAACTTGAGACCGGCAAATATTACAAACTCGCCATCGAGAGCAAAACCTCGGACGAGTTTCACTGGATGGCGCCGGAGCTTTTCACCAATGCCTGGGTCTATCAGGTGGTGATTTCAGGCATTGAGGTTCACAACGTGACCTCGCCGGAAATCGAATTCGACAAGGACGGCATCGCCATCATCTATTTCGTGCCGGTGCGCACCGGGCGGTTCAAATTCTATGTGCGTGGCCAAGAGGCGCGCGGCATGGCCGGGCTGTTTATTGTCGAGTGACTTACGGCGGCGTTTTGATGATCGATTTTGACAATGATTGATCTGGCGGCGCGCCGAAGCCTCGAGGCCGGGAGCCGCAGTCCCTGGGCGATGGCGCTGCTTGCCTCATTCGGCGTTCACGCGGGCGTTTTTGGATTTTTGATGTTCGATGCGGCGCGCATTCCCGGCAGGGCGCGGTTGATCGAAATCCCCGTCGATTTTGTCGAAGTCCCGGCGGAAGTCCTGCCTGAGATTTTGGCTGCGGCGACGCCACCGGAAACTCCCCTGCCCGCAGAGGCCATGCTGGAGGCGATGCTGGAGCCGATGGCCGAGCCCGCCGCCGAACCCTTGTCGCTCCGGACACAAGCCGAACCCGAGGCACCTTTGCCGCCTCCGGAGACCATCGAGGCCGCGCCGGGTATCGCAGCCGCGCCCGCCGAACCCGTGCCGGTCGCCGCGCCGCAAAAGGCCAAACCATCGCCCGCGCCGCCGCCCCAAGCGGCGCTGGCGAGGCTTGAAAAAATGCGCGAGGCGGCCCGGCAACAGGCCGCCGAAGCGCACAAATACGAACCGCGCCGGGCGCCGCGTCCGCCGGGACCGGAAAAGCCCGCGCCTGCGGCGAGAGCTGCCGCCCTGCCCGCCCCCGCCGCTTCGGCGGATGTCATCGGCGCTTGGAAAAGCTCCGTGGCCGCGCGGATCGCCGGCAACAAATCCTATCCGGAGAGCGCCCGCCTGCGGGGAGCCGGCGGCACGGCGATGGTGGCGCTGGCCATCGGTTCCGGCGGCCAACTGGCAAGCGCCTCGGTGTCACGCTCCAGCGGGCAGAGCGACCTCGACGCGGCGGCCCTGTCAGCCGTGCGCCGCTCCGCGCCCTTCGCGCCGCCTCCGCAGGGCGCGCCGAGGGCTTTCGCCGTGCCGTTCCGGTACGGGATTAATTGACAACCTGGCATCGCGTTGACTTGCCCGCCGCTGCCGCGATACCACTGCTGCTATCGAGGCAGATGGATATCATGCAGCTGCGCACCGCGAAATTCGGCATCGGCCAGGTCGTCCGCCATCGCAAATATGCGTTTCGGGGCGTGATTTTCGACGTCGATCCCTCGTTTTCGAACACCGAGCAATGGTGGATGTCGATCCCCGAGGAGTCGCGGCCGACGCGCGACCAGCCGTTCTACCATTTGTTCGCCGAGAACGCTGAAACCGAATATGTCGCCTATGTCTCGGAGCAAAATTTGCTGCTCGACGACAACCGCGAGCCGGTCCGCCATCCTCAGATCGCCGAGGTTTTCACCCGCGGGCGCGATGGCAGCTACAAGCTGAAAACCGCCGCAAAAAACTGAACCAAGCGCTTAAAACGCGAAACGCGCGGGGACCGCCCCGCGCGCTTAAATTTGAATGCGTCGAACCGCTCAGCGCGGCGCGGGGGCCGGAGCCGGGGCTGGAGCCGCTTCAAGCTTTTTGCGCTCCTCGGCGGCCTGCGCTTCCATGGCTTCGCGCAGCTTGTTCTGCTGCTCTTCCAGCACTTTGGGATCGATCGGCGCGCCGTCGAAAGACTTGCCAAAGCCGGCCAGCGGAATGCCGAAGGTGACTTCGTTGTTGAACTGGTTCTTGACGACAACGTTGAGAACCGTGCCCTTTTTCAAAGTGTCGATGGTGGCGGTTTTCACTTTGGCTTCGGCAAAGCATCCGTTGGGGAAGCAGATTTCAAAGCCGCCTTCCTGCGCCGCGCCTTTATCAACGGCGAAGCGAATGCCCGGGCGCAACAGCAGCGCCGGGGGCAGAAGCAGGCGCACGATTTTTGTGTCGTCGCCCTTCACGTCGTAAATGGCAACGGCCAGCACCGGCGGCTGATCAACTGCGGTGCCGAAATCGCGGGTCGTGTAACAAATCTCTTTGTTGGCGCCCGGGTCCTTGCCGCAAACTTTCGTCCAGTCGGACTGGGAGGGCTGCAATTCGACGCGCTGCGGGCCGGCGGGCGGCTGACCGGCGGGCTGGGCCTGCGGCGCGGGCTGGGCTTGGGGAGCGGGCTGGGGAGCGGGCTGGGCCGGCGCGGCGGGCTGGGCAGGACGGGGAGCGGCGGGACGGGGCTGCTGGGCCAGCGCCGCGCCTCCAGCCGTCAGGAAGGCGCCCGCCACGGCGGCGGCGCTCAGGCGCTTGATGGAAACCGGCATACGTTAAGTCCTTTCAGCCATAGATCGCCGCCCATAGGCGGCTGCCGCAATGGCGCGCGGGCGATTCGCGGCTGCGACCATCGCAGAACACGCAAAGCTTTCAAGCCCGTGGAGGCAGGCCTGCCCTTCCACCCCAATTGCGGCGGGAGATTTATCCCGCCCTCTTAGACGCTTCTCAAAGGCTTTTCCAGAGCCCTTGGCGGATTTCGGAAACACGTCCGGATTTGGACAAGATCGCGCGGCGCGCTTGAAGCGCGGCGCGCTTTGCCGCGGCATCCGCGTGACCCTAAGCTGGGCCAATGCGCGCCGTGCTGATTCGAAGCTGCCTTTGCGCCGCCGCCCTCGCGCTGGCCGCTCCCGCGCCGGCCGATGAGGCTCGCCATGGCATCGCCATGCATGGCGAGCCTGCTCTGCCCGCCGATTTCACCCATTTGCCCTATGCCAATCCCGGCGCCCCCAAAGGCGGACGCCTCCGCATCGGCTTTCCCGGCGCTTTCGATGGTTTGAACCCTTTCAATGTCAAATCCGGCTCCACCGCCCAAGGGCTCGCCGGCAATGTGTTTCAGACGCTGATGACGAGAAATTCCGATGAGCCGTTTTCGCTCTATGGCCTCGTCGCGCAATCCATCGAAACAGATGATGCGCGCTCTTACGTCATCTTCCGCCTCGATCCGCGCGCGCGGTTTTCCGACGGCGGGCTGATCACGTCCGCCGATGTTCGCTTCACCTTCAACTTGCTGAAAACCAAAGGCCGCCCGCAATACCGCGCTGTCTATGATCTCGTCACGGGGCTGGAGACGCCGGACGCGCGGACCATCCGTTTCGATCTGGCGGGCGCGGGGGACCGGGAATTGCCGATGATTCTGGCGCTGATGCCGGTGCTGTCCTCGAGGACCGTCAATCCCGATGCATTCGCGGATTCCGCCATGGCGATCCCGACGGGCTCCGGCCCTTACACGATCGCCGCGCTCGAGCCTGGCCAGAGTCTGCTGCTGAAGCGCGATAAAGATTATTGGGCGAAGGATCTGCCGTCTCAGCGCGGACTGTATAATTTCGATGAAATCAAAATTGAATATTACCGCGACGCCAACGCGCTCTTTGAAGCGTTCAAAGCCGGCACGCTCGACTACCGCGAGGAGACCAATCCCCTGCGCTGGCGCAGCGGCTATGATTTTCCGGCCATCCGCGACGGGCGGATGCGCGCGGAAAGCACCGCCATGGGCGGCCCGAGGGGCATGCAGGGTCTCGCCTTCAACACGCGCCGGGCGCTGTTTCAGGATGCGCGGGTGCGCGAGGCGCTCGCCATGGTGTTCGATTTTGAATGGATGAACGCCAATATTTTTGGCGGGCTCTACCGGCGCACCCGCAGCTTTTTCGACGAATCGGAACTCGCCTCCGCGGGCCGTCCGGCGGAGGCGGCGGAGCGCGCGCTGCTGGCGCCCTGGCCGGATGCGGCGCGCGCCGATATTTTGGAGGGGCGGTGGAGCCCGCCTGTCAGCGACGGCAGCGGGCGCGACCGCGCGATGAGCCGGAGCGCGCTCGCTCTGCTGCGGCAGGCGGGCTATGCCATTCGCGAGGGCAGGCTGCGGAATACCGCCACCGGCGCGCCGGTTTCCTTTGAGATTATGACCGGCAACCGCGCGGAGGAGCGGCTCGCGGCGCATTTCGCCGGCGGGCTGGCGCGCATCGGCGTCGAGGCGCGCGTGCGCATGGTCGATGAGGTGCAATACCAGCGCCGCCGGCAAAAATTCGATTTCGATATGACGCCCGGTCTCTGGCTCGCTTCCGCCTCGCCCGGCAATGAGCAGCGCACGCGATGGGGCTCCGCCAGCGCCGGGCAGGAAGCCTCGTTCAATTTGGCGGGAGCGCGCTCGCCGGCCATCGACGCACTGATTGAAGCCATCCTGTCGGCCCGCGGGCGGGAGGATTTCACGGCAGCGGTCCGCGCCCTCGACCGCGCGCTGCTATCGGGTTTTTACATCGTGCCGCTGTTTCATTCGAGCGAGCAATGGCATGCGTCCTCCGCCCGCCTGGCGAGACCCGTTCCCATCGCGCGCTATGCCTCGCCGGTTTACGGCGCTACTCTGGAGACATGGTGGAGCCTGTCGCCCTGATTCCCTTTGCCGCCGGAGCGCGCGATCCTTTCGCCTCCTTCGATCTTGATTCCCTTGCCTCGGGCGCGGCGCGGCTGCGGCCCGGCCGCCCGGCGCTGACCGATTCCACGGGCGCGCGAATGAACTGGAGCGAACTTGACGCGGCCGCGTCCGCGCTGGCCGGCCAGCTCGTGGAATTGGGCCTCAACGCCGGCGAATGTCTGCTGATTGCCGGCGGGGCGCGGCTGTCAGGAATTGCCGCGATGATCGCCTGCGCGCGCGCCGGCCTCGACATGGCGCTGGCGCCGCCGCATCTCGATCCCAAGGAATTGGCCGCTTTCGCGGCCGGCACGGGCGCCGCCGCGATGGCGGGGGAAACGCGATACGGCGCGCTGGCGCCGCTCGATGATCTGTTTGCCGCCGCGGCTCTTTCGCCCTCCGTGCGGTTGATTTGCCGGCTTGGGGAGGGAGAGGGTGACGGCGCCGTTGAATTGGACTTGCAGGGAAGCGGACCGGCGCCGGCGCGCCGGCGCAGCGCGCGCGAATGCCAAATTTTCCTGCACAGCGGGGGCGGCGTGATTGCCGGCGGACAGCAGGCGCTCGTCGCCGCCGGGCTGGAGCTTTTGTCACGGGCGCGGATCGGCATGCGCGATCCCATTTTTTCAGCGCTGGCGCTGTCCGGCTTTGCCGGGCTTGCGGCGGGGCCGTTTGCGGCGCTGCTGGCGGGGTGCCCGCTGCATTTGCACGGGCCGTTCGATGCCGACGGGTTTATCGCCGGGCTTGACGCCTGCGCGCCCGCGCATCTCGCCGCGCCCAGAGCGCTGGCCGAGGCGCTTTGCGCGGATGGCCGCCCCGCCGCCGCATCCTTTGCCTCGCTGATGCTGACCGGCGGCGCGCGCCCCCTTTTCGCGGCGCCCGCCAATATCCCGGTCATTGATCTCGACGGGCTCGGCGGATTTGCCACGGCGCGCCGGGCGCCGCCAACATCGCCGGCGAATTTATCCGGGACCGGAGCCGAAACGTGAGGCGGATATGAGCGAAGGCACAGATGGCGCGGAGGCGCCGCAAACCGTCAGCATCGACGTCGTCTCCGACGCGGTGTGCCCGTGGTGCTATATCGGCAAGCGCCATCTGGGCGCGGCGCTGGACACGCTGGAGGGCATCCGCCCGGAAATACGCTGGCGTCCCTATCAGCTCGACGCAACCATCCCGCCGGGCGGCATGAGCCGCGCCGATTATCTCAGCCGAAAATTCGGCCCCGAGCGCATCACGCAGATGAATGCGCGGCTGACACAGGCCGGGGCCGGCGCGGGGATTTCGTTTGCGCTGGAAAAAATCGCGCGCTCGCCCAACACGCTCGACGCGCACCGGCTGATCCGCTGGGCGCAGCCCTCGGGCGCGCAGGATGGCGTGGTGGAGCGGCTGTTCCAGCTTTATTTTGAGGAGGGCGCCGATATCGGCGACCGCGATCTGCTCGCCGATGTCGCGGCGGCGCACGGGTTTGAGCGGCCGCTGGCGCGGCGCATGCTGGACGCGGAAACCGACAAGGAAGCCGTGCGCGGGGAAATCGCCACGGCGCAGCGCATGGGCGTGACCGGAGTGCCGTTTTTCATTTTCGACGGCAAGTTCGCGCTGTCGGGCGCGCAGCCCCCCGAGGCCATCGCGGCGGCAATCCTCAAAGCCCTGGCGCAACGGGGCGCGTGAGAGAGGGCTAAAGCCCCGCTTGCGCGACGCGCGGAATTTTTGTATTCGCCCCGAACGGAATGAATTCTAAAGTCTTTCCGGGACGTAATCCATCGGGGGGGCGAACTTCATGAAAAAATTTGTTGCGGAATTCATCGGCACTTTTGCGCTGGTTTTCTTTGGCTGCGGCGCGGCTGTCATAGCGGGCATGGGCACAGGGCCGACGGCCATTGACGTGCTCGGTATTTCCTTCGCCTTCGGCCTCGCGATTGTCGCCATGGCCTATGGCATCGGCCCGGTGTCCGGGTGTCACGTCAATCCCGCCGTCAGTTTCGGCGTCATGCTGGCGGGGCGGATGAGCTTTGGCGAGTTCATCAATTACGCGATCTCGCAATGCCTCGGCGCGCTCGCGGGAGCGGGCGTGCTTTATCTTATCCTCTCGGGCAAAGCGTCAGGCTGGAACGGCGGGCTTGGCCAGAATGGCTGGGGCGCGGGATATCTCGGCCAGTACAACACGGCCTCGGCCTTTATCTTTGAGGCGGTCGCCACCTTCCTGTTCCTCGTTTGCATTCTCGGCGTGACGGCGGCGGGGCAGCCCTCGCAATTCGCCGGCCTCGCCATCGGGCTGACGCTCTGCGCCATCCACATCGTCGGCATCAACGTGACCGGCGTTTCCGTCAATCCCGCCCGCTCGCTTGGGCCGGCGCTGGTTGGCGCGGGCACCAATGCCAACGCGCTGGCGCAGCTCTGGCTGTTCATCGTCGCGCCGCTGATCGGCGCGGGCGCCGCGGGCCTGCTGTTCTCCAACGGCACGCTGTCGGCGGACAAGGCGTGAACCCATGCCCGCTGAGCCCATGCCCGCTTGCATGAGCGGGCTTCATCTTTCATGATCCCGCGCGCCGCGTCCATTGCGGCGCGCGGGAGCTTTCCATGAACGCCCGAATTCCGATCCCGCCCGCCGCGCCCTCGTTTCAGGTTAAACGCATCGGGGCTTTTTGCGGCGCTGAAATCACCGGCATCGATCTGACGAAACCCGTCGATCCCCATGATATCGCCGCCCTCGGCAAAGCCCACGCCGAACACGGCGTGCTGGTGTTTCCCAATCAGAGGATTTCCGCGGATGATTTGCGGCGTTTCGGCCGCGCTTTCGGCGAGCTGACGGTGCATCCTTTTTCCACCAATGCGGCCGGCGCGCCCGAACTCATCGTTTACGATCAGAAAGAAGGCAACCCGCCGCCCCCGACGGACATCTGGCATTCCGACGAGACCTTCCGCGAATGCCCGCCGATGGGCACCATGCTCTGCTCCAAAATCATACCCGCGCTCGGCGGCGACACCGCCTTCTGCAACATGGGCGCCGCCTACGAGAGCCTTTCCGGCAAGATGCAAAACTATATTTCCGGGCTTGAGGCTGTGCATGACTTCAAGCCGTTCAAAACCCTGTTCGCGGAGACCGAGGAAGGCTGGCGCAAGCTGCGCGCCTTTGAAGAAATTTACCGTCCGGTGACGCATCCCGTGGCGCGCGTTCATCCGGTGACCGGACGAAAGGTCATTTTCGTCAATCCGCAGTTCACCCTTTTCATCAAGGGCATGGAGGAGAGCGAAAGCCGCTCGCTGCTGGAGCAATTGTTCCGCCTCACCGCCTCGCTGGAGCATCAATACCGGCACCGCTGGGAGCCGGACATGCTGGTGTTCTGGGACAACCGCCTCGTCATGCATGCCGCCGTGCATGATTACTACCCGCAGCGCCGCCTGATGGAGCGCGTGACCATCCGCGGCGACAGGCCGGCGGGGGCCGGCGGCAGGGCGGACGGCGCGGAGCTGCGCACGTTCAAGGCGCCGCCGGTCATGAGCATGGCGGGCCGGCAGGCGCGCGAGCATGAGAAGGGCTGAGGCGGCGGGGGCGGCTCAGCCCCCCGCGTTCACGCCGCCTTCTTTTTCCCCGCGATGGCGGCAATCGTCCGCATGATCCGCAGAGCGCCGTCGAGGCGCGCGGCGGGCGTCTCGAAGTCGCGCATGAAGACGACGCGCATATCCGGCCGCACCCTCGCGTCCGCCCCCTGCTCCGCCACATAGCGCACGAGCCCGGCGGGATTGGCGAAGGAATTATCGCGGAAGGAAATGACGACGCCCTTCGCGCCCGCTTCGATTTTCTCCACATGCGCGCCGATGCACAGGGCTTTAAGCGCGGCGAGCTTCATCAATTGTCCGACCTCCTCAGGCAACGGCCCGAACCGGTCGATCATTTCCGCGGCAAAGCCCTCGATGTCGGCATCCGCGCGCAGCGCGGACAGGCGGCGGTAAAGCTGCATGCGCAATTGCAGATCGGGCACGTAATGCTCAGGTATGGTGACGGGCGCGCCGGTCGTGATCGCCGGCGACCATTGCTCCTCCTGGGGCTCGACGATGCCCGCTTTCAGCGCCTCGACAGCGTCGCTCAGCATCTGCTGATAAAGCTCGTAGCCGACCTCTTTGATATGGCCGGACTGCTCATCGCCGAGCAGATTGCCGGCGCCGCGGATGTCGAGATCGTGGCTGGCCAGCTGGAACCCGGCGCCCAGCGTATCGAGGGATTGCAGAACCTCCAGGCGTTTTTGCGCCTGCGGCGTGATGGCGCGTTTGGGCGGGATGGTGAAAAGCGCATAAGCGCGGGTCTTGGAGCGCCCGACGCGGCCGCGCAGCTGATAAAGCTGCGACAGGCCGAACATATCCGCGCGGTGCACGATCAAAGTGTTGGCGGAGGGAATGTCGAGGCCTGATTCGACAATCGTTGTTGAGACAAGAATATCGAATTTTCCCTCATAGAAGGCCGACATCTTATCCTCCAGCTCGCTGGCGGACATCCGCCCGTGGGCGATGGTGAATTTCGCCTCCGGCACATTTTTGCGCAGGAAGGCCGCGACCTCATCGAGGTCCTCGATGCGCGGGCAGACGTAAAACGCCTGGCCGCCGCGGTAACGCTCGCGCAGCAGCGCCTCGCGCACGATCAATTCATCGAACGGCGTCACGAAAGAGCGCACCGCAAGGCGGTCAACCGGCGGCGTCGCGATGATCGACAGATCGCGCACGCCGGTCATGGCGAGCTGCATGGTGCGGGGTATCGGCGTGGCAGACAGCGTGAGCATATGCACCTCGGCGCGCAGCTCTTTCAGCTTCTCCTTGTGGGCGACGCCGAAATGCTGCTCCTCGTCGATGATGACGAGCGAGAGATCGCGAAACGCCGCCTGCTTGCCGAAAATGGCGTGGGTGCCGACGATGATATCGACATCCCCCGAGGCGAGCCCGTCGCGCGCGGCGCGCTGATCGGCGGCGGACACCATGCGCGAGAGCTGCGCGATTTTCACCGGCAGGCCGGCGAAACGCTCTGTAAAGGTGCGGAAATGCTGGCGCGCCAGCAGTGTTGTGGGCACGACGACCGCGACCTGCCGGCCGTTGATCGCGGCGGTGAAGGCGGCGCGCAGCGCCACTTCGGTTTTGCCGAAGCCGACATCGCCGCAGATCAGCCGGTCCATCGGGCGGCCCTTGGCGAGATCATCCAGCGTTGCCTCGATGGCGCCCTGCTGATCCTCGGTCTCATCAAAGGCAAAGCGGGCGCAGAACTCCTCGTAAAGGCCGCCGGGCGGAACGAGGCGCGGAGCCTCGCGCGTCATGCGGGCGGCGGCGATCCGGATCAGTTGCTGCGCCATTTCTCGGATGCGCTTTTTCATCCGCGCCCGGCGCGTCTGCCAGCCCGCGCCGCCCAGCCGGTCAAGCTGCGCCTCCGCGTCCTCGGAGCCGTAGCGCGACAACAGCTCGAGATTTTCGACGGGCAGGAAAAGCTTGTCGCCGCCGGCGTAGTGCAATTCCAGACAATCGTGCGGCGCGCCGGCCGCCTCAATGGTTTTCAGGCCGGCAAAACGCGCGATGCCGTGATCCGCATGCACGACGAGATCTCCCGCCGAGAGCGACGCCGCCTCGGAGAGAAAATCCTGGGCGCGCTTGGTTTTGCGCCGCTGGCGGATCAGCCGGTCGCCGAGAATATCCTGCTCGCCGATAATGGCGAGCTCCGCGGTCTCAAATCCGGCTTCGAGGCCGATCACGGCCAGCGCTGTGACGCCCCGGGGCAGCGCCAGCGCCTGCGACAGAGAGGCCACAGGCGCGGTGTTCCTCAGCCCGTGTTCGCCCATCACGCCCGCGAGGCGCTCACGCGAGCCGTCGGACCAGCCGGCGATGATGACGCGTTTGCCGGCGTTTTGGAGAGCCAGCGCGTGGGCGCCGGCGGCCTCGAAAACATTGACGTTTTCAGCGGCGCGCTCAGGCGCGAACGAGCGGCCGGCGCGCGCGCCGCAATCGATGACGGAACCGCGCGCTTCGGGCCGGGCAAACGGCGTCACGCGCACGAGCGGCCTTGCGGCGAGCGCCGCGCGCCATTCCCCCGGCGGCAGATAAAGCGCGCCGGGGGGCAGCGGTTTATACGCGGCGCCGGCGGGATCGGCGTCGAATTGGGATTTGCGCGCGCCGTAATAGTCGCTGATCTGCGCGAGGCGCTCCTCGGCGGCGTCCTCCGCCAGCGCGTCAAACATCAGCGGCGCGCCGCCGGCATAGTCAAACAGCGTGTCCGACGCGCCATAAAACAGCGGCAGCCAGTGCTCCATGCCGGGATAGCGCCGGCCCTCGCTGATGGTCTCATAGAGAATATCGCCGCGCGTCTGCGCGCCAAAGGCGCCGGTATAGGCCTGCCGAAACGCTTTGATGGTGGCGGTCGTCAGCGTCACCTCGCTCATCGGCACCAGATCCAGCGCGCGCAATTGGCGGGTGGTGCGCTGGGTCTCGGGATCAAAAGCGCGGATCGATTCGAGCGTGTCGCCAAAGAAATCGAGACGAACGGGCTCGGTCATTCCCGGCGCGTGCAAATCGAGAATCCCGCCGCGCACCGCGTATTCCCCGGCCCCGCGCACGGTGGAGGAGCGCAGGAAACCGTTGGTCTCCAGCCAGCGGGCCAGCGCGTTCATATCGAGCGCATTGCCGGGCGCGGCGGAAAGGCTTTCGGTCTCCATCCATTTTTTGGGCGGCACGCGCTGCACGAGGCCGTTGACTGTGAGGCATAAAATCCGCGGCCGCTCCCGCGTCGAGCGGGTGCGCGCCAGCCGTGACAGAGCGGTCATGCGGGCGGCGGCGACGGCGGCGTTGGGGGAAACCCGGTCATAGGGCTGGCAATCCCAGGCCGGGATTTCCAGCGCTTCGATTTCCGGCGCGAAAAAGCCCAGCGCCTCGACGAAAGCCCGCGAGCGCTGGCCGTCGCGCGCCACATGCACGAGCGCCGCCGCGCGGTCCTCCGCGCCCGGCGCCAGCGCGCGCGCCAGATCGGCGGCGGCGAGCGCGTCAAACCCATCGGGCGCGCCGGCCAGCGTCAAAGAGGCGCCTTTGCGGAGATCGGCGAGCGCGCGTTTAAAATCAGTCATCGCGGATCGGCAATTCAAAGGTTGATGGGGCGCGCATGGGTGTGGAAGGCTTTCAGCCTGCGGAACAGCGGCGTGTCAAAGTCCGCCGGCGTCTCCGCCCCGCCCGTCAGCCACGCCAGCACGTCGCGGTCCTGCGCATCCAGCAGCGCTTCGAAATCATCGAGTTCGGCTTCCGGCAGCGCGGGAAGCTGCGCGTCGGCGAAATGGCCGAGAAGATAATCCAGCTCGCGCATGCCGCGCCGCCACGCCCGGAACAGGATTCTGCGCCGCCTCGGATCGAGCGCTGCGCTGGAGAGAATGGATTCAGGCATTGGGCGGCTTTCGGGGTTTTGGCAACACGGGGTTTTGGCAACACGAAGCGCCCGGGTCCCCTGATCCGGGGCCGGGCGGCTGTTGAAGCCTCTATAGGCAAAAGCTCCGGCGGTGTCAGGGGCGGGCCCGCAAAAAAATCCGCGCGGCGCCCGCGATTTGCGGGCGGGGCGAGCGTTGTGCCACACTGCCGCAGGCCTGCTCGGGCAAACAGGGGGAAGCGGCGCACGTGAACAGCCAGCCAAAACTGCGCGTCGAGAAACTCAGTTACGCTTATTTTCTGGAGCGTGAGGAGCAGGAATTCCTCGCTTTCGAAAACGTGTCGCTGGATCTGGCGGACGGCGAATTCGTCTGTGTTGTCGG
>JANYFM010000281.1 GCA_025362655.1 Hyphomicrobiales bacterium | reverse complement strand
ATTCGCACAGCCCCTGATTTTTAGGCTCTGCCTGAATTTAAAACCACGCCCCGCGAAAGCTTGGCGTGGTTTTTTCTTGACCGCCGCGTCGCGGATTGAAAGTTACCCTTATTGAAAGTTACCCCTGCGGCTCCGCTTCCCGAAAGAAGCCCATCGCCTCCTGCGCCGCGCGGTCGCTATAAGAGAACACCACGCATTCCCTGTGCGCCGTGAACGCGACTTCGCACCACGACGGCGCGACAAAAATATCATGCGGGCCGAAATCGAATTCCATTCCCGCAATTCTCACCCGGCCTGAGCCCTCCGCGACGTTGAACACCTGATTCTCCGTGCTGCGCGAAGCGCGGCCCGCAAAACCTTTCGGCAGCAGCCGCATGAACGCAGCCATCGTTGGAAACGGATAGCCGCCGCTGCCGGGATTGGCGTAGCGCAGCCTCACGCCATGGGCGGGATGCGGCCCGCCGGAGCGCTGCAAGTGCGCCAACGCCTCGCGTGTGCGCTCATAGGGGTAGACAAGCAGCGGCGAGCGCGCGCCTCCCGGTTTGTAATCCACCGGCAAAAGCGCCGCGCCGAATGCCGCCAACGAATCGCCCTCCGCGCGATGCAGAGGCTGGGTTTCCTCGGGATAGTCCTCGCGAAATGTCGCGCCGAAGAATTTGGTGAAAGCGGAATCGAGACCGTCCATCCACACGACAGGCTGCGCGCCGATATTGCCGTGATCGTGCCACGACCAGTTCGGCGTAACCACGAAGTCGCCCGGTTTCATGGCGGCGCGCTCGCCATCGACGGCGGTATAGGCGCCCTCGCCCTGCATCACAAAACGCAGCGCGTTGGGCGTATGCCGATGGGCGGCGGCAACCTCGCCAGGCAGGATGATCTGCAATCCCGCAAACAGCGTTTGAGCGACGAAGCTGGTGCCTTTCATGGCGGGGTTCTCCAGCATCAGCACGCGCCGGTCCGCGTCCTTGGCGCCGATCAGTTCGCAGGCGCGCAGCAATTCCGGCTCAACATCGCTCCAGCGCCAGATATGCGGCGCGCAGGGCGTGCCGGGCTTTTGGCTGACATCGCGCTCCCAGAGCGGGTTCAGCGAGCGGGCCCGGATGGAACGCGAGAATTGCGCGAGGCTCGCTGGATCGGGAATGGGCCTGGGACTGGACATTGCGCCTCCTTCGTTCGCCAAGGGATCGGCGAGCCGCGCCCGTCCGTCAAGGGCCTGCTTTCAGGGGCCCCTTAGCACCAGGCGAACGAGGTCCCGTGCCGCAGGGGATATTGCCAGAACTCTCTCGGCGTCGTCCTGCAATTCACCGCCGGAGACGGGGCTTATCTCCGCCCCGGAGCGCGCTGCGTCGGCAAGCGTTTCGGGATCGCGCAGCATCGCGAGAAAGCTCTCGCGCAGCACCGCCAGTCTTGCCGGGGCTATACCAGCGGGCGCGGCCAGCGCAAAAGCCGCAAAGCTCGTTTGCGCTTCGATGGCGCCCATGGCCTCGCGCTGCGCCGCCTCCGCCGGCAAATCCCCGGCGCGCCGCAGGTTCAGCCCCGCTCCCGCCGGCGAGCGCGTGAATTGCACGACAGGGATCACGCGGCGCTCGCGCAGCAGGCCGGGATGGCGCAGGCGCAAAGCGCCCATTGACCAGCCGCACCAAACGTCGGTTTCACCGCTTTCAAGGGCGCGCGACACTTCAAAAGCGCTGGCGTAGCCGGAAACGATTTTGAGCTGCGTCCCCGCCAGCAGATTCAGCGCGCGCGGATAAATCCACGATTTTGAGCCCGGCGACAGCGCGGCGGCGAAGCTTGGGCGCGACCGCATCTCCTCAAGGCTTTGCACCGGCGCGCCTGCGCGCAGCAAACACACATCCTCATCGCGCTGACGCGCCCCGATCCAAGCCAGCGAACGCGGATCCAAACCGCCGCCGGCGCCCGTCAGCGCCGAGAACACCGCGGCGGGTCCCAGCAGGCCGAGCAGCGTTCCATCCCTTGGGCCGCGCTCAATCTGGCGCGCCGCCGCCAGACCGGCCGCGCCGGGCGCGAGCTTGAATTCGACAGCGGGATGGCCCGGCAAAAACCGCGGAAGGTGTGTCGCATAAAGCCGCGCCGCCTGATCGTAAGTAGGCTCCGATGTGAGCCTTTGCCCGGCGGATTCCGCGCCCTCATTGTTGGCTGCCATGTCCGGGCTTTGCCCGGCGGCAAAGCCGACGAGGATGGTGATGGTTCTGCCGGCAAAGCTTTCCTGCGCGGCCAGCGGAGCGGCGCCGGCCAGCGAGCCCGCCAGCAGAGCGGCGCAAACCCTCATGCGCGCGCCGCCGCGTCCCGGACGCCGCCGTATAAAATGTCGGCTCGGCGCTCAAAGGCTTCGGAAAACTTTCGAAACGCTGTATCGAAAAGCGATCCCACGACAAGGCCCAGGGTGCGGCTGCGGAATTCATAGTCGATGAAAAATTCGACGCCGCATTGCGGCCCCGCCCCGCCTTCCAGATCGCGGAATGTCCAGCGGTTTTCGAGCCTCTTAAAAGGCCCGTCGATGTATTCCACGAGAATTTGCATTTGGGCGGGATCAAGCGTCACCTTGCTGGTGAAAGTCTCGCGGATCGCTTTGTAGCCCGCTGTCATGTCGGCGATGATCACTTCCAGTCCCGCCTCATTGATCACGCGTTTGCGCACGCGCATTCCCAGACACAGCGGCAAAAATTGCGGATAGGCCCCGACGTCGGCCACAAGCGCGAACATGTCGGCGGCGGAATGGCGCACATGGCGCGTGGTGCGGAAAGACGGCATCGGCTCCACCGGATCGGATGCCCGCCTTATCGCGCCGCGCGCCGCCGATGGCAATTGCGGGCGGACGCGGTCAAAGCGCGCGGTCGGACGAGCCTCCTTTCGCCGCGCGGCCCCGCCATGCCACGGCAAGGCTGGCCAGCAGCAGCGCCGAAGCCAGCAGGAACGGCAAGCCGGGAAACCAAGAGCTGGAAACACTGACCGAAAACGTGTGCGCGAAGAACAACGGGCCGATCATGCCGGTGACCCCGCGCAGGCTGCCGATGGCGCCTTGCAGGAGCCCCTGCTCGCCGGGGCCGATCTCGCGTGACATCAGCGCCTGTTCGGCCGGCTCGCACAGGCCCCAGAGCGCGCCGATGGGAACGCCCAGCAAAAACAGCGCGCCTGTCGGCGCCAGCGCATAGACCGCGAAACTGAACACGCCGCACAGCAGGCCCAAACCAAGCATGGGCCATTCGCCAAACCGCTTTACCAACGGACGCACCAGCCCGCCCGACACGATCGCCGAGCCCAGACCCACCGCCGCGAGCGAAAGGCCGACGGTGGCGGCATCCCACTGGTAGCGGTAGTCAACGTACAGCACCCAGATGCTGGGCAGCGAGGCATAGGCCAGAAAGCTCAAAAAGGCTGAGGCTCCCAGCACTCTCAACACGCGGGTTCGGCGAAGCAGCGCAAAACCGCCGAGCACGTTGGCGCTGCGCCATACGAATGCCGCCGCGCGCTTTTCCCGCGGCAGCGATTCCGGCAGAACGAAATAGCCGTAGGCAAAATTGATCAGGCTCAGCAGCGCCGCGCCCCAAAACGGCGCCCGCAGATCCCAGCCCCCCAGCCACCCCCCCAGCGCCGGCCCAAGCACGAATCCAACGCCAAACGCCGCGCCGAGCATGCCAAACTTTGCCGCGCGTCCTTCGGGAGGCGTGATATCCGCCACATAGGCGCTCGCGGTGGAAAAACTCGCGGCGCTGAAACCGGAAATCAGCCGCCCGGCGAACATCCAGATGAGATTGGGCGCAAGCGCCAGCAAAATATAGTCGAGCCCGAGTCCGAGGTTTGACAGCAGCACAATCGGACGGCGTCCAAACCGGTCCGATAGCGCGCCCAGCACCGGCTGGAAAAGAAACTGCATTCCAGCGAAAGCGAAACTGAATATGCCGGCCATCGAGGCGGCGCGCGCCATGTCGCCGCCTTCAAATTGCAGGATCAATTTTGGCAGCACGGGGATCATCACCCCGAGCGCCAGCATATCCAGCGCGACGGTGACAAAGATAAAGGCGAAAGCCGCGCGGCCGGGCGGCCGGGGAATTGTAAAGCCGCCTTGCGGCGCCGGGACGTTCATGCGGGCGGCATCGCGGCAAAGCCGCAGTCAAAATCCGGCGCTTTCAGCGTGAACAGATACCCGGCGTCGCGAAAAAAAGTGTTACGAGGCATCGGCTCCACCGCTTCGGCAATGGCGTGCCATAGCACGGATTGCGCCGCCGGGGTCAACGCGAACGTTCGCGCTTACAGCACCATCAAAACAGCCGCGAGAATTAGGCTGGCTGGCGAGGGCAACGCGGATAGGCGGGGAACCCGATGGCTTTTGTCCATCAAACCAACCCGCCGCGCAGGCCGTTCCGGCTCGAACGGACATGCCAAAGAAAAACCGGCGGCATAGGCGGCATCCGCGAGCGCTTGGGCGCCGGGTTTAGAAAAAAAGCGGCGCTGGGTGACCATCGAAGGATCATGCCACTCTTGGCTTGCGGAAGATTTAACGCAGCGCGCCGGTCATCCGGCCCAAAAGCCGCCGCAAGTCCGGGATAATCGTTTCCGGTCCGTTCCCTTATGGGCGGCAATCCATGCCATAATGTCCGGCACGCGAATCAATGCAGACGAGCATCCCAAAGCATGGCCGACGACATCGATCTTTTTGGCGCAGCCGGGCAGCGCGGACCCGCGCCGCGCAAAATCCCGCCGCCGCCGGCCAGGAAAGCCGCGCCGTCCCGCAACGGCAAGGGCACGCCTGACGAGGCGGATTACAACGCCGATTCCATTGAGGTGCTCGAAGGGCTTGAGCCCGTGCGCCGCCGCCCCGGCATGTATATCGGCGGCACTGACGAAATCGCGCTGCATCATCTGTTTGCCGAAGTGCTCGACAATTGCATGGACGAGGCGGTGGCGGGCCATGCGACCTGGATTGAAGTGCAGCTCGACGAGGGCGATTGGCTGACCGTGACCGACAACGGCCGCGGCATGCCGGTGGATCCCCACCCGAAATTCCCAAAAAAGTCGGCGCTGGAAATCATCATGACCGTGCTGCACGCCGGCGGGAAATTCGATTCCGGCGCCTACCAAACATCGGGCGGACTGCACGGTGTCGGCGTCTCCGTCGTCAACGCGCTGTCGGACCGGCTGGAGGTGGAGGTGGCGCGCGGCCAGGTGCTTTACGCCCAGGCGTTCGAGCGCGGCGCGCCCGTCACCAAACTCGAAATCAAGGGCAAAGCGCCCAACCGGCGCGGCACCAAAGTGCGCTTTCATCCGGATGCGGCAATCTTTGCGAAGGGCGCGCATTTCCGGCCGGCGCGGTTGTTCCGCATGTCCCGCTCCAAAGCCTATCTGTTCGGCGGAGTCGAAATACGCTGGAAATGCGCGCCCTCCCTGCTGGAGCCGGGCTCGCCCATTCCGGACGAGGCGGTGTTTCGCTTTCCCGGCGGGTTGAAAGACTATCTGGCGCAGGACACCGAGGGCAAAGAGCCCGTGGTGGAGCAAGCCTTCACAGGCAAGGTGGAAAAACCCGGCGGCCACGGGTCGCTGGAATGGGCCATCACCTGGCTCAGCGATGACGATGGTTTCGTGCATTCCTACTGCAACACCATCCCCACCCCCGACGGAGGCACCCACGAATCCGGCCTGCGCATTGCTCTGCTTCGCGCGCTCAAAGATCACGCCGAACGCATCAATCAGAGCAAGCGCGCCGCCGTGCTGACCACAGACGATGTGATGAACGGCTGCGCCGCGTTGATCGCCATTTTCATGCGGGAGCCTGAATTCCAAGGCCAGAACAAGGGCCGGCTGATGTCCGCGGAGGCCGCGCGCATCGTGGATCAGAGTGTGCGCGACGCATTCGACCATTGGCTCGCCGCATCGCCCTCGCAGGCGGTCAAACTGCTCGACTGGACGATTGACCGGGCCGAGGAGCGCCTGCGCCGCCGGGCCGAAAAAGACATTGCCCGCAAAACCCCTGTGCGCAAACTACGCCTGCCTGGAAAGCTCGCAGATTGCACGAACTCGTCCGCGCAAGGCTCTGAACTGTTTATTGTAGAGGGTGATTCCGCTGGCGGCTCCGCGAAACAGGCGCGCGACCGCGCCAGCCAAGCGATACTGCCGCTGCGCGGCAAAATTCTCAACGTCGCCAATGCCACCCGCGACAAACTGAACGCCAACCAGCAGCTTGCCGATCTCGTGCAGGCGCTGGGCTGCGGCACGCTTTCGCAATACCGCGAGGACGATCTGCGCTACGACAAAATCATTGTCATGACCGATGCCGATGTCGACGGCGCCCATATCGCCTCGCTGCTGATCACGTTTTTTTATCGGCAGATGCCCAAGCTGATCGATGCGGGCCATCTGTTTTTGGCGATCCCCCCGCTCTACCGCCTTTCTCAAGGCACGAAGACCGCCTATGCCCGCGATGACGCTCACAAGGATGAACTGATGCGCACGCTGTTCACCGGCAAAGGCAAAGTGGATGTGGGCCGCTTCAAGGGCCTTGGCGAGATGATGGCGGCCCAGCTCAAAGAAACGACCATGGACCCGAGGAAGCGGACCCTGCTGCGGGTTGTCATCCGCGAGGAAGACCGCGCGGAGACGGCGGACTCGGTCGAGCGTCTCATGGGCGCCAAGCCTGAGGCGCGGTTTGCGTTTATCCAAGAGCGCGCGGAATTCGCGGCCGAGACGGCGCTGGTGGATATTTAAGCCTGAGCCGGTTTCACCTCTGGCTATCGCGGGGATGCGCCCCGGCTCATAACGTGCTAGAGATTTGGCAACTTGGTCGCCGAAAACCTGGCTCCGCCATGATCCGCCGCTGCATCGTCACATCCGCCCTGCTCTGCCTCGCGGCGCCCGCGCTGGCTTTTACGGAATCCGGCTCCTCCCTGCCGATGTTGGCGCTCGCCCCGGCCGTCTCGGGGGCACCGGGGCCTATAGGCCAAAGCGCCACGCGCTTCGGGTTTTATTCCGGCATTGATAAGTTTGGCTTTTCAGGTTCGGGCTTTTCAGGTTCGGGCTTGCCAGGCTCCGGCTTTGGCGGCACCAGCGCGTTCGCGGGCTACAACCAGCGGCTCACGGAGAAATTCTTCGTCGATTTCCGAACCAGCTCCGGATTTGCGCCCGGCATTTTCCAGCGCGGCCAGATCAACGGCTACGATCTCTCGGGAGCCAGTGTGAAGTTCGGCTATGACATGGGCCGCTTTACACCGTTTGTGGCCGCCAGTTTCACCGCCGCAAGCCCAATCGTCGCGGGGAACCCCTTTGGCGGGCCGGTCCTGCCCTATAATAATCTGTTCAACACTGCGCCAACTGCCAGAACCGCCGCGCGCATCGGCGCGGGTTTCGATTTCGCAGTCACCGATAATCTCAAATTTGGTTTTGGCGTCTCGGCGGGCACGGGCCAAAGCATCAGCGGCCCGTGAATTACCCGCCGTAGCCGCCGGCGGCGCGTATCTCCAGCACATTGCCATCGGGACAGCGGAACCGCGGGGCATTGGCGCCCCCGGGGGTCAGAGCCACGCCGCCGAGAGCGGTGATTTTCGCGGCGGCGGCGGCGGCGTCGGGAACCTCGATCCCCCAATGATGGATGCATGGCCCCCCGCCCGCCCAATTGGCCCCGGGCGTTGCGGCATCCGTATTGCGTATGAGCTCAAGATCGGTTTCCCCATCGCTCATCAGGCAGGACGTTTGCCCCCCGCGGCTAACCGTTCTCACATGTTTCATCCCGTAGACGTTTTCATAGAATTGCCGCGCTTTGGCGGGATCCTCGACATTGAAGCCGACATGGGCGATGCGGCCGAGCGCGCTGCGCTCTTTTTTGAAGTAGCGGCCGAGGCCGACGATTTCGCCGAGCGTGCCGTCGGGTGAATGATATTTCAGCGCGCCCTCCGCCTTGTCGGAAAAAATCGTGCCTCCGTTGTCCTCGATTTTCTTTATCATGGAGGGGCGGTCTTCGACCTCGACGCCGATATGATGGATGCGCGGGCCGGCCCCGGCGAGCTTTGCCTCTTTCTCCTCCTCGCTGTCATAAACCATCAGAGCCAGATCAATATTCCCGTCGGTCATGTGCCGCGAGGAATGGCCGCGTTTGTGCTCATTCTTCGTGACATAGATGCCGAAAACCTCCTCATAGAACCGGGTGGAGGCATCGAGGGCCGCGTTGTCGGCGCACTTAAGGGCGATGTGAACGATGCGGCTCATAGGCCCATTTCCTTCCAGCGAATATTTGCGGCGACAGAAGACACGCCGAGGGCGCGAATGTCAAAAACCAGAGCGGCGGCGCGGGAATTCCTTCCTCCCGTAAACCCGCTGTTTACTCTGTTGCCGCAGGATAGGATCGTCAGAAAGGCTTAAAACCCATGTGGAACTTCGAAACCTTCCGGCGTGACGCGCGCGGCGACGCGGTGAAAACCCTTGCGTTGGCCGCCGGGGCCGTGGCGCTGGCGAGCCTTGCGGGCTCGCAGTTTCTTGACCGCGCGGTGCAGACCGGCGCGCTCCAGCAGATGGCGGGCCTGCGATCCGCGCCCCCCGCCGATCTTCAGCGGATGATGACCAACATCCCCCGTCCCGGCCAAAGCGCCGGCGAAGCGCCGCGCGAATCGCTTCGCCAGATCACGGTTGACTACATGCCCACAGGCTCAATCCCCGCCAATCTTGCCCAGCCCATCATTCTCGATCCCTGCACAGGCATGCGGAAATAGCGGTAAACCTGATTTTGTTTTAACTCCTGGGCGGAGAGGCGGATTTCTTCCGCGAAAACGGGCGCCGGTCCATTGACATTGCCGCGATAAAGCCTATGTGACGCGGGACGAAGGAGAGGCCCTCGCGTGCCCCTTCGCCAATTCCGCCGCAAACCGTGCGGCGAGGTTCTCTCCAAGAGACGCGTTAAGGACGAAGGACCGGCACGATGCCCCCTTCGCCAGGAAACTCAAGAAACAATGACCTTTCAGGAAACCGGGCTTAGCGAAAAAGTCCTCAAAGCCGTCACGGCGGCCGGCTACACGATCCCCACCCCCATCCAGGCCCAGGCCATCCCCCACGCGCTCGCCGGACGCGACGTGCTGGGCATCGCCCAGACCGGCACCGGCAAGACGGCGGCTTTCACCCTGCCGATGCTGTCGCGCCTCGAACAGGGGCGCGCCCGCGCCCGCGTTCCCCGCACGCTGATCCTTGAGCCGACGCGCGAACTCGCCGCGCAGGTCGAGGAAAGCTTCATCAAATACGGCGTCAATCACAAATTGAACGTCGCCCTGCTGATCGGCGGCGTCTCCTTCGGCGATCAGGAACAGAAGATCATGCGCGGCGCCGACGTGCTGATAGCAACGCCGGGACGCCTGCTGGATTTCTTCGAGCGCGGCAAGCTGCTGCTGTCCGGCATCGAGATTCTCGTCATCGACGAGGCCGACCGAATGCTCGACATGGGCTTTATCCCGGACATCGAAAAAATCTGCAAAATGGTGCCATTCACGCGCCAGACCCTGTTTTTTTCAGCGACGATGCCGCCCGAAATCACCCGCCTCACCGAGCAATTCCTCTCCAACCCCGTGCGCGTTGAAGTCGCCCGGGCCGCCTCGACCGCGACGACCATCACCCAGGGCCTCGTGGCGACCCATTCCGGCGCCGCAAAACGAGAGACATTGCGCCGCCTGATCCGCGACTCCGCTGACAGTTTCAAGAACGCCATCATTTTCTGCAACCGCAAGACCGAGGTTGCGATCCTCTTCAAATCCCTGCGCAAACACGGCTTCAACGTCGGCGAGCTGCACGGCGACATGGACCAGCCAGCCCGCATGGCCTCGCTGGAGGCGTTCAAGAACGGCTCCGTCGATCTCATCGTGTGTTCGGATGTGGCGGCCCGCGGCCTCGACATTCCCGACGTCAGCCACGTCTTCAATTTCGATATGCCGCACCACAGCGAGGATTATGTCCACCGCATCGGCCGCACGGGACGCGCCGGAAAAAGCGGCACGGCCTGGTCGCTGATCACCCAGGCCGACCAAAAATACGTCGAAGACATTGAAAAGCTGATTGGCCGCAAAATCGACTGGATCGGCCCCATGCCGGGCGAACTCGGCGAAGCCCCCCCGAGCGATGAGCGCTTCAGCCGCAGCCGCGGCGGACGCGAGCGCGCCGGCGGCAAGCCTGAACGCGGGCGCCCGCACCGCAGCCATGAGGACCGCAGCCGCGAATCCGCCGCGCGCGCCGAGAAGTTCGCGGTGCGCGAAGATCGCGCGTCGATTGAGGCTTTCGACCCGCTGGCGCAGCCCGCGGAACAGAACCAACCGACCGCCCGGCCGCCGCGCCAGGACCGCCCGAATGCCGAGCGCTCCCGTTCACGCCCGCCGCGGCAGGACCGCTCGAATGCCGAGCGACCGCTTGACGCGCGTCCGCCGCGGCCCGACCCTGCCGCAAGACCGCCGCGCGAGGAGCGCCCCGCCCGTCCGACGCGCGAGGAAAGCCGTCCGAGCCGCGGCGATCACGATGACGACAGGCCCGTTGTCGGCCTTGGCGATCACGTGCCGTCCTTCCTGATGCGCGCGGTGAAACTGCCGCCCCTGAAAGCCGCCGCCGCCGAGGATTGACCGAACCTGTTTGCGGTCTCGCTGGGCGTTGCCCGCGGCGCTGTCTCATGCGAAGATTCCCGGTCACCGGCTTCCGGTGCCGGCATTTTCGCGGAGAGCGCCTTGTTGAAAATTCCGGGTCCGATCGCGCTGGCCTGTATCGCCGCGCTCTCCCTGCCCGCCCGCGCCGCCGACAAGGTATCCGTGGGCGTTCTGCTCGCGGCGGGCGACATGGGCCTCTTCATCGCCGAAGGCCGCGGCTATTTCAAAGCTGAAAATCTTGATGTGTCTCTCACGCATCTCGATTCCGCCGTGCGCATGATGCCTTCCCTGGGCTCGGGCGATCTGGATGTCGGCAGCGGCGCGACCTCCGCCGCGCTCTACAACGCCGCCGCGCGGAAAATTGATGTGCGCGTCGTCGCATCCCGCGCCCGCACGGCGCCGGGTTACGGCTACCAGGCGCTGGTTGTGAGAAAGGACCTCGTGGACAGCGGGCGTTATAAAACACTCGCCGATCTCAGGGGGCTGAAATTCGCCTTCGCCTCGCCAGGATCCACGCCGCATTCCTCGCTCAACGAGGCGGCCAAAAAGGGCGGCGTGCCTTATGACGAGATCTCCGTTATCTACCTGGGCTTTGGCGCGCAGGTTGCCGCGCTGCAATCGAAAGCCATAGACGCCACGATCATGGTCGAGCCCTATCTGAGCCAGGTGGTGGCTTCCGGCGCGGCGGTCAATGTTTCGCCGACGGAGGATTTCTATCCCGCGGCGGAGGTCTCGCTGCTGCTCTACGGCGACCCCTTTATCAAGCGGCGCCCGGACGCCGCGAAGCGCTTCATGAAAGCCTTTCTGCGCGGCGCGCGCGATTTCAACGATGCCATCGATAAAGGCGCGTGGCGCAATGACGGCTCGGCGGATGAGATCATTTCAATTTTCGCCAGGGGCGTGAACATGCCGGAATCCATCATCCGCGCGATAACCCCGCAATATCCCGATCCCGATGGCACGCTGAATATCGCGAGTCTCGCCAAAGACCTCGCCTTCTTCAAATCGCGCGGCGAGGTGACCTCGCAGGACATCACAGCGGAAGCGATTGTGGATGGGTCTTTCGCGGCCGCCGCGGCGAAGGAACTCGGGCCTTACGTCAGGAAAAACTGATGCGCGGGAATATCAGGTCCCTGCGCGCCCTTGCCGCCGCCGCCGCGCTGGCCGCCGCCGGCTGGCAAGGCGCCCTCGCCGCCGACAAAGTGCGCGCCGGCGTGGTTCATTCCGGCGGCGATCTCATTGTCTATATCGCCTTGGATCGCGGCTATTTCAAAGCGGAGAATCTCGACGTGGAGCCGGTTGCCTTCGGCTCCGCGGCGCAGATGATCGCGCCGCTGGGCACCGGCGATCTCGACACAGGCGGCGGCATCGCCTCCGCCGGTCTCTATAACGCCGCCGCGCGCAAAATCGATATCCGCATCGTCGCCGACCGCGGCTCGACCGCGCCCGGTTACCGCTATCAGGTGCTGGCGGTGCGAAAGGACCATATCGAATCCGGGCGCTATAAGAGCTTTGCCGATCTCAAAGGCATGAAAATCGCCGTGCCCGCGCCGGGCATCACCCCGCAATCCGTGCTGAACGAAGCCGCGATGAAAGGCGGCATCGAATATGCCGATCTCGACCAGGTGTTTTTGGGCATGCCGCAGACCGTCGCGGCGTTTCAGGGCAAATCCATCGACGCGGCCATCATGGTCGAGCCTTTCACCAGCGCGGGCGAGGCGGCGGGCACCATCGTCGCCGCCGCATCGACCGAGGACTTCTATCCGGGCGCGCAGGTGTCGCTGGTTTTCTACGGCGAGAAATTCGCGCGCCAAAGGCCTGACGCGGGCTTGCGCTACATGAAAGCCTACCTGCGCGGGGTGCGCGACTATAACGACGCCGTCGATAAGGGTTATTGGCGCGCCGGGCCGGCCGCTGACGGGGTGCTGCGCATCTTCGAGAGCTTTTCCGGCCTGAGCGCGGCGCAGCTTCGCGCCACGCGGCCGCAGTTTATGAATCCCGACGGCGCGCTCAATATCGCAGGCCTCGAAAAGGACCTCGCCTTTTTCCGCAAGCACGGCTACGTGCAATCGCCGGAACTAACGGCGGAGAAGCTGGTGGATACATCGTTTCAGAAGGAAGCGCTGAAACTGCTGGGACCCTATTCGCGCAAGGATTGACGCGCGCGCCGCCAACGGGAATTCGACGATGCGTTTGCCAATTGCCCTGCTCGCCGCCGCGTTGGCCCTGCCCCTGCCCTCGCGCGCCGCCGATGCGGTCACTGTGGCCACCGTCGGCAATTCCTCCGACGCCGGGTTCTTTATCGCGGAGGCCAAAGGCTATTTCCGCGCCGAAGCGCTCGACGTGACTTTCATTCCCTTCGACACGGCGCAGCGCATGCTGCCCTCGCTCGGCAAAGGGGAGCTTGATGTCGGCAGCGGCACGGCGTCGGCGTCGCTTTACAATGGCGCGGCCCGCGGCCTCGGCATGAAAATCGTCGCCGACCGCTCACGCACCGGACCGGGCAATTTCTTTCAAACGCTAATGATCCGCAAAGCGCTCATGGACAGCGGGCGTTACAAAACCTACGCGGATTTGAAAGGCCTTAAAATCGCGCTCCTCGCGCCCGGCGGCAGCCCAAGCTCAACGCTTAACGAAGCCGCGAAAAAGGGCGGCCTGGCTTTTGCGGATATTGAAACGGTTTTCATCAGTTTCCCCCAGCAGGCCGCCGCATTCAAAACAGGCGCCATTGACGGGTCCATCATGATCGAGCCTTTCGCCACGGCGATCGTTGCCGCGGGGGATGGAGTCCGCGCGGTTTCGACAGAGGATTTCTATCCGGACGATCAGATCGGCATGGTCTTTTTCAGCGAAAAGTTCATCCGGGAGCGGCGCGCCGCCGGCTTGCGCTTTATGAAAGCCTACGTGCGGGCGCTCCGCGACTACAATGACGCGGTGAAAGACGGCGCATTCGCGCGCGGCCCCAAGGGCGACGCCATTGTCGCCATCATGTCGAAGGGGCTGGGAATGCCCGAGGCGCAAATTCGCGCCGCCTACGTGCAGGCCCTTAGCCCCGAGGGAAAGCCGGCCGTCGCCAGCCTGCGCAAAGACCTCGAATTTTTCCGCGTCCAGGGGTTCGTCACGGATGCCTCTGTCAGCGTCGATAACGTGCTCGATCTGAGCCTTGTGGAGGAGGCGGCGCGGGAGCTTGGGCCTTATTTGCCCGCGCGGGATTGAACCGGTTTGCGCTTGACCGCGGCCTTCCCCGGGGCTTTCGGCTTCTTTCCCGCCGCCTTGCGCCGCGCGGCATCGAGCGCCAGCCGTGACCATTCCACCAGTTCCGCCTCATCATCGAGCGCCGAGGCCGGCAGGGTCCAGAGCGACGTTGTCACCAGCCCGCGCACGCTGTGATGATAGGAAAAGGGCCGCGAGCCAGCCGCCCGCAGACGCTCCGCAACAGCCTCGTCGGTTTTTAGAAATACCTCGCCGCCGTGGACCATCGCGAAGAACAACCCGTCCGCGTAAACGCCGTGCCCGCCGAACATGCGCCGGACCTCGACGCGGCCGAATGACGCGAAAGTCTCCTCAATCCGTTTTGTGTCGGTCATGGGGCCGTCTCCGCGCCGGGCTGCGCTGGGCGGTTGGAATTGCCGCCGGCATATTTCCCCGGGATTTTTCGCTTTGCAACGCCGTCCCGAGTTGCTATAGCCGCGCAGCGCCAAGGCGTGATCCCCGATAGCTCAGCTGGTAGAGCATTCGACTGTTAATCGAATTGTCGCTGGTTCGAGTCCAGCTCGGGGAGCCAAATCTCACTTTTTGCCGATTTGGCCCGCTCGCCCGCCTCGATGCGTGCAGCGGTGGTTGCCATTTCTGAAAGTATATCAAAGGGTTGGCGGAAGGTCTCGACCACTTCGCCGTCCTCCCAAGTGCAGTTGGCGGCGCGGCCCGTCTGCTTGGCAGTTTCAACGTCCACATATTCCTGAGCCACCGCGAAGCGTTGGCGGCGGCATATTCCTTGAGCAACTCCAATTGCGCCGGGAATGAGAAACCCTACTTCTCCTGCTCCTTGGAGGAGACGCGGGCATAGATCACCGCCTGCTTGCGGGCAGCATCGGCGGGTGTGGGTATCGAGGTTCTTTTCATTCGTTTAGTGTAACCTAAACATGCCTGGCTCGCAAGCCTTCGATGCGGG
>JANYFM010000261.1 GCA_025362655.1 Hyphomicrobiales bacterium | reverse complement strand
GGCGGCAGGACCTCGGCCACCGTCTCTATTGGCAATACAGAAACGCTGAAAACCGGCGTCTCCTACGTGGATCTTGTGGTCGGCGATCCCGATGTCGCCGACGCCATGCCGCTGACCGACCGCTCTTTCTATATCCACGGCAAGAAGCTCGGGACGACTTCCATCTCCGCCTACGATGCCAACAAGGTTCTCGTCGGCACCATCGAGGTGGAGGTCGGCTACAACACCAGCCGCCTTCGCACAGAGCTGCGCCGGCGCCTGCCCGGCTCGAACATCGAAGTCTCCTCCATCAATGGCCGCATTATGCTGTCGGGAAATGTCACCGACGGCGTATCGCTGGAGCGCGCCGTGACCTTTGCCAAGCAGTTTGGCCCCGACGTCATCAATTCCATGACGATTTCGCAGCCTCAGCAGGTGATGCTGGAAGTGCGGTTCATCGAAGTCTCGCGCAACGCCGGCAAAGCCATCGGCGTTCAATGGGATGTCGTCGGCAAAAGCCTGAATTTCTCGACCGGACCGGCGCTGGCGGCGACGGGCACAGCGCCTTTCGCTTCGCTGCTGGGCCATTTGCTGACCGGCGGAACGAAAGCCGATTCGCTTGTGCAGGCGCTGGAGGACAAGGGCCTCGCGCGCCGCCTCGCCGAGCCAAACCTCATCGCCATGTCCGGGCAGACCGCCAGCTTTCTGGCCGGCGGCGAGTTTCCGTTTCCCATCGCGGGACCGCTGGGGCAGGTGACCATCGAATTCAAAAAATTCGGCGTCGGCCTCAATTTCACGCCCGTTGTTTTGGGCGGCGGCCTGATCAATCTGAAGATTGAGCCCGAGGTCAGCCAGATCGACACGACCAATTCCGTGCAGACGACGGCGGGGCCGGTGCCCGCGCTCATCGTGCGCCGCGCCAGCACGCAGATCGAATTGCGGGACGGACAGAGCTTCGCCATCGCCGGCCTGCTGCAAAGCACTAATTCCGACAACACGCGGCAGTTGCCGTGGCTGGGCGATGTGCCCGTGCTCGGCTCGCTGTTCAAAAGCGTGGCATTTGAGAAGAAGGAGACGGAGCTGGCGATCATCGTCACGCCGCATCTGGTGCAGCCTTCAAAACCCGGCCAAAAACTGCGCTCGCCGCTCGACGCGACAAGCCCCGTCAACGACATCGACCGCTTTTTGCTCGGCAAGAAAGAGCTTACCCCGGAAGAGCTGCGACGCTCCAACGGCGAGGGCGGACGCGTCGCCCAGGGACACATTCTCGACATGCGCAATGGAGGTTCCCGTGTTGCCCGCTGATTTTCCGCGCCTGCCCCGGCCGTTGTTCGCGGCGCTCTTATGCCTCGCGCTGGGCGGCTGCGCGGACTCTTTGTCGCGCAGCGATTTCCTCACCGAACACACCGGCGACGCCGTCGCCGCGAACAAAGCGATTCACATCGCCAATCCCTGGCGCCGCGATTCTTTTGACACCAGCATTCCCGCCGACGGAATGCGCTCCGCCGCGACGGTGAACCGCTACCGCGCCGGCGCCGATGCTCCGGCCGCCGCCGCCCCCGCCCGTCCCGCCGGGGCGGGAACCCAATGACAAGGGACACCATGGCCGCCCAGCCCTGCAACATTCTGCTGATCAGCCCGGACGCGCCGCTGCGCGAGGCGGCGCGGAGCGCGATGAACGGCGCCCGTCAGAGCCAGATCACGGTGATCGATCAAACCATCGTCGATCTCGCCGATTTCACCGAAGCCGACCGCGCCAGCGTCATCGTTGTCGATATCGACGCGACAAAGCGCGAGCATTTGCTGGCGCTGCAAAGGCTGATGATCCGCATCGCCGGGCGCGCGCCGCTGATTGTGCTGACAGAGTCCTTTGACGACGCTGTCGGCCGCTGGTTCCTGCAAATCCGCGTCAGCGATTTTCTGCGCAAACCCGTGAAACCCGAAGACCTGCTGCGCGCCTGCCTGAAAGCCCTGCGGTCGGAATCCCCCGAAGGAGACCGGCAGGCCCAGGTGGTAACCTTCATGCCCGCCGCCGGCGGCGTCGGCAACACAACTTTGGCCGTCGAAGCCGCGATGCAGATGCATCAGAGCGGGGCGGCGGGCGGGCAGACAACCTGCCTGATCGATCTTGATTTTGACAATGACGCCTGCGCGGACTTTCTCGATCTGGAGCCGCGCCTCGATCTGCGCGAAATGGGCGAGCGCGGCGAGCGCCTCGACGCGCAATTGATGGAAGTGATGCTGGCGCGGCATGACAGCGGCATCATGCTGCTGGCCGCGCCCGCCAAACCCGCCGAGCCCAACGGCCTTGAGGCCGCCGCCATCGCGCGCCTGCTGGAGGTCGCGGCGGGGCGCTTCGATAATCTCGTCATCGATCTGCCCCGCACCTGGTTCCCCTGGACCAATGATGTGCTGGCGGGATCGGACCGCATTTTCGTTGTCACCGATATGACGGTGCCGGGCCTGCGTTATGCGAGGCGCCTCGCCGGCAGCATCGGCGAGCGGCTTTCAAAAGCCAGCGCGCCGCGCGTCATCGTCAACCGCTTTCAGACGGGTCTGCTGTTTGGCGGCACCTTGCGCAAATCGGATGTGGAGCGCGCGCTGGGCGCCTCCTTTGCCGGGCCGGTCGCCAATAATTACCAGGTTGTGCGCGAGGCCATCGACCGCGGCGTTGCCTTGGAAACCGTCAAGCCCGGCAATTCCGTCACCAGCGATTTGAAACGCATTTTGTTCGCGCCGCAGGCCGCCTGACCGGAGATTTGAACATGTTTGGCCGATTTTCCGCGCAGCGCCTTGTGAAAAAAGAGCCGTCGGATATGCCTCCGCCGCCTCCGGGGGCGTTTGACGTGCCGCCGCCGCCGTTCGCCGCTCCGCAAGAGGAGGCGGACGCGCCGCCGCCCGCCGCCGCCGCGCGTTTTCGCCCGCCGGTTCCCTCCGCCGCGCCGGCGGGATCAACTCTGACCAGCCAGAAATTTCTCGATGCCAAAGTGCGCCTGCATCATCAGCTGCTGGAGGACATCAACCTCTCCGTCATGGAGAAAATGCCGCCCGAGGAGGCGCGCGCTCAGATTCATGATCTGGTCGCCCAGTATATCGTCAAAGAGCGGCTGGCGCTGACCGCGCAGGAGCTGGCGGACTTTGTTTCCGAGATTATTGACGAAATGATCGGCCTTGGCCCGATCGAGCCGCTGCTGCGGGACCCCACCATCGCCGACATTCTGATCAACGGCCATGACAATATATTCGTTGAGCGCAAAGGCCAGCTGGAGCCCGTCGCCATCCGCTTCACCGACGAGGCGCATCTGATGCGAATCGTAAACCGCATCGTCTCGGGAGTCGGCCGGCGCGTCGATGAATCCCAGCCTATGTGCGACGCGCGCCTGAAAGACGGCTCGCGAGTCAACGTGGCGGTGCGGCCCATCGCCGTGGACGGGCCGCTGGTGTCGATCCGCAAGTTTTCCAAAAAACCGCTCGGGCTCGACCGTCTTGTTGAGGTCGGCGCGCTGCGCCAGCCGATGGCGGACCTGCTGGGAGCGGCGGTGGCCGCGCGCGTGACGATGATCGTTTCGGGCGGCACGGGCTCTGGCAAAACCACCATGCTCAACGCGCTCTCCGCGTTCATTTCGGAAAAAGAGCGCCTCATCACCATTGAGGACGCGGCCGAGCTGCAATTGCAGCAGCGCCACGTCGCGCGCATGGAAACCCGCCCTCCCAATATCGAGGGCAAAGGCGAAATCCGCCAGCGCGAGCTGGTTAAAAACGCGCTGCGCATGCGCCCCGAGCGCATCATCCTCGGCGAGTGCCGCGGCGAGGAGGCCTTCGACATGCTTCAGGCCATGAACACCGGCCACGACGGCTCCATGGCGACGATCCACGCCAACACGCCGCGCGAGGCGGTGTCGCGCCTCGAACAGATGATCGGCATGGCGGGACTGCCGATGTCGCAGACCAGCGTGCGCGGCCAGATCGCCGCCGCCATTCGCGTCATCGTGCAACTGCAGCGCCTCTCCGACGGCTCGCGCCGCGTCACCTCCATCGCCGAGATCACGGGCATGGAGGGCGACATTGTTCAGATGCAGGAAATCTTCAAATTTGTCCGCGTCAAAACCGATGACGACGGCAAAATCCACGGGCACTTCATGGCGACGGGGATCCGCCCGCGCTTTCTTCAAGACCTCGTGGCCATGGGTTATTCCATGCCCGGCAGCATGTTCGATCCCTCCAAACCGCTCTGAGGCGCCTTATCGTGTTTGAGGATATCGATCCGCTCTATATTTTTTACGCGGCGCTGATCGGCGCCGTTCTCGCCATCGCCGAGGCTGTGTATCTGCTGACCTTCACGGCGGCGGATCACCGGCGCAGCGTCAACCGCCGCCTCGCGGAATTTGACAAGGGCGGCGGGCGCAGGGAGGCGGTGGTCAAGCTTCGCCGCGAGCGCGGCCTCGGCGCGCTGGAGACGCGCATCGAGATAGGCACATGGCTCAAGAGCCTGACAGTCCAGTCCGGGTTGACGATGGGGCTGTGGAAGCTGGGCATTCTCGCCGCCGGTTTCGCCGCCGTGGTTTTCACGGGGACATTGTGGCGCTACGGAATTCTCGCGGCGGCCGGAGCGGGCGCCGCCGCCGGCGTTCTGTCGCCGCTGCTTGTGCTGCTGCGCATGCGCAAGAAGCGCCGCGCCAAATTCACCGAGCAATTCGCCGAGGCGCTGGACATCATCGTGCGCAGCCTTCGCGCCGGCCATCCCGTGCCCGCCGCGATCAAGATGGCGGCGCGCGAAATGGCCGATCCCGCCGGCACGGAGTTCGGCATGGTCGAGGATGAAATCACCTTTGGCCTCGATATCGAGACGGCGATGCGCAACATGCTGGAGCGCGTCGGCCAGGAGGATTTGCCGCTGTTTGTCACTTCCGTGGCGATCCAGGCCTCGTCCGGCGGCAATCTCACGGAGATTCTCGATAATTTGACGGAGGTCGTGCGCATGCGCGTCAAGATGCGGCGTAAAATCCGCGCGCTCTCGGCGGAGGGCCGCATTTCCGCGCTGATCCTTTCGGCTGTGCCGATTTTCCTGTTCTTCATCATCAACTGGCTGTCGCCGAATTTCTACGGCGGAAACTGGTCGCATCCGGTGATTTTCTGGGGCCTGACGGGCGCCGCTTTCTGGATGGTTGTCGGCAATATCGTCATGCACAAAATGATCAACTTCAGGTTCTGACGCCATGATCGAGGACATTCTCGCGGGGGTCAGCGACCTCTTTGACGGCGACACGACAACGATGGTTGTCATCGCCGCCGGCCTGTTCGCCGCGGCGATCGCGATGGTTGCGATGCGCATCGCCGGCGCGCGAACCGATGTCGCGCGCCGTGTCTCCGGCGCGCCCGAGGAGGCCGCGCTGGCTGGCCCGGCGGGCGGGGTCAAAGCGCGGATGGGCGGGTTCATCGGCGGGCTCGCTGATTCCGCCGGGCAGACGGACCGCTCGCAAACCCGTGTTTTGCGCACCCGGCTGATTCAGGCCGGCTATTACGACGCGCAGGCTCTGGTGTGGTTCTTTGGCCTGCGGCTCGGCTGCGCGCTCGTGCTGGGCGCGGCGCTGGCTGTGGCGACGTATGTTTTCTTTGACGAGGCGACCTATCCGGTTATCGCGGTTGTCGCGCTGTTAGGCGTCGCGTTCGGTTTCGTGCTGCCCTCCATCGCGCTCGACCGGCGCATCGGCCGGCTAAAACGCGAACACACCGACGGGTTTCCCGATTTCATGGATTTGATGGTTGTCTGCGCCCAGGCCGGCCTCAGCATGGAGGCGGCGATCAACCGCATCGCCCAGGAGATCGGCACAGCCTATCCCTCCCTCGCCCGCAATCTCGATCTGTCGGCGCGCGAAATCCGCAGCGGCAAGCCTTTGTCAAAAGCGATTGAAAGCCTCGCCGCCCGGCTTGGCATCAAAGAGGCGTCGTCTTTCTCGACGCTGCTGCAGCAGTCGGAGGAGCTCGGCTCCAGCCTGACCCAGTCGCTGCGCACCTACAGCGACGACATGCGCAACAAGCGCCTGATGAAGGCCGAGGAGAAGGCCTATGCGCTGCCGGCCAAGCTGGTCGTTCCCTTAACGCTTTTCGTGTTTCCTACCCTGCTGGTTGTGCTGATGCTGCCGGTCGTTGTCAGTTTCTCCAGCGCCAACATCTGATCCCCGGAGCCAAGCGATGCGTAAATTCGTTAGTCTTGCCCTCGCCTTGTCCACCGCCGCCGCGCTGGCGGGCTGCAATGCCTCGGGCGGGTTCGATCTGGGCGATCCCGCCGCCTCGCAGCAGGCCCTCGCCGATCCCTCCGCCGCCAATGTGCAACCGCCCGGGGACGCCATCGGCCGCGCCAAAGAGGCTTTCCGGACCCGCAGCTTTGGCCTCGCGGAAAAGGGTTTTCGCGAGGCGGTCGAGAAATCGCCCAATGACGCGGAGGCCTGGCTCGGTCTCGCCGCGACCCATGATCAGCTCGGGCGTTTTGATCTAGCCGACAAGGAATACGCGCAGGTCCAGCGCAAGGGCGGCGCCGCCTTTGAGCTGCTCAACAACCGCGGCTATTCGTATATGCTGCGCGGCGACCTCGCGCGGGCCCGAAAGGATTTTACGGCGGCGCAAAGGCTGGAGCCGGACAACGAGTTCGTACGGAACAACCTGCGCGAACTCGATGAAAAGGCGGCTGGACGGGGTTAAAGCGCCCGCCGCTCTGGACGGGGCGCGGCAATCCATGGATGATCCGGTTATCGCAGCCGGAAACGCGCCCATGACGAATTCTTTTCCCAGCCGCCGGAGCTTCAATGCCGGCGCCGCCGCGGCGGCGGCGGGAATGTCGCCGGGCGCCGCCCGCGCGGACACCCCCGTCGATCTTCAGCTCGCGCTGGCTGTGGACGCCTCCGGCAGCGTCAATCAATACCGCTTCGATCTGCAAAAGCGCGGTTATGTCGCGGCCTTCCGCAATCCGCAGGTGCTCAATGCGGTGCGCGCGGGCATGATCGGCTCGATCGCCGTCAGCATGTTCCAATGGACCGGCCCGCGGCTGCAACGCGAGGTTTTGCCGTGGACGATCCTGAAGGACGAGGCGTCCGCCAATGCGCTCGCCGAGGGAATCGAAAATGTGCCGCGCCTGCTGTTCGGCGGCGGCACCTCGATCAGCGGGGCCATCGACACAGCCGTGGCGCAGTTCCCGCGCGGCGATTTGCGCGGCGCGCGGCGCGTTATCGACATTTCCGGCGACGGGGCCAACACCAGCGGGCGCCCCGTCACCCGGGCGCGCGATGATGCGGTCGCCGCCGGCATCACCATCAATGGCCTGCCCATTTTGAGCGTTGAGCCCGATCTTGCTGAGCATTACCAAGAGTCGGTCATCGGCGGCGACGGCGCGTTCATGATCGCCGCCAAGAGGTTCGAGGATTTCGCCGACGCGGTCCTCAAGAAGCTGATTGCCGAAATCGCCTCGAATGACTACCACAGCGGGGAAAGCGGCGCGAAAGCCCGCAAATCCTGAAAATTATGGAGATTGGGATGACCGGCGGCACGATGAAAAAATTCGGCGACTGGAAGAATGTGCTCGTCGAGATCGAGGACGGCATCGGCTGGGTAACGCTCAACCGCCCGGAAAAGCGCAATGCCATGAGCCCGGCGCTCAACGACGACATGGTTGATGTGCTTAACAGGATCGAGGTCGAGGATTCCATCGGCGTCGTCGTGCTGACCGGCGCCGGCACCGCTTTCACCGCCGGCATGGACCTGCGCGAATATTTCCGCGCGCTGGACCATCTCTCCTATCACGAGCAGAACCAGGGCCGCCGCTCGGCCTGGCACTGGCAATGGCGCATGCTGATGACCTATGCCAAGCCGACCATCGCCATGGTCAACGGCTGGTGTTTTGGCGGCGGCTTCACGCCGCTGGTGGGCTGCGATCTGGCCATCGCCGCCGAGGAGGCGCAGTTCGGCCTGTCGGAGATCAACTGGGGCATTATTCCCGGCGGCAATGTCACGCGCTCTGTCGTCGCCACCATGAATCAGCGCGACGCCATGTATTACGTCATGACCGGCAAGACCTTCGACGGAAAAAAAGCCGCGCAAATGGGCCTCGTCAACGAGGCCGTGCCTTTGGCGCGGCTGCGGGAGCATACGCGCGAACTGGCAAAGGAGCTGCTCGGCAAAAATCCCACCGTGCTGCGCGCCGCCAAACAGGCGGTGCGCGCGACGATGGGCATGTCTTTCGAGCTCGCCGACGAATATCTGATGGCGAAAAGCCACCAGTCGCGTTTCCTCGACACCGAGGGCGGGCGCGCCAAGGGGCTCAAACAATTCCTCGACGAAAAATCCTTCCGTCCGGGGCTCGGGGCCTACAAGCGCGATGTCTGACGCATCCAGGGAAGCCGCCGCGCGCGCCGCCATCGGGCGCCTGCTGCGGCCGCGCTCGGTCGCCGTCATCGGCGCCTCCAATGCTCCAGGCTCGCTCGGCGGCGGCGTGATGGGCAATCTCGCGCGTTTCGCTTTTGCCGGCGATGTGCATCTCGTCAATCCTTCACGCAGGGAGATTGACGGCAGGCCTTGCCTCGCCGCGGCCGCGGATCTGCCGCGCGGCGTTGACTGCGCGGTGCTGGCTATTCCCGGCAAGGCCGTGCTGGAGACCGCGCGGGCATGCGCCGCGCGCGGCGTCGGCGCGATGATCGTCTACGCCGCCGGGTTTGCGGAGGCCGGCGAACAGGGCCGCGCGGCGCAGGATGAACTGGCGCGCATTGCCGGCGATGCGGGCATGGCGCTCGCCGGCCCCAATTGTCTTGGCATGATCAATTATCTCGACGGCGTTTGCCTGACGTTTGGCGTCAGCGAGCCGCGCCCGGTCACCGGACCGGGTCTTGCCATTGTCTCGCAGTCGGGCGCGATGGCGACGGTGGCGCGCGCGGCGCTGCACGCGCGCGGCATCGGCGTCACCTTTTCGGTTTCCACCGGAAACGAGGCGTTGAACGGCATCGAGGATTTTCTCGGCTACGTGCTCGACGATGAAAAGACCGCGGTGATTTCGCTGGTTGTCGAGCAAATGCGCGAGCCCAAACGCTTTCTGGAGCTGGCGCGCCGGGCGCGGGCCATGGGCAAGCCGCTGGTGCTGCTCCACCCCGGCCGCAGCGCCGCGGCGCGCGAATCCGCGCAGACCCATACGGGCGCACTCGCCGGCGATTGGGAGGTGATGCGCGCCGCCGCAACTTATGCCGGCGCCTGCGTGGTCGAAACCCTGGAAGAGCTGATCGATGTCTCGGAAATGCTGCTGCGCTGCCCGCCGATGGGCAAAGGCGGCGTCGCCGTCATCACGGATTCCGGCGCCTTTAAAGGCATGACACTGGATTATTGCGCGGATATCGGCCTGCCGCTGCCGCAGCCCTCGCCGGCGGCCGCCGCCCTTCTTGGCGCCATCGCGCCCAACCTTGTGTTGCCGACCAATCCGCTCGATCTCACGGCCCAGGCGCTGGTCGATCCCGAGCTCTACCGGAAAACCCTGGAGCCGATGCTGGCGGACGATCGCTACGCCGCGGTTGTGTTCGGCGTGATCTTCTCCAATCCGAAGATGGCGCACCGCAAGAATGCGCCGATCCTTCAGGCCATGCGCGATTTCAAGCCGACCAAGCCCGTCATCCTCGCCATGCTCGGCGATGAGGCGGAGGTGCCCCAGGATTTGATCGCCGAATTCCGGGCGCTCGGCGTGCCCTTCATACGCTCCCCCGAACGGGCGATGCGGGCGCTGGCGCGGCTTAGGGAGCACGCCAACGGCTGGCAGCCGGCCTTGGACAGCGCGCCGCGGGAAATCGCCCCGCGCCTGCGCAAGGGCGTGCTTTGCGAATACGAGGCAAAAGGCGTTCTGGCGCTCGCCGGCGTGCCTGTTGCGCCCGGCGAAATGGTCACTTCGCTGGAGGCGGCGGGAGCGGCGGCGCGGCGCATCGGTTATCCCGTCGCTCTGAAAGCCCAATCGGCGCAACTGACCCACAAAACCGAAGCGGGCGGGGTTATTCTGGGTCTCGCGGATGAGGAGCATTTGGCGCAGGGCTGGACGCAATTGCACGCCAATCTCTCGCGTTCGCGCCCCGATCTCGATATCGACGGCGTGCTCATTGAGGCGATGGCGCCGCGGGGCGCCGAACTCATCATTGGCGCGCGCAACGATCCTGAGTGGGGCGCGATGCTGCTGATAGGCCTTGGCGGGGTCTTCGCCGAGGCGCTGCGGGACATGCGGGTTATGCCCGCGGGGCTCGGCGAAACAGATATCGTCCGGGAGATCAGCCAATTAAAAGGCGCCGCCGTGCTCAACGGCTTTCGCGGCGCCCCGCCATGCGACATCGAGGCAGCGGCCGCAGTCGCGGCAGCGCTGGGGGCGTTCGTGCTTGCCCATCCCGAAGTTACCGAAGCCGACCTCAATCCCGTCACCGTGTATCCCCACGGGCAGGGCGCTCTGGCGCTCGACGCGCTTGTTATCGTGGAATAGAATTCCGCAATCGCTGGGGAAAACGGTCCGGAGGGTGACAATCCCCCCGGGCGCCTGCGAAATAGCGCCTGACATCCCGCCGGCCCGGCGGATTGTATCGAATTAAACAATATTTGAGAGCATACTGCCGAATAGGCGCGAATATGCTATCGATCAAAAGATCGTCCCCCGGCTCGTGTCAGCGAACGGCGGGGGTGCCGGGGCCTATATGAACGAAGCCATCAACGATAAAGTTCCCGCCGAGCAGCTCGATTCCGGGCTTTGCAGCCTGTGCGCGGTGGCGGCTTTCTACCGGATCGCCGCTGATCCGCGCCAGCTTGGCCATGAACTGGCGCTGGCGCCGCGCATGGCCGGGCCGGACGATGTCACACGCGCGGCGCTGCGCATAGGCCTCAAGGCGAGGAGCGTTGCGTTGAAGCGCCCCGGCCGCCTCGTCAGCGCGCCGTTTCCCTCGCTGCTTCGTCTGAAAGAGGGCGGGTTTGTCCTGTTCACGGGTATCAATCCTTCGGGCCAATACCGGATTGTCGATCCGATCACCCGGATCGACCGGGAAATGCCGGCGGCGGATTTGTTTGCCCTCGTCGATCCCTGGATACTGCTGATCGCGCGCAAAATCGGCGGCGCGGGAATCGATCCGGGAACATTCGGTTTTCGCTGGTTTCTGCCGTCCATCTGGCGCTACCGCAAACCGCTCGGCCACGTGCTGATCGCCTCGTTCTTTGTGCAGATTTTCGCCCTCGTGACGCCGCTGTTTTTCCAAGTGATCGTCGACAAGGTGCTGGCGCATAAAAGCTACTCGACCCTGTTCGTGCTGGTCGGAGGCATCATCGGGATAGGCCTGTTCGACGTGCTGCTGCAATATCTGCGCACTTATGCGCTGTCACACACCACGAACCGCATTGATGTGGAGCTGGGCCAGCGGCTGTTCCACCATCTGCTGCGCCTGCCGCTCGGCTATTTCGAGACGCGCTCGGCCGGCCAGACCGTGGCGCGCGTGCGCGAACTGGAGAATATCCGCAACTTTCTGACGGGGCAGGGGCTGTTCTCGGTCCTCGATTTCCTGTTCGCCTTCGTCTTCATCGTTGTGCTGTTCTTTTATTCGGCATTCCTGACGATGATCGTGGTGCTGTCCATCCCGGTTTATCTTGGCATCGCCGCGCTCCTGCGCCCGCCATTGCGCGAGCGCATCAAAGAAAAATTCAACCGCGGCGCGGAAAGCCAGCAGTTCCTTGTCGAGGCCATCGTCGGCATCCACACGGTGAAATCCTCGGCGGTCGAGCCGATCATGCAGGCGCAATGGGAGGAGAAGCTCGCGGCCTATGTCCGCACCGCCTTCTCCTCGACCATGATCGCCTCGGGCGGCCAAAACGCCATTCAGTATGTCAGCCGGGTGACGACGGCGCTGATCCTGCTTTTCGGCGCCAAAGCGGTGATGGACGGCGAATTGTCGCTGGGAGAGCTGATCGCCTTCAATATGATCGCCGGACAGACGACGCAGCCGATTCTGCGGCTGTCGCAGATATGGCAGGATTTCCAGCAGGTGCAGATATCCATTGACCGGCTTGGCGACATTCTCAACGCCCCCGCCGAGCAAAGGCCGCTGAGCCGGGGCGTGCCGCCGCCGCCGCGCGGCCTGATCGAGTTCAAAAACATCCTGTTCCGCTACCGGCCCAATACGCCGGACGTGCTGAAAAATATCTCGCTGCAAATCCGCCCGGGCGAGGTGATCGGCATTGTCGGTCCGTCGGGCTCCGGCAAATCGACGCTCGCGAAGCTGATTCAGCGCCTCTACATCCCCAATGAGGGCCAGGTGCTCCTCGACGGGGCCGATCTTTCGCAGGTCGATCCCGGCTGGCTGCGCCATCACATCGGCGTCGTCATTCAGGAAAACATCCTGTTCAACCGGACCATTCACGAAAATATCGCGTTTTCCGCGCCAGCCATGCAGCGCGCCCAAGTGGTGTCCATTGCGCGGCTCGCCGGCGCCGACGAATTCATCGCCAAGCTTCCGGAGGGCTATGACTCGATGATCGAGGAGCGCGGCGCCAATCTCTCCGGCGGGCAGCGCCAGCGCATCGCCATCGCGAGGGCGCTGGCGATCAACCCGCCGATCCTGATTTTCGACGAGGCGACCAGCGCCCTCGATTATGAGAGCGAGCGGATCATCCAGGAGAATATGAAACACATCGTGCGTAACCGCACGGTCATCATCATCGCCCACCGGCTGGCCGCGATCCGCCCCTGCAACCGCATCCTCAGCATGTTTGACGGGCGCATTGTCGAGAACGGCACGCATGACGAGCTGATCAAAATTCCCAACGGGCTCTACGCGCATCTGTGGGCTCTGCAAAACAGTCAGGGCAAGCCATGAACGCCCCCGCCGGCATCAAGCCGGGCGCGCAGCCCGGCGCTCCCCCCGCCGCTCCGCGCCGGCCCGCGCGCCTTCCGGCGGACCGCGAGTTCCTGCCCGCGGCGCTGGAAATCCTGGAGACGCCGCCCTCGCCGGCGCGGATTTATCTGCTGCTGCTGATTTGCTCGTTCGTCGTCGTCGCTGTGGCCTGGGCGTTCTTCGGCCGGATCGATATTATCGCCATCGCCCAGGGCAAGATTCAATCAACCGGGCGCGTCAAACTGGTGCAGCCCGTTGAGACCGGAAAAGTCCGCGCGGTGCTCGCCCAGAACGGCAAGCGCGTCAGCGAGGGCGAGGTGCTGGTCGAGCTTGACGACCGCGATCTGCGCGCCGAGGAAACCGCCCTGGCAACAGGGCTGGCCGCGTTGAAGGGCGAGATGCGCCGCCGCTCGGCGTCGCTGGCGCTGGCCCGCGCCCGCTCTGTTGATGCGCCCTAAATGGACTGGCCCGCGGATATTCCCGCTTCCGTCCGCGCCCGGGAGGAGA
>JANYFM010000256.1 GCA_025362655.1 Hyphomicrobiales bacterium | reverse complement strand
TCGCCACTTGCGCGGCCAAAAAATCATTGGCGCGCTTGGCAATTTCATTGGCGTGCGCCGTATCAAAAATCGCCTGCACAGCGGGCGCGTTGAGCGACAGGATCATCGTCTCGATTCCGTGCCTGTCCATCTCCTCAATGCGTCGCCCGTGAATGTCGAGCAAGCGCATTTCCAGCTCAGGCCAAGTCTCCGGCGCCAGAAAGCCTTTGGAGTCGAGAAGCGTTTCAGGAATGGCGAAATGCTCTTCGAGCGCGATCTTGCCTTGCATCGGGATCTCCTTCTGTTTCCGCTGCCGCTGTTTGGCATAAAAATCCGCGGCGGGCGAGACGGTCGGCGGGACGGCTCGCGCCTGCGCCCAGCGCGTGCCAGACTGCCCCCGATAAAACGGAGATTTCAATGCCCATTGTTTTGGTCCACGGCGCCTGGTGCGGCTCGTGGTCTTGGCGCGCCGCCGCCGATCTTTTGCGCGCCCGCGGCCACAACGTTTACGCGCCCACCCTGACAGGCCTTGCCGAGCGCGCCCATGTCGCGCCCGAACATGTGAGCCTTTCGAGCCATATTGAGGATATCGCGGGCCTCCTGCGCTATGAAAATCTGACAGATGTTCTGCTCGTCGGCCATTCTTACGGCGGCATGGTGATCACGGGCGCGGCGGACCGGGAGCCCGCCCGCGTCGCCGGCATGATTTATATCGATGCTTTCGCGCCGGAAAACGGCCAGTCCCTGTGGGACCTCGCCGGCGAACAGTCCGCCGCCGCCCAGCGCGCCGCGGCGCTTGCCCACGACGGCGGCAAATCCGTGCCGCGCCCGCCAGCCCCGGCCAACAGCGCGCCCGCTTCCGCCGCGCGTTTCCAGCCGATGTTCACGCCCCAGCCCATCGGCACGTTGAGCGAGCCATTCATCAGCGCCCGCGCCGCGCCGTCCTGGCCGCCGCGGCACTATGTGCTGTGCAAAGCCTATAACCCCAGCCCCTTCCACGCCATCGCCGCCCGCGTGCGGGGCGCGGCCGGCTGGAGTTATAGTGAATTCGATGCGCTCCACGACGTGGTGCGCGCCGCGCCGGCCATGGTCGCCGACAGGATCGCGGCGCAGGCGGAACTCTGGAACATTCCCAAGGGGTGACCGCAAGGGTTAATCGCAAGGGTTAATGGAAACAGCCGCTCCGGCAACGATTTCTAAACCCGGGCGCGTCATGCTTTCCGGCAGGTTAACGCGCGGGACGGGTTTGCATGGACATCCAGGGATCGGCGCCGGCTTTTGCGGCCCTGGCGGCGGCGCTGGCGCTTGGCGCCCTCGTTGCGCTGGCGCGCGCGCGCGCCGGGCGGGCCGCCCTGAAAGCCGAGGCGGATGGCCTGCGCGACGAAATCTGGAAGCTGAAAGAGGCCGCCGGCGCCCGTGACCGCGCGGAGGCCGCCAGCGAGGCGAAATCGCGCTTTCTCGCCACCGTGAGCCACGAAATCCGCACGCCGCTGAACGGCATTCTCGGCATGGCCGGCCTGTTGGCGGAAACCAGTCTCGCGGGCGAGCAGCGCGCTTACGTGGAGGCCATTCACACATCCGGCTCGGCTTTGGCCTCGCTGATTGATGAAATCCTTGATTTTTCGCGCATCGAGGCCGGGCGGCTGGAACTCGTGAACGCGCCGTTCAACGTCACGGCGCTGGTGGAGGGCGTGGTGGAATTGCTGGCGCCCCGCGCGCAGGGCAAGGGGCTGGAAATAGCCACTTCCATCGCTCCGGATGTTCCCGATCGGCTCATTGGGGACGCCGCGCGGCTGCGCCAGGTCTTGCTCAACCTCGCGGGCAATGCGGTTAAATTCACGGAAACCGGCGGCATCGGCGTGCGCGTCACCCTGAGTCCGGACGGAAAACCTCGCTTTGCGGTGGCCGATACGGGGCCGGGCATCGCGCCCGAACGGCGCGCCGCGATTTTTGAGGAATTCGAGCAGGCCGACGGCTCCGCTTCACGCAAGCACGAGGGAACGGGACTTGGGCTGGCGATTTCCCGGCGCATTGTTGAAGCGATGGGCGGCAAGCTCGTGCTGGACCATTCGAGCGCCCGCGGCTCGGTTTTTTCTTTCGCGGCTCCGCTGCGCGCCGCCGAGCCGCGGGCTGCAGCGCCGGCGGCGCCCTCGCTGAAGGGCCGGCGCGCTCTTATCGTCGGGCAATCGCCGTTCGAGGCGCCTTATCTGGGAGAGCGCCTCGCCGCCGCCGGGGCGCAGGCCATCCGCGCCGAGGGGGCCGAGGCCGCCCTCGCCATTTTGGCAACGGCGCCGGCGCCTGACATTGTCATCGTCGATTGCGCGCTGGGCGAGGATGCGACGCGGCAACTCGCCAGCGCCGCGCGCGCCGCCGGAGTTTCCCGCAGTCTCGTGCTGTTTTCGCCTTTTGAGCGGCGCGCCTTCGGGCAGAATTCGCTGGGCGGCTTTGACGGCTGGCTGGTCAAGCCGGTGCGCTCCGGCTCGCTGATCGCGCGTATTTCCGGCGAGGCGGGCGCTGCTCTGCAATCTCCCGAGATCGAGGAGCGCTCGCGGGTGATCCTGCCGCGCCGGGGCCTGCGTGTGCTGCTCGCTGAAGACAATGAGATTAACGCGTTGCTGGCGCGCAAGCACCTGGAGCGGCTCGGCGCGGTGGTGGCGCGCGCCCGCGACGGCGCGGAAGCCGCCCAGCTCGCGCATATGGCGATGACCGGCGAGCGCGAGCCCTTCGATCTGATTTTCATGGATATCCGCATGCCCGGCCTCGACGGGTTGGAGGCTGCGCGCCTGATCCGCCAGGCCGAGACGGAATCAAAATCGCCGCGCACCCGCATCGTCGCGCTGACGGCCAACGCGTTCCACGAGGACCGCCTGGCCGCCATGGCGGCGGGCATTGACGGCTTCCTTACCAAGCCGGTGGATCTCAATGAGCTCGCGCGCTCGCTGGGCGGGGGCGAGGCGGCTTCGGCTTAGCCCGCCGCCGCTTCCTCCGCGAATTTGCGGCGGATGATGCGCCTTGCCTCATTGAGCGCCTTGTCCGCGGCCAGATTGACCATCGGCGTGGAATCCGTGTCGAGCATTTTTTGCTGCTCGCGCAGAATGCCGACATCCTCGTCGAATGCCATTTTGTTCATGCTGTGAACCCGCTCGGAAATGCCGGGGCCGCCGGCGCCTGCGCGATGCGCGATCGACCAGAAATAATGCGTTGTGCGCTCGGTCTCCGGCGTCAGGTGGTTGAGGATGGCGAGCCGCACGCGGTCGGGATCGCCCTCAACGCCGGCGGCAGCCGCCTCGGAGCGGATGTGGATGTGGTTCGGCATGGTGAACGTGATGTTCTGCGAGCGGTCGGTGTTGCCGTCAAAATCCCGCAGCAGCCGGAATATAGGCGCCGCCGGCACGCCGCGCATTTCGCGTTTGGCGCGCACGATATCGCCATCGACGGTCACCGTCAGCGGATTTTCCTGAATGCCGGGCGAGGCCAGCGACGTTTTATGCACGAACGTCAGATGCGTCAGGTCGAGCAGATTATCAACGATCAGCTGCCAGTTCGCCTCGATGTGCAGATAATCCGACATCGGCTTCCATTCGGCGGAATCATTTTCCGGAAAATCCGGGATCAGCGCCGCGTCCGCCAGCGCGGGATCGCCCGGCCAGACGTATACGAGCGCGGATTTTTCCGCCGCTGGAAATGCGCGCGTGCCAAAGCCGCGCGGTATATCCGTCTGCGCGGGGATCAGCGTGCACGCGCCGCCGCCGCCAAAGCGCAGCCCGTGATAGGCGCATTCGATGTCGTCGCCGATGAGCCGGCCTTTCGACAGCGGATATTTGCGGTGGGGACAGCGGTCGTCGAGCGCCGCCGGCGATCCATCCCCGCGGCGATAGAACACCATGGGCACGCCGCATATGGTCCGCCCCAGCGGGCTGCGCGACACTTCGGATTTGCGCGCCGCGACGTACCATTGGTTCATCAAAAAAGGTTTTGCGGTCATTGCGCGCTCCTTGAGTGTGAGATCATTTCAGCCGCCGCCCCAGCCGTTCCCGTGGCTCCAGCCCTCCGGCGCGGGCTCATGACCATCGAAATCAAGCTCAACATTCGCGCCTGACGGGTCTTTGAAGAACATCTGCCAGACGCCAAAGGGATCGTCGAGCCTGCGCATGCGCCACGGCACGCCTTTCGACTTCAGCATCGCAATGGCCGCATGCAGGCCTGTGGCCCGAAACGCCATATGATCGAGCAGGCCGGCGGCGTCGGAAGGCATCTCGTTTTTATGGATCACGTGCAGGATCGGCTTGCCGCCGCGGTAAAGCCAAAGCCCTGTGCCCCCGATATCCGGCGGGCGCGGCCCCGCGCTGAGGCCGATCATTTCGTAGAATGCGAGCGTTTGCGCGCTGTCCTTCGTGATAACGGTGAAATGGTCCATGCCGCGCAGCGCGAACGCCGGCTTGCTCGGTTCTGTGTTCATCGCTTCCTCCGGGCGGCCTATTTCGAAGATTTCAATCCCATCAGATTGGCCAGCAGATTGCGCTGGGTCTGCGAGGTTCCCGCCGCGATTGTCGTCGAGCGGCTGTCGCGCAGATAGCGCTGCATGTCGAAATCCTCATTGAGTCCGTAGCCGCCCATGATCTGCACGCCCATATTGGCGTGGCGCGCGTACATTTCCGAGGTGAACAGTTTTGCGTGGGTGATTTCGCGCAAAGCGTCGCGCCCCTGCGACACCAGCCAGTTGGCGCGCCACGCCAGCAGCTTGCCCGCCTCAAGCTCGGTCTCCATGTCGGCCAGCATATGACCGATGGCCTGAAACGAGCCGATGGGCTGGCCGAATTGCACGCGCTCCGCGGCATAGCTTTTGGCGAGATCGAACACCGCCTGCGCGCCGCCGCAATTGCCGGCGCCCGATACCGCGCGCTCAAATTGCAGTCCGCCCATCAGGCAGTCCCAGCCGCCGCCCTCGCCGCCGATGATTCTGTCGGCGGGCACGCGCACATCTTTGAAGAAAACCTCATAGGTGCCCACAGCGCGCCGTCCCAGCATATTGAGCTTGCGCAGCTCCACGCCGGGCGCGTCATTATCGATGAGGATATGCGACATGCCCTTGCGGTAATGGGCATTGCGGTCGGTCTTCACATAGGCGCAGATGACGCTGTTTTTCAGGCCCGCGCCGGTGGTCCAGAGTTTCTGCCCGTTGACGATGTAATGATCGCCGTCGCGCGCGGCCACAGTGCGGATGGCGCCGACATCGGAGCCCGCGTCCGGCTCGGATATGCCGATGGAGAATTTGATATCGCCGCTCAGCATTTTGGGCAGCCAGCGCGCGCGCTGCCCGTCGCTGCCTTTGCGCAGCACGTTGAGGCCGCAGAACACGCTGCCGCCGAAGGCCATGCTGACATCGGTGGAGACGCGCGACAGTTCGAACACCACAATCGCCAGATCGAGCGCGCTGCCGCCGAGGCCGCCGACGCTCTCGGGAAAGGCCAGCCGCAGCAGGCCGGCTTCAGCCCAGGCTTTGTACAGGTCCTCCGGGTAAGCGCGCTCGCGGTCCCATTGACGCAGCGCTTCCGGCGGCGCGTGCTTTGCCATCAGCTTGATGACGCTGTCACGCAGCATTTCCTGTTCTTCGGTGAAACTGAAGTCCATGGCCCCCGCCTCTAGGCTGTGACGATCACCGCGTCGAGGGCCAACGCGCCTTCGCCCTGCGCGTAAACATGAACCGGATTGACATCGATTTCGATGATTTCCGGGTTGGCAATCATCAGCGCGCCGATTTTCACCGCAAGCTGTGCGAGGGCCTCGGCATCGCGGGGCTTGGCCCCGCGCATGCCCCGCAGCAGCGGCGCGCCTTTCAGCAAGCCGAGACCGCGCAGAATTTCCGCCGGCGACGCGTCCGCCGGCAACAGCCGGACGTCGCGCAGCGCCTCCGCCCAGATGCCGCCGAGCCCGATCAGCAGCACGGGTCCCCATTGCGGATCGCGCCGCGCGCCGACGATCATTTCGAGACCGCCCTCCGGCGCCATGGATTCCACCAGCATGCCGTCGAGCGTGATATCCGGCGCGGCGGCGCTGACGGAGGCGGCGATGCGCAGGCCCGCGAAATCAAGGTCCTCCTCGTTGGCGATGCCCAGCACAACGCCCCCCGCGTCGCTCTTGTGCGCGAGCGTGTCCGCCTGCGCTTTCAGCGCCACGGGATAGCTGATTTCCCCCGCCACGATGCGCGCTTCGACCGCGTTGGTGACGAGGCGCCCGCGCGGCACGGCAATGCCGCAGCGCGCCAGAATTTCCTTGCCGCGCCATTCGGCAATGGCGCCGCTTTTGCGGAATTCGACACGCGGAACGCTGACGGGCTCTTGAGCGGCGGCCCGCGGCGCGGCGGAGGCTTTGCTCCACGCCGCAATCCTGCCGACGGCGCGCAGGGCCCGCTCCGGCGAGCGGAAGAACGGCACGCCGGAGGCGCGCGCCTCCTTCAGAAACGCCGCGTCCAGCGGATAGTCATCGCCGAGATAGCAAAGCGCCGCCGGCTTTTCGCAGGCCTCCAGCGCGGGCGCCAGCGCTTTCCATTTTGACATTTGCTGGGCCGGGCCGCCGCCCATCGCGCTGACGAGGGTGAAGCCGATGGCGGGATCGTCCATGACAGCGCGGAGGCTGTCGCCGAACAGGCTTGGATTGGTCATGGCGGCGGCGGTGACATCGAGCGGGTTGTCGACTGTGGCGAAGGAGGGCAGCAAGGCCTTCAGCGCCTCGGCGGTCTGCGGCGAAAAATCAGGAATCGCGAGCCCGATATCCTCGCAGAGGTCGAGACCGAGGCCTCGCAGCGCGCCGGAATTCGACACCACAGCGACGCCGCCTTTGATGGGTTGGGCGCTGCGCGCCAGCAGCGCGCAAACGTCGAACAGTTCATCAAGGCCCTCCGCGAGGATGACGCCCTCGCGCTCGGTGAAACAGCGCATGACCTCATAATCGCCGGCCAGCGCGCCCGTGTGCGTTTTGGCCGCCTCGCGGGCGCGCGCGCAGCGTCCGGAGTGCAGCAGCACGATGGGCTTTTGCGCGGCGCGCGCCCGCGCGGCCATGTTCAAAAATTTTTGGGGATCGCGGATTTGCTCCACGAACAGCGCAAACGCCCGCACGGCGGGGTCGCCGATCAGCAGGTCCGCGCAGTCCTCCGCCGCGACAACGGCCTCATTGCCTGTTGAAATCGAATGCGACACGCAAACGCCGCGGCCCTGCAGCGCGTAACGGATATTGCCGGACATGGCGCCGCTTTGCGCGATGACGCAAATGCCGGGGCCGGCCATGACGGGCGGCGGATCAACAGGCTCAAATGTCAGCGCGGCTTTGCCGGCGTAGTTGATAAAGCCGATGCAGTTGGGGCCGATCACCGCGAGGCCCAGCTCCGCGGCAGCGGCTGCGAATTCCTCCTGTGCCTTTCGTCCCGCCTCATCCTGCTCGGCAAAGCCCGAGGCGAAAACGACGGCCCCGCCGATGCCGCGCCGCGCGCAGGCCTCCAGCGATTCCCGCACGGCATGGGCGGGCACCGCGAGCACGGCGGCATCGATGCCGTGGGGCAGCTCGTCGATCGAGGCCGCACAGGCGCGGCCGCCGATTTCGCCGCCGCGCCGGCTGACGGGATATACCCCGCCCGCGAACCCGAAACGCTCCAGGTTCATCAGGATATTATTGCCGACACTATGCAATTCAGCCGACGCGCCGGCCACCGCGACAGTGCGCGGCGACAGCAGCCGCGCCAGCGGCGGGCGTTGAACGGGATCACTCATCGCCGCCTCAATCGCGCTTGTAGGCGCCAAGCCCCGGACGGTAGGATTTGTCATCGAGAAATTGCGACATGCCCTTGACGGCGCCCTGCTCGGGATCCCTGAATTTTGTCGCGTCGATTTTCGCGCTGAGATATTCCGCCGCCATGTCCCAGCTCATTTCGCGGGTATAGTGATAGCCGGTTTTGCAGGCGCGCAGCACATGCGGGTTCTTCTCCATCAGCTTGTTGGCGAGCGCTGTCACGCGCGGCACAAGTTGATCGCGCGGCACGGAGAAATTGACGAGGCCAATGGCTTCGGCCTCTTTCCCGTCGAACGTGTCGCCGGTCATGATGTAATACATCGCCTTGCGCTGCATCAGCGCGGCGGCGACCGCCTTGGTCACAATCCCCGCGGGGATAATGCCCCAGTTGATCTCCGACAGGCCGAAGGTCGCGTCGTCGGCGGTGATCGCCAGATCGCAGGCGCACAGGAACTGGAAGGCGCCGCCGAAACACCAGCCGTTGACCATGGCGATGGTGGGCTTGGGATAGTGCATCAGGCGCCGCCACTGCCAGGCCGAATTGGCGCGGTTGAGCCGCTCGCGCGCGATCGGCGGGCCAGCGTCAGGCTCGCGGAAATATTCCTTGAGATCCATGCCCGC
>JANYFM010000254.1 GCA_025362655.1 Hyphomicrobiales bacterium | reverse complement strand
GAGCGAGGCGCCTGCGCCAACTTCCGCCGCCCCTCCGGGGCTGGGGCGCAGATCGAAACTACGTCCACGGGTTTCGCTGCGCTCCACCCGTGGCTACACGCAATGGCCCCTCCGGGGCCAGCGTCTGAGGTTCGGACATATCTTTTGAGAACCGCGACCCATTGACGGATCACGCTCAACGAAAATTCTTGAAATTCTTGATTTCCGCCCCGCCCGACGGCGAAATCCCGCCAGCCGACCGGGCCATTATCCCGCCTTCCCCCGCGCGCGGGAGAAGGCACGCGCCCTGCGCCCCCCCACCCCTCCCGCCCCCCCTACTGCGCCGCCTCCGCGTCGCCGGCGGTCAGCGTCAGCCATTCCTCCTCCGCCTGCGCCAGCGCGCGCTCGCAGTCGGCGCGCTGCTGGGCGAGCTGGGCGGCTTTGCCCGGGTCTTTGGCGAAAGAAGCGGGGCGGGCGAGCATTTCATCGATGCGCGCCAGCAAATCCGTGAACTTCGCCATGCGGCCTTCGGCGTTCTCAATGCGCTTGCCGAGGGGAATGGCATTGGCGCGGGCGAGAGCTTTTTCGCGGCGTTTGTCGGCGTTGGAGGTTTTTCCCGCCCCCGCATTGCCGCTCGCGCCGCCGGCCCTTCCGTTGCTGCCGCCGCTGGCGGTTTCCAGCACATATTTGCGGTAATCGGCCATGTCGCCGTCAAAGGTCTTCACGGTGCCGTCGGCCACCAGCCAGAGCCGGTCGGCGCAGGCCTCCAGCAGATAACGATCATGGGAGACGAGGATGATCGCGCCCTCGTATTCATTGATGGCTTCGATCAGCGCCGAGCGGCTGTCAATGTCCAAATGGTTGGTCGGCTCGTCCATGATCAGCAGATGCGGGCCGTTGAAGGTGGCGAGGCCCATCAGCAGGCGGGCCTTCTCGCCGCCGGAAAGCTCAGTGACGCGCGTGTCCGCCTTCACATTGGGAAAGCCGATCTGCGCGCATCGGCCGCGGATTTTGGCCTGCGTCGAATCCCGCATGAGTTCGGCCACATGGCTGTATGCGGTGCCCTCGGGGTCGAGGTCCTCGATCTGATGCTGGGCGAAAAAACCGACTTTCAGTTTGCCCGAGCGCTTCACGGCGCCGGACATTTTCTCCAGTCGCCCCGCCACCAGCTTGGCAAAGGTCGATTTGCCGTTGCCGTTGGAGCCGAGCAGGCCGATGCGGTCATCGTTGGAAATGAACAGATCGAGCTTTGAGAGGATAACCCGCCCGTCATAGCCGGTGCTCGCGCCCTCCATGGCGACGATCGGCGGCGATAACGGTTTTTCCGGCGAGGGAAAATTGAAAGGCAGAACCTGGCTGTCCACCATGGCGGAAACCGGCTCCATCCTCGCCAGCATTTTGAGGCGCGACTGCGCCTGCGTCGCCTTGGTGGCGGAGGCGCGGAAACGGTCCACAAAGGATTGCAGATGCTTGCGCTGCTCCTCCTGTTTTTTCAGGTGCTTGAGCTGCACCGCCTGCTGCTCGCGGCGCTGCTTTTCAAAGCTTGTGTAATTGCCGCGCCACAGCGTCAGCTTGCCCTGATCGAGGTGCAAAATGTGATCGGCGACCTCGTCAAGCATGTCGCGGTCATGGGAAATGACGATGATGGTGGCGGGGTAATGGGCGAGATAGTCAATCAGCCACAGCGAGCCCTCGAGATCGAGGTAGTTTGTGGGCTCGTCGAGCAGCAGCACGTCGGGCGCCGAAAACAGCACGGCGGCGAGCGCCACGCGCATCCGCCAGCCCCCGGAAAATTCGGACAAAGCGCGCTGCTGCGCCTCGTGGTCAAAGCCCAAGCCCGAAAGGATGCTGGCGGCCCGAGCCGGCGCGGCATGCGCCTCGATATCGACGAGCCGCATCTGAATTTCGGCGATGCGGTTGGGGTCCTTGGCCGTTTCGGCCTCGGCGAGCAGATCGTGGCGCTCGATATCCGCCGCCAGCACGAAATCGATCAGCGAGCCCGGGCCGCCCGGCGCCTCCTGCTCGACGCGCCCCAGACGCGCCTGTTTGGGGATGCTGATGTCGCCGTTTTCGGGGTCCAGCTCTCCCGCGATAATGCGGAACAGCGTCGTTTTGCCGGCGCCGTTGCGGCCGACAAAGCCGACGCGCGCCCGGTCCGGCAGGCCGGCGGAGGCGCCATCAAACAGCAGGCGCGGCCCCAGCCGGTATGTGAGATTGTTAATATGCAGCATGGGCGGGGTAATGGCATGGCGGGGGGCGGGGGGCAATCAGGGGAAGCCCGGCGCTGAGGGGCATGGGAGGCTCCTTTGACGCGGGCATGCCAGGAGCTGATGATAATTATCAAGCCGGCGCGTCCGCCGCGGGCGGGGAAGGATGGCGTTCATGACTTCAGGACATGGCTTCATCGACGTTCACGGGCATTTCCTGACGCCCGCCTATATGAAGGCGCTGGAGCGCGCGGGCATCCGCGATATCGATGGCTATCCGATGCCCGAATGGAGCGCCGCCGCCGCGCTTGACGTGATGGACCGCTTCGGCATCGCTGCAACCGTTCTGTCGATCTCCGCGCCGGGCGTCTATTTTTTGCAGGGCAAAGCGGCGGCCGGCTTGAGCCGTTCCCTCAACGAGGCGGCGCGCGAAATCGTCGATGCGCATCCCCGGCGCTTTGCCGCCCTTGCCGCCGTGCCGATGCAAGAGCCGGACGCGGCGCTGGCGGAAATCGCCTATGCGCTGGATGTGCTGAAGCTCGACGGCGTCGGGCTGTTCAGCAATTACGGCGGGGCATACCTCGGCGACCGTTGTTTTGACCCGGTGTTCGCTGAGCTCAATCGCCGCAGGGCCGTCGTCTTCACCCATCCCGCCGCGCCGCCGGCGTTTAAGGAGATTGGCCTCGATTTTTCCGCGCCGCTGATCGAGTTTCTGTTCGACACCACGCGGATGATCGCCAATCTCGCGGCTTCCGGCACGCTGACGCGCTGCGCGGACCTGAAAATGATTGTCTCTCACGGCGGCGGAACCCTGCCGTTCATCGCCCCGCGCGTCGCCCGCATTCTCGCAGCCCTGCCGACGGATTCGCCCCGGCGCTCCTCGGAGCAAAGGCCCGGCACCGCGCACGCCTATCGCGCGGCCATGCAGTCGCTGTTCTACGACGTGACCTCCATTTGCCACCCCGCCGCCCTGCTGGCCCTGCGGGAACTGGTTCCCGCTGAGCATATCCTGACGGGTTTCGATTTTCCGTTCATGCGCCCGGAAAATATCAGCCTTGCCCGCGACGGGCTGGCCGGGTTCTTCGCGGACAGGCCGGCGGAAATGGCGGCGATTGGCTATGGCAACGCGCGGCGGCTTTTTCCGGGGCTGACGGCGAGGATGGATGCGGTCGGGTAAGGCTTGCCCGAGGTTGGAGATCACGACTGCTTTGTGTTACATTCGGATACGGCTGTCACTCTGCGAGGCAACAAATGTCAGCTCTATCGCCCACCGTTTCCATTCGGCTTCCCCCGGAGACCCGCGCCCGTCTTGACAAGGCGGTGGCAAGGACCCGGCGCTCTCGCTCGTTTCTCATGGTGAGCGCTCTGGAAAGGCACCTCAAAGACTTGGAAAGCGAAGATGCTCCGGCGGAAGCCGGCAGACGGCTATCGACTCTTCTTTCGCTGGGCGGAGCCGGTGTTGGCGCAAGCCGCCCCCGGGATACCGCGGATATCGATCAGCATATCCGCTGGCTCCGGGACCATGGATAATATCCGGCCGGGCGCATCGGTATACATCGATACGAATATTTTCGTATATTATGTTGAGGCGGACCCGCAATTTGTTCACACGGCGCGGACTTGTTTTCTTGCGCTTGAGGCCGGGAACGCCACAATCTTGACGAGCGAGCTGACAATCGCCGAATGCCTCTATTACCCCTCGAAAATGGATAATTTGGCTGCCATCGCCGCCTATGAGCGCCTATTTGCCAGCGGCGAGATTGGTATTCTTCCGATCTATGGCGCCCTTGCCCGACGCGCTGCGGCGCATGGCGGCAAACTTGGCCTCAAATTATTGGATGCCATGCATTATTTCACGGCGCTGGAGGCGGGATGCGAGGTCTTTGTCACCAATGACCGCTGTTTTCGCAGCGGCCCGGCGATGCGTGTCATCAACCCCTTCGCGATTTGACCCCGGCTTAATTCCCCTCGGGAACCTCGCCCTTCCTGAACGGCACATGCTCCGCATAGGCCTCAATCGCCGCCTCCATCTGGCGGCGCTCCTGCCGCAAAAAGTCCTCGACGGCGCGGGCGAATCCGGGATTGGGGATATCGTGGCTGGAATAGGTGGGCATCGGCTCATAACCCCGCAGCAGTTTATGCTCGCCCTGGGCTCCCGCCTCCACCCGCGACAGCCCCCGCGAAAGCGCGAAATCGATGGCCTGGTAATAGCAGACCTCGAAATGCAGAAACGGATGCTCCTCGATACAGCCCCAGTTGCGGCCATAGAGCGCGTCGTCGCCGATCAGGTTGAGCGCGCCGGCGATATAGCGCCCGCCGCGCTTGGCCATCACCAGCAGGGTTCGGTCGGGCAGGGACGCTCCCAGCAGGGTGAAAAACTTCCGGTTGAGATAGGGCGAGCCCCATTTGCGCGAACCGGTATCCACATAGAACCGGTAGAAGGCATCCCAGTGAGCCTCGGTCAGGTCCTTGCCCGTCACCCATTCGATCTCAATTCCTTCGGGCAGGGCTTCTTTGCGCTCACGGCGGATGACTTTGCGTTTGCGCGAGGCCAGCGCCCCGAGAAAATCCTCAAAGGTCTTGTAGCCCTTGTTGAGAAAATGGAATTGCTTGTTGGTGCGTTTCAGGAAGCCCTCCGCGCCCAGCGCTTCCCACTCCCGCTCCGTCTCGAACGTCACGTGGATTGAGGATGCTTTGACCTTATCCCGCAGCGCCCGCAGGCCCGCCACCAGCGCTTCCCGGGCCGCCGCGGCGCCAGCGCCAGGCACCGCCAACAGCCGCCGGCCGGGCACCGGCGAGAAGGGAACGCAGACCTGCACCTTGGGGTAATAGCGCCCGCCCGCCCGCTCAAAAGCATCCGCCCAGCCGTGGTCGAAAACATATTCGCCTTGCGAATGCGACTTGAGATAGGCCGGGGCGCAGGCCAAAAGCGCGCCCGCACCATCCTCCACCAGCACATGAGCCGGGCTCCAGCCCGTCCGAGGGACCGCCGAGCCGGAGGCTTCGCATGAATTCAAAAAAGCATGAGATATAAATGGGTTATACCGCTCTTTTTGAGAAACTAGTTCGGCTTCCTCACCCGCGGCTTCAGGTTTGCCGGCGTCCGGATTAGCGCAGGCATCCCACTGTGCGGGATCGACTGCGGCGATGGACTGGACAATGCGGACGGTGAGCGGGGCTTCGGGGGGCATGGCAACAGACTAAACGTTGCGGCGGGCCTTTCAAGTCTCGCCAATGCCGCAGGTCGGTTGTACGCTGAGGCCAACAAGCGGGAGGTTTTCATGTTTTTTGGAAAAAGCTGGGACGCTTGGATCGCCCAATACGAAACCAGCCACCGCAACCGCGTCAATCTGATTTGCCATCAATTCGGCATTCCCATGATCGTCGTGTCCCTCGCGATGTTCGCCGCGGCGCCTTGGGTCGCGGGCCTGTGGCTCTGGGCCGCCGCGCTGTTCACCGCAGGCTGGGTGCTGCAAATCGTCGGGCATATTTTCGAGGGCAAGCGGCCCGAATTTTTCACCGACTGGCGGTTTTTGTTTGTGGGCCTGCGTTGGTGGCTGGCGAAAGTCAGCGGGCGGGTGTGAGCAGGCGGCGTTCAGCGTTGCCTCACATCCTCCCTGAAGCCGTCGGAAAGCGCGAAAACACCTTTGCCGCAACAATCCCCGTCAGGGCGAATAGCGCGATATTGAGGATCAGCGCCGGCCGCCCCAGCCAATGCAGGCCTAGACCGGTCAGGATCGGCCCGAAAGCCGCGCCGAGGAAGAACGAAAAAGAATGCATGGCAAAAGCCGAGGAGCGCGCTTCCGCCGCCAGTTCCGAGACTTCGCCCTGTATGGAATTATGCAGCAGGAAAAATCCGTAGCCGGATACCGCGAACAACACCGCCGTAACCGGCCAGGAAAGGGTCAGCATCAGCCCGAACAGGCCCGCCGTTCCCAGCAACCCGCCCCACGTCATGCGTTCGCGCCGCCGCAAAGTTCGCAGCAGCAGCGGCAGCGACAAGGAATAGCCGATGCCGCCAAGGCCAAATGCCCCTAGAACGAACCCCGCTTCCCGTGCGGTGCCCAGATTGGCGGTCTCCATCAGTTCAGCGATGTAGGGTGTGACGCCGTAAAACGACAGTCCCTCCATGAAAACCGTTCCGAAACAAAGCATTGCCTTGGGGTTTCGGAATACATGGGTGTAACTTGCGCGCGCGTCCGACAGGTGGATATGTCCGGCGGGGCGGACCGTCCCGGCAGGCGCGCGAAAAGCCAGGGTCGAGGCAATGGCAGCGGCAAAAGCGATCCCCGCCGCCACGTAAATATAAGAGCGCCATCCAAGGCTCACCGCCATAATGCCGGCAATCGTGGCTCCAAACACCATGCCCGAAAGGCCCGTGATCAGAAACCGCCCGATGGCAAGTTGGCGCTGAGCAGGCGGGTAGCGGTCGCTCATCATTGCCATTGTCACGGGCATGACGCCGCCCGCCGCAACGCCGCCGATGAGGCGGAAGACCAGCAGGAGTTCAAACGAGGGCGCCAGCGCGCAGCCCAGCAGGCTGATGGCGAGCACCCACAGGCAGGCCACGAGAATGCGCGTTTTGCCGTAAAAATCCCCCATCGGCCCCAGAACCGGCTGGCCCAGCGCGTAGGGGAAGGCATAGATCGAGGAAATCAGCGCCGCCGTCGCAACGGGCACCGAAAAGTCGCGCGAGATCGAAGTGATCAGCGCATCGATCGAACGGTTCGACAGGGAACTGGCGAGGCCGCAGAGTATGTAGACAAAGAGCATCCGCGGGGCCTCGGAGCCAAAAATGGGTGCGAGCGTCTTAGGGGCGGGGTCCGTCCCTGTCCACCGGACTGCAAAGTCGATCCAAAAGTCTTTGGCTTTTCGTCGTTGAGCTTCGCGCTGGCGGGAACCAATCTGCTGGACCCGCGCATTCGCAATCACCTGTCATTTCTCAAAAATGAGGTGCTTCAGCCCGGCCGCGGCGCGCGTTTTTCGGCGGACTAGAGGTTCAAAGCCCGTCTCACCCCATCCCGTCGCCCTCAAAGATAATCTGATCGGCCCATTCGAGGGCGCCCGCCGCTTGTTCCTGTGTGCGCACGGTCCAGGTCATGACCGGCATTTCAAGACCGGCGCGGCACAAAAAGGGCACCGCGTGCGGCAGATCGCGCACTCCATAGGAAAGGAAATCGGGCCGGGTCTCCCGCCAGTGCAGAAAATTGGCGAGCGCCCGCTTTTCGTGCTGCGGCAGATGCGCCCATTCATCGGCGGGATCGTTGTAATCGGCTTGCGCGATCATCCCCAGCGGCGTCGCCGTTAGTCCCAGACGCACGCGGTGCGCGGACAAATGCGCGATGATTCGGGGATCAAAGGATTTCAACGCCACCGGGCCGCCGAACGCCGCGGCGCAATGGGCGGCGCGCTCGGCGAGGCGCATGTCTCCGTCAAAGCGGCTTTTAATCTCGCAGATCAGCGGCGCGCGCATGGCGATGGCGTTGAGGAAATCCGGCAGCGTGGAAATGCGGTCCTTCGAGCCTTTCAGCGCGGTCTCCTTTAGCGCGCGCGAACCCGCGGCATCGACCCGCCCCGTGGTCGCCGTCAGCCGCTCCAGGGTGTAATCGTGAAACACCATGGCCTCGCCATCAGCGCTTAACTGGACATCGCATTCGATGGCGAAATCCGCGGCGATGGCGGCTTGCGCGGCCGAGACCGAGTTTTCAATAATTTGATGCAGGGAGTCATGGCGTCCGCGATGGGCGATGGGTCTCGCTGTCAGCCAGCCCGGCCGCGGCGCTCTCATGCGTCAACCTCGAACATCGCTTCCACCTCGATGCAGGCGCCGAGCGGCAATTCCGCAACGCCAACCGTCGTGCGCGCGTGGCGGCCCGCCGCGCCGAAGACCTCAGCCATCAGATCGGAGGCGCCGTTCATAACGCCGGGCAGGGCGGTAAAGTCCGGCGCCGCCGCGATGAAACCGCCAAGCCGCACCACAGCGCGCACCTTGTCGAGCGAGCCCAGCGCCGCGCGCGCCTGCGCCAATATGTTGTGCGCCGCAATACGGGCAGCCTCGGCGCCATCCGCGGGGCCGACCTCTCGCCCCAGCCTGCCGCGATGCCGCGCATCCAGCCGGCCCGCGGTGAGCGGCAACTGGCCCGATATCACCAGCAGCGAGCCCGTTCGCACAAAAGGCAGATAATTGGCCACGGCGGCGGGCGCCGGCGGAAGTTCGATCCCCAACTGCAAGAGCCTGGCTTCCGCGCTCATGGCGCAATTCCTTCACTACGTCAGCGGCTATGGCGTCAAACCCGCGGACATGACGAGTTTTTCACTATTCAAGGCTGGAATAGCATCGTACTTTGGCCACACTATCCCGTGAAACGATAGCTGATTCCACTGTTTTCATTCTGGAGCCGCTTCGATGAAACATTCCCGCCTGTCGATTTTCGCTCCGCTGGCGATGGCGGCTGTCGCGCCGGGTCTTTATGCGGGCGGGGCGCTCGCCGCTTCTCCCGCTGCCATGGCATTGTTGCCGCACCGCGCCATCTACGATTTGAAACTGGGCAGGGCCGCCGGCAATCAGGCGCCGGCGAGCGCGCGCGGGCGGATTGTTTACGAATTCACCGGGTCAGCCTGTGACGGCTATGTCACCAATTTCCGCCAGATCACTGAATTGCAGATGGACGAGGGCGGCACGCGCCTCTCTGACATGCGTTCGGCGACTTTCGAGGAGGGCGACGGGTCCGGCTTTCGCTTCAAGGCGGAAACCTTTCTTGATGGAAAGCTGACGGAGACCCTCGACGGCAAAGCGCAGAAAGCGGGCGATGGCGCGCTGTCGGTCGAAGTCGCCAAGCCCGCCCCCGCAAAAGCGGATTTTGCCCCCGGCGCGGTGTTTCCCACAGCGCAGATGCAGCTCATTATCGCCGCCGCCAAAACCGGCGCGCGCACCGCGCAGACACCGATTTTCGATGGCTCGGAGACCGGGCAAAAAATCTTCGACACGATGATTGTGATGGGCGCGGTGGCCGGCACGGCCCCGGCTGAGCCCGTCGCCGCCGAGGCGCAGGCTTTGCGCAACGTCACGCGCTGGCCGGTGTCGGTCAGTTTTTTTGATCCGCAAAAGCAGGATTCCGCCCCGAATTACGTGCTGGCTTTCGATCTCTACGAGAACGGCGTTTCGGGCAAACTGCGCATCGATTACGGCGCCTATACGCTGAACGGTGAATTGTCGAAATTCGAGGCTTTGCCGGTCAAGCCTTGCGAATAGGGGCGGGCGCGTTCGAGGAGTGACCGATGGAATTCGAACAGGCCAACGATCTCTTCAGTCCCGGCTATCTCGCCTTCGAGTCAGGATACAAAGAGCTCGCCGAAGGCCGCCGTCTCGTGGCGGCGCTGACGCGCATGCCCGGCTGCCGCGCCAAAATGATCGACTGGTGGTTCTCATGGCTGGGCGGCACCGAGCAATATAAACTCTGGCATCCCCGCGATCACGTATTCAGCGACTGGGAAAACCGTATCGACGGCAAATACATCGGCGCCTCGCATCTCGTTCACGAATATCTCGCGGGGCCCAGCGGTCCCCTTTACAAGCTGCGCATTAACTTCCGCGATCCCGGGGAATTTTTCAATGCGGAGCGTTACAAGCAGTCGCGCGCCGTCGCGGTGTGCGCGCGCATCGGCGACCTTGAGCACCCCGTCAATTTCGGGCGCATGACGCATTTCGCGCGCGACACGGATTATGGCTGCGAAATGCGCAGCCGCTTCTGGCTCGGCTATATCGAAAGCCGGGACCCCGCCGCGGCCATTCCCGAGGACAAACAGCGCGCCATGCGCAAAGAACATGTCACCGAGGAATTGGCTTGGCGCCTGCACCAGCACGCGACGGAGGAGATGGGATATCTCGCGGAGATTTTGCCGGTGATGTATAAGAGGCTGACCGGGGATAACGGGTTCTAGCCGGGGCGCCTCACCGCTCCCCGCGCTTGTCCGCGGCAAATCCGATCCCCTTCACGACAGCGCCTTTGCCAAACCTTGCCCGCAGCGCGTCGATGGCGGTCTCTTTCGCCTTTATGCGCCCAACCTCTTTGTCGAGGAGGTCGCCCTTGTCGGCTTCCTCCGCGGCGCAAAAATCGGCCATGCCGACGCCGATCAGGCGGAAGGAAGCGCCGGTCGCCTCTCTAGCCAGCAGCGCCCGCGCAGCCTCGAAAATGCGCTGAGCGAGCTGGGTCGGCTCATTCAGGGCGCGGGCGCGGGTGCGCAGTTTGAAGTCGCCGGTCTTCAGCTTCAGCGTCACCGTGCGTCCGGCGGTTTCCTGCGCTTTCAGGCGGGACGATACTTTTTCGCACAGCGGCCACAGCCGCTCGATAAGCGTTTCCAAGCCGGAAATATCCGTCTCGAATGTCGTCTCCGCCGAGACATTCTTGCCCTCGCGTTCCGGGCTGACGGGCCTCGCGTCGATGCCGCGCGCGAGGCGCGCGTAGCGCCCGCCTTCAGAGCCGAATTTGCGAAAGAGCTCCGCCTCGTCGGCCCGCTGGAAATCGCCGATGGTGGCGAACCCTTCGCGCTCCAGCCGTTTGGCGCCAACGGCGCCGACACCCCAAATGGCGCTGACCGGGCGCGCCGCCAGAAACTCCCGCGCCTCCGCCCGCCCGATCACCGCAAAGCCCCGGGGCTTATCGAGATCGGAGGCCATTTTCGCCAGAAACTTGCAATAGCTAAGCCCGGCGGAAACGCTGATGCCGATCTCGCTCTCGACCCTCGCGGCAAAGCGGGCCAGCGTCAGCGCGGGGCTGCCCCCATGCAGGCGCGCGGTGCCCGTCAGATCGAGAAACGCCTCATCAATGGACAACGGCTCCACCAGCGGCGTCAGCGCCAGCATCATTTCGCGCACCTGCCTCCCGACGGCGGCATATTTCGCCATATCGGGCCGCACCACCACGGCGTCAGGGCACAGCGGCAGGGCTTTGAACATCGGCATGGCCGAACGCACCCCGAAGGTCCGCGCGATATAGCAGCAGGTGGAAACGACGCCGCGCCTGCCGCCGCCGATGATGAGCGGTTTGTCGCGCAGGGCTGGATCATCGCGTTTTTCGATGGAGGCGTAAAAGGCATCGCAATCGATATGAGCGATGGAGAGATCGTTCAATTCGGCGTGATTGAGCGTCCGCGGCGAGCCGCATTCCCGGCAGCGCTTGGCAGCCCCCTCCGCCTGCGCGAAGCAGTCGCGGCAAAGCGTGAAGACCGCGCCGGCGCCGCTCATGCGCCCCAATCCGGAGGCGGGCCGGCCAAAACTGCCCGGGCGCGCGCGACATCTGTGGGCGGTCGACCGGAATCCGCGGCGAATGCCAGCAGCAGGCGCTCATTCGCCATCATATGGTCCAGCACCCCCGCCAAAAAGCCCGGGTCCGCCGCCGCAGCCCGGAGACCTCGCGGATCGAGCCCGCTGAGGGCCAAAAAAGGCTCCAGCCGCCCCGGATCGCCGGCGATGAAGCCCAAGCCCTCGATGGCCAAGGTCTCCGCCCATTCCTTCTTTGCTGACGGTTTCTTTATTGATGGCATCGTTTTCGCCGCCGCCGGTTGTCAATTCGTCAACGTTCCATACCTACAATTTAACATAAACCAGCCAACTTATCGCGGCGGGATTCGCCCCGTGTATTTTGGCAGATTGGGACCGTGATGAAAAAGACCGTCCTCATTGTCGAAGACAATGAGTTGAATATGAAGCTCTTTAACGATCTTCTGGAGGCCAACGGCTATGCCACCGTTCAGACGCGCAACGGTGTCGAGGCGGTCGAACTGACCCGCCGCCATATGCCCGACCTCATCCTGATGGATATCCAATTGCCCGAGGTTTCCGGGCTTCAGGTGACCCAATGGATCAAGGATGACGAAAAACTGCGCCATATACCTATCGTCGCCGTCACCGCTTTCGCCATGAAGGGCGATGAGGAGAAAATCCGCCAGGGCGGCTGCGAGGCCTATATTTCGAAACCCATATCGGTCGTTAAGTTTCTGGAAACGGTCCGCAATTATCTCGATGGCCAGTGAGGCGGCGCCGCCATGACAGCCCGGATTCTGATCGTCGATGATGTGCCCGGTAATGTGCGGCTGCTGGAAGCGCGGCTGACCGCGGAATATTTCGATGTGCTGACCGCCACCAACGGGCCTGAAGCGCTGGCGGTCTGCGGCCAGGGCCTCGCCGACATCGTCTTGCTCGATGTGATGATGCCGGGCATGGACGGTTTCGAAGTGTGCAGCCGGCTCAAGGCCGATGTCGCCACCGCCCATATTCCCGTCGTCATGGTGACCGCGCTCGACCAGCCCTCCGACCGCGTCCGCGGCCTTGAGGCGGGGGCCGATGATTTTCTCACCAAGCCGGTTGATGAGGTCGCGCTGATCGCGCGGGTGCGCTCGCTGGCGCGTCTTAAAGTTGTGCTCGACGAATTGCGCGCCCGCGCCTCCACCTCGGCGGCGCTGGGATTGCCCGATCCGCTTGCCCACGTGCTGTCGGAAAAATGCGACGGCGGACGCATTCTCGTCATCGACGACCGCGAAAGCTCCGGCGAGCGCATCGTTGCGGCCTTGTCAGGGCGCCACCAGGTGTCGCTCGAAAAATCGCCGCAGGAGGCTTTGTTCCGCGGCGCCGAGGGCGATTGGGACCTGTTCATTGTCAGCCTCGGGCTGAAGGATTACGACGGGCTGCGGCTGTGCAGCCAGGTGCGTTCGCTGGAGCGAACGCGGCATCTGCCGCTCCTGATGATCGCCGACATCGAGGACCGCGCCCGTGTGCTGCGTGGCCTTGATCTGGGAGTCAATGATTTCCTGACCCGGCCGGTTGACCGCAATGAGCTGATCGCCCGCGTGCGCACACAGTTGCGCCGCAAGCGCTATGCCGACGCCCTGCGCGACAATCTCACCGCCTCCATCGAAATGGCGGTGGTCGATCCGCTGACGGGGCTTCACAACCGCCGTTATCTCGAAAGCCATCTCGCCGCTTTGCTGGAGCATTCGGCGCGGCGGGGCCAGCCGGTGTCGTTCATGATTCTCGATATCGACCATTTTAAATCGGTCAACGACACCTTTGGCCATAATGCCGGCGATGAGGTGCTCAAAGGCTTCGCCGCCCGCTGCAAAAGGGTGGTGCGGCAGATCGATCTTCTATGCCGTTTCGGCGGCGAGGAATTCGTGGTGGTCATGCCGGACACGCCGATCGCCACCGCGTCCGGCATCGCGGAGCGCTTGCGCGCGGCTGTCCAAGGAGAGGGCTTTCCGATCAGCGACGGGCAGAAGGCCATCCCCGTCACCGTCTCGATCGGTCTGGCGGAGACCGGCGGAAGCCCGGATCCCGACACTCTGTTCCGCCGCGCCGACAGGGCGCTCTACCGTTCGAAGGACAGCGGCCGCAACCGCGTCACCGCCTCCG
>JANYFM010000251.1 GCA_025362655.1 Hyphomicrobiales bacterium | reverse complement strand
GATCCTCCAGCTTTTGATAGGGCGAGCCGGAATTGACCACAATCACCAGCGGCGAGTCGACGAGGCGGCAGATCGGCTCAAAGCTGGTCACGGGGTCATAAGGCAGCTTGCGAAGCTGCGGATTGATGACGAAGGAATTGGATATGATCCCCGCCGTGCCGCCGTCGGGCGCGGCGCGCGCCACGGCGTCCGTGCCGATGATGGCGCTGGCGCCGGGCTTGTTATCGATAACAACGGAAATGCCGCGTGCCCGGGTGATCTGCTCGCCAAGCAGGCGCGAAAGAATATCGGCGCTCCCTCCGGCGGGAAACGGCACGACGATTCTCAAAGTGGAAGGAAGCTGCGCGAGCGCCGCGCCGGTCAGCGCGAGCCAGGCCGGAAAAGCGGCGGCGAAAAGGCGTTTCATGGCGCGTCCCCCGGTGTGGAAGCGCAGTGGAGCGCGGACGCGCGCCGGCGTCAATGCGGTTAGCGGGCCCTCACACCCGCATGGGCATCAGCACATACAGCGCCGCGGCGCCGTCGCGGTCCTGTATGACGGTCGGCGAGCCGGCGTCGGCGAGTTTGAACAGGGCGGTGTCGCTGTCGAGCTGCTGGGTTATGTCGAGCAGATAGCGGGCGTTGAAGCCGATATCGATGGGGGCGGCGTCGTAGTCGACCTCCAGCTCCTCGACGGCGGAGCCCGAATCCGGGTTGGTGACGGAGAGCGTCAGTTTGCCGTCGGCCAGCGCCAGTTTCACCGCGCGCCCGCGCTCGGAGGAAATCGTCGAGACACGGTCGACCGCGGCGGCGAAGGGTTTGCAATCGATGGTCAGGCGCTTGTCATTGCCGGTGGGGATGACGCGCGCGTAATCGGGGAACGTGCCGTCAATCAGTTTCGAGGTCAGCACGACGCCGCCGAAAATGAAGCGTATTTTCGTCTGCGACATTTCAATCGCCACCTCCGCGCCGAGGTCCTCGATCAGCTTTTGCACCTCTGCGACCGCTTTGCGCGGCACGATCACGCCGGGCATGCCGGCGGAGCCCGCGGGAGCCGGCAGTTCCACCCGCGCGAGGCGGTGGCCGTCGGTCGCCACAGCCCGAAGCATCGAATGCCCGCCGACCTCGATCGCATGGAGGAAAATGCCGTTGAGGTAATGCCGTGTCTCCTCTGTGGAGATGGCGAACTGCGTTTTGTCGATGAGTTTGCGCAGATCGCCGGACGGCAGGGTGAATTTATGGGTCAGCTCGCCCGCCGTCAGATCGGGAAAGTCGGTTTCCGGCAGCGCCTGAAGGTTGAAGCGCGAACGCCCCGAGCGCAGAAGAAGCTGGCCGCTTTCCCCTGTCATTTCCAGCGAAACCTGGGCGCCCTCGTGCAGTTTGCGGACGATTTCATAGAGCGTGTGGGCGGGCAGGGTGGTGCCGCCGGCCTGGCCGACATCGGCGGGGAGGGATTCGGTGATTTCGATATCGAGATCGGTGGCTTTGAGCGTCAGCGCGCGCCCCTTGGCTTGCAAAAGCACATTGGAGAGGATCGGGATCGTGTTGCGTTTTTCGACGACGCGATGCACGTGGCTCAGGGACTTGAGCAGCGCGCCCCGTTCTAGTGTGACTTTCATGGGTCTCGTTATCCCGCTGGCCCTGGCGTCATCGCCCAGGGGCCGAAACTCTATTCGCCTTGCTCCCGCCCGCGCAAGCCGCGCCTGCCCCTGGGGCCTCCTATCCCCAGCTTTCGGCGCCCTCCTAACCTTAACCGGCCCTTAATCCGCCGCGTTTAAGGTGAAGTTCCCGTGCGTGACCGCTGTGGCGGCGAGTAAAGGTGTATTCAGGCGATGGGCAGCCAGGGCTGGTTCAGCGGCAGGCGGGAACCCCGGCTGGAGGCGCGCCCCAAATCTCCGCGCGGGAATAGCGGCCTGCGGGCTGATCCCGAGGATCGCGGCGGCTATTTCAGCCGCAATAGCGCCGCCGACGCCGATGAAAGTGATTTCGAGCGCCCGCGCAAACGCCGCCCCAGGGACGATGAGGATTTTGACGAAGCCCCGCCACCGCGCGCCGCCAAACGCCGCGCCGCCGGGCGGTCACCCCCGCGCGAACGAAGGTCCATTCTGGGGTTTCTGACCTACTGGACGCTGGTTTTGGGCGTCTGGGGCTTTATCGGCATCGTCGGCCTGTTCGTTTATCACGCGGGACAATTGCCCCCGATTGACCAATTGGCGGTGCCCAAACGGCCCCCCAACATCGCTATTTTGGGCGATGACGGTGTGCTGCTCGCCAATCGGGGCGACACCGGCGGCCCCGCGGTGCGCTTAAAAGACCTGCCGCCCTATCTGCCCAAAGCTTTCGTTTCCATCGAGGACCGGCGGTTCTACTCGCATTACGGCATTGATCCTCTGGGCATCGCCCGCGCGGTTTACCGCAACGTCATGCGGCGCGGCGGCGTCGAGGGCGGCTCGACGCTGACCCAGCAGCTCGCCAAAAACCTTTTCCTGACGCAGGAGCGCACCATGTCGCGCAAGGTCCAGGAGGCGATCCTGGCGCTGTGGCTGGAGCGCAAATATTCCAAGGATCAGATTCTGGAACTGTACCTCAACCGCGTCTATTTCGGCTCCGGCGCTTATGGCGTCGAGGCGGCCTCGCGAAAATATTTCGGCCACGCCGCGCGCGAGGCGACGCTGACGGAGGCCGCCATGCTCGCCGGCCTGATGAAAGCGCCGACGAAGCTCGCGCCCAACCGCAACCCCACGGGCGCCTCGGACCGCGCCGCGCAGGTCATCACCGCCATGGCCCAGGAGGGCCACATCACCGAGCAGATGGCGCAGATCGCCCTCGCCTCTCCCGCCCGCGCCACCCGCGATGCGGGGGCCGGCTCGATCAACTATGCCGCCGATCACATCATGGACGTGCTCGACGACACGCTGGGCGCCATCGACGAGGACATTGTGGTGACGACGACGCTGAGCGCCGCGCTGCAAAACGCCGCCGAGCGGGCGCTTACCGAGGAGCTCGATAAACAAGGCGCCAAATTCGGCGTGACCCAGGGCGCGTTTGTGGCGCTCGATGTCGGCGGCCAGATCAAGGCGCTGGTGGGCGGGCGCAATTACGCCGACAGCCAGTTCAACCGCGCGGTCTCCGCCAAGCGCCAGCCCGGCTCGGCGTTCAAGCCGTTCGTCTATCTGGCGGCGCTGGAGCGCGGCTTGACGCCCAATTCGACCCGCGAGGATGCCCCGGTCAACATCAAGGGCTGGCAGCCCGAAAACTCCAACCACGAATATCTCGGCACGGTCACGCTGACGCGCGCGCTGGCTCTCTCGCTCAACACGGTGGCGGTGCGTCTTGGCCAGGATGTCGGCCCCAAAGGCGTCATCGCCACGGCGCAGCGCCTCGGCGTGTCTTCCGCGCTGGCGCCCAACGCCTCCATCGCGCTGGGCACGGCGGAGGTCACTCCGCTGGAGCTGATCAACGCCTATTCGCCCTTCGCCAACGGCGGCATCGGCGTGCAGCCCCATGTCATCGTCAAAGTGCGCACCGCCGACGGCAAGCTGCTGTATCAGCGCAAGGGCGCGAGCTACGGCCGCATCATCGAGCCGCAATATGTGTCGATGATGAACGCCATGATGATGGAGACGCTGGCGACCGGCACGGGCAAACGCGCCGGCATTCCAGGCTGGCAGGCGGCGGGCAAAACCGGCACCAGCCAGGATTACCGCGACGCCTGGTTTGTCGGCTACACGAGCCATCTCGTTGCCGGCGTCTGGCTCGGCAATGACGACAATTCACCGACCAAGCGCGCCTCGGGCGCCAATGTGCCCGTCGATATCTGGAACCGTTTCATGCGCGAGGCGCACCGCAATATCCCGCCAGCGCCCCTGCCCGGCGGCTTGTGGCGCGATGCGGCGCAGCCGACGCCCCCGCCGGCGATCCGTCCGCCCGAAAACATTCCCGTGGCGAACAGCGCGCCCGGCGCGGTCAACGTGAGCTTCCCCGCCAGCGGACCCTTGCAACTGCCCGGCGCGCGCGCCGCGGCGCCGGCGGTCCCGCCTGTCGCGGCAAAGGCCCCCCAGCCAAGGCGCGACCCCATCGCGGATTTGCTGCCGCCCGCGTCGATCCCCGCGGGCAAGGCGGCGGCGCGGCCCGCGCCGGCGGCGGAGAAGGGGTTTTTGGAGAAGCTGTTCGGGGGGTAACCGGGGGCGGGGGCGTCTGACGGTGCAAACCGGGCGGATATCCGACAGTTTAGACCGGGTTGATAGCCGACAAGTCAGCTGCATTGGAAAGAGGACTTCCGATGCCGGTCACTATTCCGGCTCCCTGGCATGGGCTTGCGCCTCCTCCGAGCGGGCGTTGTTTTTGTCGTTGTCCGGTTTTGACGTATCGCCCCCACCCTCGCCAGCCGATCGCATACCACGGCAAAGCCGTATAGGGCTTTAAGTCCCCCTGGACACCTCGTGGATCGGCTT
>JANYFM010000250.1 GCA_025362655.1 Hyphomicrobiales bacterium | reverse complement strand
TGCCGCTGATCATGCGCGGCGGCGACAAAGTCGCGGGCTGGGCGCCGACGCAAATGGCCCCCGCCGGCGACGATCTCGCGATGCGCATCATGGGCCTCTACGAACACAGCGATCCCGCGCTCGGCGCGGCGCTCGCCCAGGGCCTCGAACTCGACAAGATTGCGGCGCGCGACAAGCCCGGCCAACCGGCCGGCGGCGAAGCCAATTTCATGAAACGCATCGCCGAGGGCGCGGCGCGGCTGATCGCCGCCGACGACGGGCCGCGCATCGCCGCGCTCGCCTTCGACGGCTGGGACACCCATGCCAACGAAGGCGGCGCCACGGGCCGTCTCGCGACGCTGCTCGGCGGCCTCGACGGCGCGCTGGAAGCCTTCGAACAGGGCCTCGGCGCCGCATGGAAAGACACAATCATTGTCGCCGTCACGGAATTCGGCCGCACCGCCCGCATCAACGGCACGACGGGCACCGATCACGGCACGGGCACAGTGGCGTTTTTGGCCGGCGGCGCCCTCCAAGGCGGGCGCGTCATCGCCGATTGGCCCGGCCTGAAAGAGCCCCAGCTCTGGCAAAACCGCGACCTGCGCCCAACGACGGACCTGCGAGCAGTCCTGAAAGGCCTGCTGAACGAACACCTGGGACTGTCAGCCGCCGTGCTCGGCCAGCGCGTATTCCCGGATTCGCTGGGTGTCGCGCCGATGAAGGGGCTGGTCGCGTAAGGCGGTTTCCCGTCAATGGTGGGCGATACAGGGATCGAACCTGTGACCCCACCCATGTCAAGGGTGTGCTCTACCGCTGAGCTAATCGCCCGGTCCGGCCCGCAGGCCTGACGGAATGGATGGGGATATACCGGCTCGCCCCCCAGCGCGCAAGCGCCGCGGGCGGGTTTCACGCCGCCGTGAGCAGGCGCTGAACCTCGCTGACGAGGTCTTTCAGATGGAACGGTTTCGACAGGATTTTCGCGTCTTTCGGCGCGTTATTGTCGGGATTGAGCGCCACTGCCGCGAAACCCGTGATGAACATCACTTTGATATCGGGATCGAGCTCGGTGGCGCGCCGCGCCAGCTCGATGCCATCCATTTCGGGCATGACAATATCAGTCAGCAGCAGTTCAAAGGGCTCCTCGCGCAGCCGGTTGTAAGCCGACAGGCCGTTATCGAAGGAGGCGACGTTGTAGCCGGCGTTCTGCAGCGCCTTGACCAGAAAACGCCGCATATCGTTGTCGTCCTCCGCCAGCAGGATTTTCGTCGGCAGGCTGCCCAAATCGTCCATATCACCCTCGTGTCTTCACTGACCCCATAGGACCCACAGATGGTAAAGAAGCCATGAAAACCGCCGCTTAAAAATGCGCGGTGTTAAAGTTTTCGCGAAAGCGGGCGCGTCCCTCGCCGTCAGCTTACGTGTCAGACCCGGAAAAGGCGATTCGGATCATATTGGTCGCGCCGGGCGTCCCAAAGGGCACGCCGGCGACGATGATGATGCGGTCTCCCGGCTTGGAGAAACCCTCGCGATTGGCGAATTTGCCGGCGCGTTTGGCCATATCGTCGATATCGTCGGCGTCCTTGGTGACGACGGCATGGACGCCCCAGACCAGCGACAGCCGCCTCGCCGTGGCGCGTTTGGGCGTCAAAGCCAGAATCGCCGGCCCCGGCCGCTCGCGGGCGATGCGCATCGCTGTCGAGCCGGACAGCGTCCAGGCGCAGACCGCCTTCACGTCCAGTGTTTCCGCGACATCGCGGGCGGCGACCGCGATGGCGTCGGCGCCGGTGGCTTCGGGCGCGCCGCGCTGCGCGTTGATCACGGCGCGCCAGACACTGTCGCTCTCCACCTCTTCGGCGATGCGGTTCATCGTCGCCACCGCCTCGACCGGATATTGCCCGGCGGCGCTCTCCGCCGACAGCATCACGGCATCGGCGCCCTCGAACACGGCGGTCGCGACATCCGAGACCTCGGCGCGCGTCGGCACCGGCGAGGTGATCATCGATTCCAGCATCTGCGTCGCCACCACCACGGGCTTGCCGAGCCGGCGGGCGTTGCGGGTGATGCGTTTTTGCAGGCCCGGCACTTTCTCCAGCGGCATTTCAACGCCGAGATCGCCGCGCGCCACCATCAGCGCGTCCGCCATCTCCATGATTTCATCCAAGCGCGCGATGGCCTGCGGCTTCTCGATTTTGGCCAGCACCAGCGCGCGTCCCCGCGCGATTTTTTTCACCTCGGCGATATCGTCGGCCCGCTGAACGAACGAGACGGCGATCCAGTCGACGCCCTCCGCCAGCGCCGCGTCCAAATCCGACCGGTCCTTCGGCGTCATCGCGGAGACCGGGATTTCCGTGTCCGGCAGGCTGACGCCTTTGCGGTTGGAGACACGCCCGGCGACATCAACGACCGCGCGGGCGCTGGAAGGGCTGGCCCGCGTGATGTGCAGGCGAACTTTGCCGTCATCGATCAGCAGCGTGTGGCCGGGCGCCAGCGCCGCCAAAATTTCGGGATGGGGCAGATGCACCCGCGACGCGTCGCCTGGCGCGGGATTGTCATCCAGCGTGAAGGCCTGGCCTTTGACGAGGTCGGCGCCGCCGCCGGCGACCTCGCCGACGCGCAGTTTCGGCCCCTGCAAGTCGACGAGCACGCCGATCTCGCGGTCATAATGCTTGGACAATTCGCGGATGACGCGGATGCGCTCACGCATGCCCTCATGGGTCGCGTGGCTCATGTTGATGCGGAATATATCCGCCCCCGCCTCGATCAGCCGCGCAATTGTGCCGCGGTCCTGCGAGGCCGGGCCGAGCGTCGCGAGAATCTTGACGCGGCGAAGTCGTCTCATTTCAGGCTCCCGGCCCCGCGGCGGCGCAAGAGGCTTCGTTACACGCGCGCCGCCCGCGCGTCGAGCCTGCGCGCCGCCCCGCCTGTCGCCTCATCTGCCGCCCTGCTGCTGCGAGGCATCGGTGAGCTGAACCGTCCAGTTCTTGGCGTCCTTGCCGGTGTCGATTTCGAGAAACCCGGTCCGGTCGAAGCCGCGCACGAGGCAATTGTCGCGCCCCTCAATGCGGAACTCGCGGTCGCGCGTGCACATATAGGCTTTGCCTTTCCACTCGCCGCCGCGCTCATCCATCGCGTAAACGTAATAGAACTGCGCCGCGAGGCTGCCGCGCAGCAATATTTCGCAGGCATTGCTTTTCAGATTCCACCATCCCTCGCTGACCCAGCCCTGGCCGTCCGTATAAGACAGCGAGACGCTGATGCGATTCGAGGAATTGTTGCAAAGCCGGAAATCGGCGCGGGCGGGCGCGCCCGCCAAAACGCAGGCTGCAAGACCAGCGGCGAGAAAGGCGGCCGCCCGCTGAAGAATTCTCATGATAGCGGCACGGTCCAATGAAACAGCAATTCGAATCACCGCGCTTTACAAAACACCGGCGCCGCCTCCACTGTCAAAGCCATGATCCATCCTGTCGAAACGATTCCCGGCGCGGCCGATTGCGGGCTGCTCTTTATCTGCGATCACGCCTCAAACTTTGTGCCGCCGGAATACGGCGGTCTGGGCCTGCCGGCGGAGCCGTTCGAGCGGCATATCGCCTATGACATCGGGGCGGCGGCGGCAACCCGCCTGCTGGCCGCCGAATTTGGCGCGCCGGCCGTGCTCAGCTGTTTTTCGCGCCTGCTGATCGACGCCAACCGCGGCGCCGATGACCCGACCCTCGTCATGCGCATTTCCGACGGCGCGGTGATCCCCGGCAATGCCGGGATCGACGCGGCGGAACGGCAGCGCCGGCTGGAGCGTTTCTGGCGCCCCTATAGGGACGCGGTCGGCGCTGCCCTTGACCGGCTTATTGCGGCAGGCCCGCCGCCGGCGATTATCTCCCTGCATTCCTTCACGCCGGTCATGAGAAGCCTGGCCCGGCCGTGGGAAATGGCGGTGCTTTGGGACAGTGACGCGCGCATCGCCGCCCCGCTGATCGACGAGCTTCGAGCCGATGGCGTCATAACCGGGGACAACGAGCCTTACGACGGCGCGCTGGAAGGAGACACGTTGCATCAGCACGGTACGCTCAAAGGCCTGCCCCATGCGCTCATCGAATTCCGTCAGGACCTCGTGGGCGATGCCGCCGGCGTTTCCCTCTGGGCAAAACGGCTCGCCAAAGCCCTGACACCTGTGCTTGCGCGGCCCGCCTCCCATATGATCTCTCATCACGAAAGCCGGACCGCCCGTCCCGCAAGGAGCTGACGACGATGGAACTCGACAAACAGACAAGGCTGGAGCTGGAAGCCGCGGCGTTTCGCCGCCTCACCGCCCTTTTGCGCGACCGCACCGACGTGCAGAATATCGATTTGATGAATCTCGCGGGCTTCTGCCGCAATTGCCTCTCCAAATGGATGAAGGAGGAATCCGACAAGCGCGGCCTCGGGCTCAGCCTTGATGAAGCCCGCCTCGATGTCTACGGCATCCCCTATGAGACGTGGAAGCAACTGCATCAGCGCGAAGCCTCGCCCGATCAGCATAAGCAATTCGCCGCCGCGCCCGGGCCCCATAAACACGCGTAAGGCGGAGCGCCGCGGAGGATTGCGGGGATTACCCCCGCCAAAGCCTTGACCCCGGCGCCGCAACCCGGTTGATCCCCTTGGGTATGCGGCAGGCGTCTGCCCCAACTCTCCCGGATGAAACCCATGAACAAGCCTGAAAAGCATATATCCGGCGAACCCGTCGAAAGCGGTCCGCTTCGCGCCTTCATCGAGCGGATCGAACGCCTCGAAGAGGATAAACGCGCCATAGCCGACGATATCAAGGAGGTCTATTCGGAGGCCCGCGGCAACGGGTTTGACCCGAAAATCATGCGCAAAGTCGTCTCCCTGCGCCGCATGGACCGCGACAAGCGCGTTGAGGAGGAGACAATTCTGGACCTCTATCTGTCCGCGTTGGGCGACATCTGAGCCGCCTATCAAGGCTCATTAAACGACGGATGGGGCGGGATGGCCCCGCTCCTCGACACATTCATGCCGCAATTTGCAGGCTTTCCTCCCAACACGGTTGGCGCGACCGCTTAAAACACATAGTGACAGTGTAAAAAACAATCTGCCGCCGCTTAAAATAAATTTCCGCTCCGCGCGCTTACAGGTTATTTACCCTTACGCGCGAAACTAAGCGTCTGTGGCTTTTGCGTTGCGCGTATTGCGTTTGGGCCGAACTGAAAAGCGAGTGATCAGTTTGCGAAATTTTTCGTTGCCTGCGATCGGCAAGATTGGCCTCGTCTCAAAGACGGGCGCTTTAGCGGTTTTCCTGACGGCGCTGGCGCCCGGGCAAACGCAAACCGCGGTCGCCAATGGCGACACGCGCACCATCAGTCTTTACCACACCCATACCGGCGAGAGCATCACCGCGACATTCCGCGTCAACGGAAGCTATGATTCCGCGGTGCTCGACAGGCTCAATAATTTCCTGCGCGACTGGCGCAACAACGACACAATAAAAATGGACCCACGCCTGTTCGACACAGTGTGGGAAACCTACCGCGAATCCGGCTCGCGCGAGCCCATTCATATTGTCTCCGCTTATCGTTCGCCGGCCACCAACGCCATGCTGCGCCGCCGCTCCAGCGCTGTGGCGGAATTCTCCCAGCATATGCTCGGCAAAGCCATGGATATGCACTACACCGACGTCCCGATGTCGAAAGTGCGCGAAATCGCCATGCGCCTGCAGCGCGGCGGCGTCGGCTATTATCCGACCGCCGGCAGCCCCTTTGTCCATCTCGATGTCGGTTCGGTGCGCGCATGGCCGCGCATGAGCTATGACCAGCTCGCCCGGCTTTTCCCCGATGGCAAAACCGTCCATCTGCCGGCCAATGGCCAGCCGCTGGCCCGTTATGAGGAGGCCCGCGCCCAGGTTGAAGGCCGCAATGGCGTCTCCGTGCCCTCGATCTCGCAGGTCCAGTCCAAAGGGTTCTTCGCCTCGTTGTTCGGCGGCGGCGACGACGAGCCGGCAGCCGCCGCCCCCGCCCGCGGCGCCGGCCGCCTGAAGGTCGCCGTCCTCAGCCGCAACGCCCGCTCCGCTCCCCAGCCCGCCGCCGCGCCCGCGCAAAGCGCATTCGGCCAAGGCGCGTCGTCCAGCGAAGATTCCGGCGCCGCCGCCTATTTCGTGGCGGAAGCCGCCCGCCGCGCCGGCGCGACTACCCTCGCCGATGCCTCCCCGGTCATCCGCGGCCGCGTCCGCCCGGCGCCTGCCGCGCCCGTCCCTGCGCCTGCCGCGCCCGTCCCGGCGCCGGAGCCCGCTCCCATCGCGGCCGCCAAACCCGCCACACAAG
>JANYFM010000247.1 GCA_025362655.1 Hyphomicrobiales bacterium | reverse complement strand
GCGGGCCAAGGGGCGGACGCGGCCCCGCTTCCGCGCCCTCATTCGCCGCCGCCCCTAAACCCCGTCGCCAGCACGTAAAGCTCCGCTGAGCCCGCCCGGCTGGCCTTTGGTTTGACGTGGCGAACCGCGGTAAAATCGCGTTTTAGGTTGAGCAGGAGAGCGCCCTCGGTGCCGCCCTGCAAAACCTTGGCGAGAAAATAACCGCCCGGCGCCAGCACCTCGCGGGCGAATTCGATGGCGAGTTCGGCGAGCGCGACGATTTTGATGTGATCGGTTTTGCGGTGGCCCGTCGCGTTGGCCGCCATGTCCGAGAGCACGCCGTCGGCGGGGCCCCCGAGCATCGCTTTGAGCTTATCGGGCGCGTCGGCATCATTGAAATCCATCACCGTGAATTCAACGCCGGGGATAGTTTCAATTTCCAGCAGGTCAATGCCGATGACACGGCCTCTGCCCTGCGCAGAGCCGATTTTCTGCGAGGCATATTGCGCCCAGCCGCCCGGCGCGGCGCCAAGATCGATGATTTTCTGACCGGGTTTAAGCAGGTGAAAGCGCTCGTCGATTTCAATCAGCTTGAAGACGGCGCGGGAGCGCCAGCCGTCGCGTTTGGCTTGCGCCACCCAGGGATCATTGAGCTGGCGCTCGAGCCAAAGCTTTGACGACAGCGTGCGTTTTCCAGCGGATTTAACCTGCACCTTAAGGCCGCGCCCGCCTTCGCGCCCGCTGCCGCCCTTGGGGGCGCTCACTTGGGGGCGCTCACTTGGGCGCGCTCACTTGGACGGGCCTTGGAAAGGCGCCCAGACGCGGTCAGCACCCATCATTTGCATCAACAGGCCCTCGCGCAGGCCGCGGTCGGCGATGCGGACGCGCGGCGCCGGGAAGGCCCGCCAGATCGCGTCGAAGATGGCGCAGCCCGCCAGCACCAAATCAGCCCGGTCGTGGCCGATGCAGCCGTTGGCGACCCGGTCGGCATATGTCATGGCTCGCAGCGTCGCGATGGCGGCGGTCACGTCTTTTTCGTCCATCCAGATGCCATCGACCCGGCGGCGGTCATAACGCAGCAGGCCAAGGTGAATGCCGGCGATGGTGGTGACCGTGCCCGAAGTGCCGAGCAGATGGAATTTTGCGCAGCGCTTTTCGCCCGCGGCCGCGGCGATGAAAGGCTGTAATTCTTCGGTGACGTGATCGACCATGCGCTGGTAAATTTCGGCGCTGACTTCGAAGCCGCCGAATTTTTCCGATAGTGTGACGACGCCGAGGGGCAGCGAGGCCCAATGCCGCACGCGCTGGCGCAGGCTGGAGCCCGTGTCCCGCGCGAGCCAGACGATTTCCGACGAGCCGCCGCCGATATCGAAAAGCACGATGCCCTCGGCCTCAGGGTCTGCGAGCGAGGCGCAGCCGCCGGCGGCCAGCAAAGCTTCGGTTTCACGGTCAACAATTTCGAGGTCAAGGCCGATCTCATACATCACGCGCGCGACAAATTCAGGCCCGTTCAAGGCGGCGCGGCAGGCCTCCGTCGCTATCAGGCGGGCACGGGTGACGCCGCGCGCCTCCATTTTGTCGCGGCAGATATCGAGGGCGCCGAGCGTCCGCAGGATTGCGGGCTCGCCCAATCTGCGGGTATGCGACAATCCCTCGCCAAGGCGCACGATGCGCGAGAAAGCGTCGATGATGCGGAACCCGTCCCGCGCCGGCCGCGCCACCAGCAGGCGGCAATTGTTGGTGCCAAGATCGAGGGCCGCATAGGTCGCGCCAAAGGGACGCGGCGCGGGCGCGCCAACGTTCAAGGACGGGCTCGCGCCCGCGCGCATATTGGGATCGACCGGCGCCCCCGCGCCCGTCCCATCCATCTCCGGCACCCCTGAAACTCCCTGGCCGCCCGCCCTCAAGCAAATCAGCGGCCTGTTGATTGCAGTCTACACTTTGTGACCGCGCCGCGACAAGCCGGGGTTGAAGCCGGGGTTGAAGTTGGGGTTGAAGTTGGGGTTGAAGTTTGGGTTGAAGTCCCGTGGCTCCAATACAAGCTTTGAAAGGGGTTTTACGTTGGGAGGCCCGCACTGCGCCGGCGGGAGCGGACATTCCGGCCCTTGCGCCTGCCCGCCGCCTCCGCTATCACGCGGCTCTCACGCAGCGGGCAAACCGCTCCGCGTTGGGGGATAGTTCAACGGTAGAACTACGGACTCTGACTCCGTCAATCTTGGTTCGAATCCAGGTCCCCCAGCCAAGCGGTTTTCGTGATAAGCGACGATCCAAGGATGCGTCGGCAACCGCCAATCCCTCGCTGCTGCGCTAATACCAAGGGCTCTATGAATTGACCTATGATCAATCCATAGGGTTCCGCGCGTTAGCGCGGGGGCGGATTTTTGCGGCAAACCGCAATCGGAGCCTCCTCAGACCGCCTAAGTATTTTCCGAGTCTATTCGCTTTTGCCGGGCCGTCTTAGCGTCAGGCTCGGACTTCGGGATGCAGAAAATTTTGCCGCGCGTTTCCGAACGTGAGGCAGAGCGGCCCTAGGACGGCTTTTAGGAAATCCACAGGAGGAGCTATGTCAAAAAATTGGTTTTCAGCAGCCGCCAAAACGGTGCTGATGGGCGGCGCGTTAATGTTCGCGTCCGCATGCCCAACGGTTGCGGGAGAGGCCCCCTCGAACGTCTTCGCGCAGGGTATCGACGTTGAAGTGGGCGCTGGCGGGGTTCGCGTAAGGCCGGAACGCGACCGTTTCGAGGAGCGCCGCGAACCGAGGGAGCGCGAACGTTTCGAAGAACGTCGGAGGTTCGGAGAGCGTGAGCGGTTTGAGGAACGCCGCGGGCCCCCGGAGCGTTTTGTGGAGCGGCGGAGCTGCCGCACCTACGTCGTCAAGCGCAGGACGGAATTCGGCGTGCGAACTTCACGAGTGCGGCGTTGCGGTTGACGCCGATTAAAAACGCCCGGCATCTATGCCGGGCGGCGCGCGGGATGAAAAACAAAGCCGGAGACTGTTCCGGATCTTTTTCTTCCCTTCGGAGTTATTAACCCGCGCCGTTGGGCGCATTTATCGAGGAGATTGATCATGGGAAGCACTTCAGACAAGGCCGCCGGCATCGCTAATGAAGCTGCCGGAAAATTGAAACAGGGCGTCGGCAACCTGGTCGGCTCGGACAAGCTCAAGGCCGAGGGCGCCGCCCAAGAGGCCAAGGGTGATGTTCAGAAGGCTGTCGGCGACGCCAAAAGCGCGGTGAAGAGCGGCGCGGACAAGCTCGCTGAGAAGGCGCACAAGGCGTTGTGATTCCCGCCGGTTAAACAAAACGGCGGTCAATGGCCGCCGTTTTTTGCGCCCGGAATGCACGCTGCAACAGCCGCGAAAAAAACAAGCAGGCAACTACGGCCAGAGTTGTCTTTAAAGGCGTCAACAAAACGGGAAAAAAATCATGAACGAGCGGCAGCTTAACGACACGT
>JANYFM010000243.1 GCA_025362655.1 Hyphomicrobiales bacterium | reverse complement strand
CAGGAAAGCCCCGGCGTCCGCCGCGGCCGCCGCCTGAGCGAGACTGAAAATCAGCGTCATATTGCAGTCGATTCGCTCCTTCTGGAGAATTTCGGCGGCGCGAATTCCCTCCCAGGTCGAAGCCAGCTTGATCAATATCCGTTGGCGCCCGACGCCGCGGCTCTCATAATCCGCGATCAGCGCGCGGCCCCTTTCCGCCATCGCCTGCGTGTCGAACGACAGGTCGGCATCCACTTCCGTCGAGACCCGGCCCGGCACGACGCGGCTGAGCTTCGCGCCGAAACTGACCGCAAGCCGGTCGGTGACGCGCTCCACGCCGGCGCCCGTTTTTTTGCCCCAGGCGACGGCTTCGTCGAACAGGGACTGATAGGTGGGCAATTGTGCCGCCTTCAAAATCAGCGTCGGATTGGTCGTGCAATCCACGGGTTTGAAAACGCCGATGGACTCCATATCTCCGGTGTCGGCGACAACAATCGTCATGGATTTGAGTTGATCAAGTTTGGAAGGCATCACATCCTCGCATTTGGGAAGACAGGTTTAATCAGTGATGGAATAGGTCGAAAATCCGCGCCGGTTTTCGTCGATTTCGAGCTTTTGCGCGAGTGAGGGCATCGCCCTATCAGAACAGTCAATTCTCGGGCAGGTTCGGCAGGAAACACCGATAGGCGTGACAATGTTGGGATCGTCGAGATTGAGTCCGTCGGCAAACGCCAGCTCTTTGGCAAAATGCAGCGCGCAGCCAAGACCAATCGAAAGCTGCCCGACGCGGCTCGGCAGGCCGCCGCGCGAATTCAGCCGCGCCGCGCTGTCAATCGTGCGAGCGATGCAAAAATAGCTGGAATTATCCGGCATCCGCGACACCTGGACGCGCGTCATGCCCGGGGTTGTGAAAGCGTCATAAACGTTCCAGCGCGGGCAGGCGGCGCCAAAGCGCGCAATGTGAATTCCCGAGGCGGTGAAGCGTTTGGATATATTCCCGGCTATATCGACGCGGATAAGATGGAACGGCACGCCCTCCTGCCCAGGCCGGCGCAGCGTGGTCAGCCGGTGGCAAATCTGCTCAAACGAAACGCCGAAGCGGTGTTGAAGAATATTGACATCATAACGCGTCGATTTGACCGAGCCGAAAAACCGGTCATAGGGCATCATCAATGCGGCGGCGAAATAATTCGCCATCGCCGAGCGCGCCAGCGCATCAGCGTCGGCGGAGGTGAATTTGCCCGTTGATACCACCGCCTCGATCTCGCGGCGGTATCCGAGAAACGCGATCTGATGCGCCAGCTGAAACGTCCGGCTCGGCAGCGGCAGCATTTCGTTCAGTTGCAGCTTGCGCGTCATCGGATTGTAATTGCGCAGATAGCCGGGCATCGAGGCGGCGGGCGCGATCTCCACATCCACGGCGAAACGCTCGGCGAGATGTTTGACGAGGTCCTGCTGCAAAGTGAACAGCCCGAACGTTGAGTCCAGCCAAAGCGCCTCGGCGGCGGCCTCCAGCTCGGGAATGTAGTTCAGCCTTTGCTGCAAAAAGTCCGTCACCTCCTCCGAGGGCAAACCAGCCGGCGGGTTTTCTTTTTCGAGCGAATCGGAAACTTCCTCTCCCGTCCCGCCCCGGCGAAAGGCCTGATAGGCCGCGAGCAGCGCGCGGGCGATGCTGGGCAGCGTTCCCACGACTTCCTTCACATCACTGGCTTTAACATCCTGCGCATCAAAAAGCGGGTCGGACAGCGCCTCCATCAATTCGCTGGTAAGCCGGGCGTCATCGTCGCCGCCAAGCGCGGTCAGGTCGAATTGAAAGCGCTCGGCAAGGCGCAGCAGCACGTTGACCGTCACCGGACGCTGGTTCGACTCGATCAGATTGAGGTAGCTGGGGGAAATGCTCAGCTCAGCCGCCATTTGGGCTTGGGTGAGCCGGCGTTCCTGCCGAAGCCGTCTTAATTTTCCGCCGATGCGCATCGCTTTCATTTCGTGGGAATATCATATTTGCAAAAAATTACAAATTACAAATTCCTGTTTGTGAATATGTCCTAAAGATTTCTAAATTATTGCTTTAATTCAATTAGTTATTGCATAATTTCGGTGTCTGCGCCAAGTGTGTCTTCTGAAATCGCTACAGCCCGATTCAGGGATTTACAACCGGAGTCAATCAATATGCCGAATTCATATCGCCCCGATGTCAAGCGTGATTTCACGCCCGCCGACGTCGCACGCCTCTCCGGCTCGGTCCGAATCGAGCATACGCTGGCCCGGCTTGGCGCGGCGCGTCTGCGCCAGTTGCTCGCCAATAAACCGCTCGTGCGTTCGCTGGGCGCGATGACCGGCAACCAGGCCGTCCAGCAGGTCAAGGCCGGGCTCGAGTCGATCTACCTCTCGGGCTGGCAGGTCGCCGCCGACGCCAACAATGCGGGCCAAATGTATCCCGACCAGTCGCTGTACCCGTCCTCATCGGTTCCCGAGGTCGTCAAGCGCATCAACAATGCTTTGCAGCGCTGCGACCAGATTTCCCGCATGGAGGGCGACAAATCGACCTATTGGTTCGCCCCTATTGTCGCCGATGCCGAGGCGGGATTCGGTGGCCCGCTCAACGCGTTCGAGCTGATGAAGAGCATGATCGAGGCGGGCGCCGCCGGCGTCCATTTCGAGGATC
>JANYFM010000238.1 GCA_025362655.1 Hyphomicrobiales bacterium | reverse complement strand
AGGCCGGCGCCGCCGATGCCGCCGTGACCTATCCGCCCTACAATATCGAGCGCACCGGCGAGACCACCTACCGCATCACCCTCGCCGTTGCCGGGTTTGCGGAGGCGGATATCACCATCGAGACCAAGGAAAACACGCTCTCCATCAAAGGCGCGCGCGAACTCGCCCCCAAGTCGGACGCCGCTCCCGTGGAAGTCCTCTATCAAGGCATTGCCGCGCGGGCTTTCGAGCGCCGCTTCCAGCTCGCCGATCACGTGCAGGTGAGCGGCGCCAGCCTGCGGAACGGACTGCTTCACGTCGATCTCGTGCGCGAAATCCCTGAGACGCAGAAGCCGAGGCAGATCGCCATCGGAGGCGCGAAAGTCGTCGAGGCGCAGCGCAAAGCCGCGTGATCCGAGCCATGCTTTGACGTCAAAGGGCGGCTTTAACGGCCGCCCTTTTTTATCGCCTTAATCCAAGGGATTATTGGGCACGCCATTGACGAATCCGGGCTTCTCCGCCGCGCTGGGCGCCGGGGAAGGCTGGGGCTGCGGCTGGACCGCCGGCGCGGTCTGAAGCGGGGGGTTGGGCCTCTCAGCCGAAGCGGCGGCCATAGCCGGCTCCGGAGCTCCTCGGGGAGGTAAATTTTCCTGAGGTAGGGGGCTGGCTGGAGCGTTCCCCACGGGTGCCAGCGCCGCCTCGGAAGGCGCGGGCGGCCTATCGGAGAGACCCGGCTTGGCAGGCAGGCCGGGCTTGTCGGGCAGGCCAGGCTTGGCGGGCAGGCTGCGAACCGCGACTGTGGGTTTTGCGGCCGGCTTTTTCGGCGGCGGCTTGACGGCGGGCGTGTCGGGCAGCGCCGGGCTTTCCGAATAATCCGGGCGGCCCGCCCCCGCCGGCTCGCGCAGGCCGCCGGGCACGTTGCGCGCCGGACGGGGCTCGACATTGACAAACCGCTGAAGCACCGAGCCATCGTGCGGATCGACAATCAGACGAAGCGAGCGCCCGCGGGCATCCGTGACATCCGCAAGCAGCACGCCGCCATTGCGCAGCAACGGCCCATTCATGCGGTAGCCCTGGCTCTGCAATCCCCGGCGCACCTCGCCGGCTGGCAGCGGTTCGGGCGCCAGATAGGGCTGATAGGAGCGCCCCCCATAAAATTGCGCCTTCGCGGGGCCTGCGGCGGCAAGGATCAGCAAGCCCGCCGCGAGCGCGGCCGCCGCACTATTCCAGTTGCCTTTTGAACTGAATGGATCCCCGGCCATCGGGCAACTCCTTTGAAGGCCCCGCCTTGGCGGAGCTAAACAAACTGTCAATTGCCTTGCCGATTGCGGCAAGTGTGAGACTAAATCACTTGCGAGCCGCCGCATTCCGCGCCGTGGCGAGGAATAAATCAACTTCCGCCCCGCTGGTCGCGAAGGAGGCGACGAGGCGCAGCAGGACTTCATCGGATTTGAGAGCGTCTTTCGCGGTCAGCCCGCGCGTTCCCCAGTCATAGAACGACGCGCCCGCCGCCCGCAGCGCATCCGCTGTCCGGCGCGGCAGGATTGCGAAGACCTCATTGGCCTCGCAAGGCCAAGGCAGCCGCGTGCCGGGAATGGCGGCAAGCCCCGAAGCGAGGCGCGCGGCGCTGGCATTGGCGGCGCGCGCCAAATCGAGCCAATGGCCGCCATCGAGGTAAGCCAGCGCCTGAGCGCCCAGAAGGCGCCCTTTGGACAGCGTGTGCCCGGCGCGTTTGCGCCGAAAGGCGAAATCGGCCGCGCGCGCCTTGTCGAAGAAAATCACCGCCTCGCAGCAAAAAGTGCCGTTCTTGCTGGCGCCGAACGAGAGCACATCGATGCCGGCCTTCCAGCTCATCTCCGCCGGGCTCGCGCCGAGCGCCGCCAGCGCATTGGCAAACCGCGCTCCGTCCATGTGGACGCCAAGCCCGGCGTCATGGGCTGCCCCGCTGAGCCCGGCGATCTCCGCCAGCGAATACAGCGTGCCGCTTTCCGTGGCCTGGGTGATCGTCAGCGCCGAAGGCTGGACCTGCTTGACGAGGCCGCGCGGAAAAGCCCGCAGCGCTTCGGCGAACACCGCGGCGGTGATTTTGCCGCCGCCGCCGGATAGGCCGACGAGCTTGGCGCCGCCGGTGTGGAATTCCGGCGCGCCGCATTCGTCGCCCATGACGTGGGAATGCTCGTGGCAGAAAACCGCCCCCCAGGGCGGCGTCAGGCAAGCCAGCGCCAAAGCGTTGGCCGCCGTGCCCGTCGGCACAAGAAAAACCGCGCAATCGCGCTCGAAGACATCGCAGAGGGCTTTTTCGGCCTGCGCGGTCCATCGGTCCGCGCCATAGGGCATGGCGGCGCCGGAATTGGCGGCTGCAAGGGCCGCCATCACTTTGTCGGAAGCGCCCGAAGCGTTATCACTGGCGAAATTCATGGGTTGCGGGTCCGGCGGAAACATCCAAGGCAGCTTCCTCATAAATTAGTTTCCAGACCGCTTCCCCCGGCTTGTTTGGCAATGGTAAATCTGCCATGTTCGCGCTCCAAATAGGACAGTCTTACTGACCATTTTGGCGGGATGGGTCGGCGCGTCCGGCTCTGGCGCGATAATTGTAAGCGTATCGGCTGGCGCCGAGGGGAAATGACGATGAGCGAGCGGCAAGCCGCAGCGAGTGAAACGATGCCCGATGACCGCCGAAAACCCGGCGCGCTCAAACGCATCGCCGCAGCCGCCGCCGCTTCCGCCCAAGTTTTCCCGGACCCCGCCAATTCTTTCCCGGACCCTGTCATGCCCTCCTCATATTTCGATCCCTCTCTGCCCCCCGCCCAAGGCCTGTTTGATCCGCTCCACGGGAAGGATTCCTGCGGCGTCGGCTTCATCGCCGATATGTACAACCGCAAATCCCACGCGATTGTCGAGCAGGGCCTGCAAATCCTCATCAACCTCGATCACCGCGGCGCGGTGGGCGCCGACCCCAAGCTCGGTGACGGCTGCGGCATTCTCGTGCAGATTCCGCATCGCTTTTTCGCCGCCGAATGCGCCGCGCTGGGCTTCGCGCTCCCGGACGAGCGGCTCTACGGCATCGGACAGTTTTTTCTGCCGCGCGACAAATCGGCGCGCGCGGATGTCGAAGCCGCGGTCGCAAAAGCTGTTGATGATGAGGGCCTCGTCCTGCTCGGCTGGCGCGACGTTCCCGTCGACAATTCCGATCTCGGCGGCGCCGTGAAGGCGGTCGAGCCGGTTATGCGCCAAGC
>JANYFM010000230.1 GCA_025362655.1 Hyphomicrobiales bacterium | reverse complement strand
TTTTGGGAGGATGACATGCAGCAGCGACACCTTTGCGCTTTGGCCGCCGCGGCCTGCTTCGCCGCGTCCGCGCCCGCCGATCTCGTAGCGCGCCGCTTTTTGCTGGCGCAGGACGCGCGGCGTCTAGTAAATGAGGCTGCCGGCGGGGGCATTCGACTCGCGCCGTGAACTGAGGCCGGGAGCCGCTTATGAGCGAAGAGAATATCCATGCGGCGCTGCTCGTCATCGGCGATGAGATTCTCTCGGGGCGCACCAAGGATAAAAACATCGGCTATCTCGCCGAATATCTCACCAATATCGGCATCGATCTGAAAGAGGTCCGCGTCGTCCCCGATGAGATGGATGACATAGTCGCCGCCGTGAACGCATTGCGCGCGCGCTACACCTATCTGTTCACCACAGGCGGCATTGGGCCGACGCATGATGACATTACGGCGGACGCGGTGGCCAAAGCGCTCGGCATCGAGCTCTATGAGGATCAGCGCATCATCGATCTCATGCTGCAAAGACTGAAGCCCGGGGATATGAACGAATCGCGCCGCCGCATGGCGCGCATTCCCGCCGGCGCCGTTCACGTGGCCAATCCCGTATCGAAAGTGCCCGGCTTTCAAATCGAAAACGTCATCGTCATGGCCGGCGTGCCCTCGATCATGCAGGCGATGCTCGACGATGTCGCGCCAAGGCTGACGACCGGCGCGCGGATGCTGATGGAAACCATCGAGGCGCAGGGCATCCCCGAGGGAACTTACGCGGCGGGCCTCGGCGAAATCGCCAAAGCACACCCGCGCACAATCATCGGCTCGTACCCGCAATTCGGCGAGGGGCGCTTCCGCAATCAGATTGTGGTGCGCTCGAAGGATGCGGAGGCGCTCGGCGCGGCGGTCGGCGCGGTGCATGCGATGCTGGCGGGGCTGGCGCCGGTGACAGGGGCGCATTGAAAGATAGAGCCCTTGGTATAACAGCCCCTCCACCGGCGATGTCGACGGCTGGATCGTCCACCGCACCGGCGGTTGAGAGCCTCATTTGCGCGTGATCCACTGATTATCCACCAGCCAGCGCTGGAAGGTCAGCACCGCCGCGCGGTCGGCGCAGCCGGCATAGAGGCCTTTGCACGTCTCCAGCAGGCGCGCGCGGCGCTGATAGACGGGATCGAGCGGCAGGCCCGCGGCCATCACCGTGATGGTCGCGAGATGCCCGACTTCAACGATGGGCAGATCACGCCCCGGCCATTGCGGTTCAAACCCCTGCGCCTCCACGCTGAAATAAGTCTCGAATGCTTTTGAGGCGGGATCGAGCTGCCAGGATGTGCCGTCATTGGCGATTTGTTCGGCGCCTTCGAGGGGCAGGCGCGCCAGAGCGGGCTGATGGTCGCCATAGCCGATGTGCAGGATTTGCCGGCCGGGAAGCTTTTCGGCCAGCCGCGCGCGGAACGCGTCGCGGTCGCGTTTGGCGAGCACCAGCCGCCACAGATATTCATCGAATTCCGGGTCCTGATTCCAGCGCGTGTTTTCGCCATCCCGGACCATTTCCGGCGCGAAACGGAAATCCCACGGCGAATGCGTGGACATGCTGGAGGCCGCGATGAATTGCGGCTTTGGCGCGGGCGAGGCTGCATTGGCTTCGAGAATTTTGGCGGCCTCGCCCAGATAGAACGCGTCGCGTTGCCGCTGGTCGGGCGCGCGGTGGATTTTTAAATCAACGACGCGGTCAAAGCCGATGGCCTTATAAAAACGCCCGGTGCCGGCGAAATCCGCCGATGCCGGATAGATCACGCTGGTCTCATAACCGCAGGCTTTCAGATATTGCGGCAGGGAATGGCGCAGGCGCCCGGTCATGAAGTTGGCGACGAAATTGCGCATGGAGCCAAAGGCGCGGGTCGATAATCCCGTCAGCGCGGAGAAATCCGTCAGCCACGTGCCGCCGCCGAAAGTCTCGACGCGCAACGGGTGAATGCGCCCGTCGCCGCCGGCGAAAAACGGCTTTAGCTCATCCGGGTAGACAAGCCCGGGATAGACGCCGGGCGGCATCGCGGATTCGTTGAGAAAGAGCACGATGTCGGGCGGGGTTTGCGCGGGCGCGCAAGTGATTGCCTCCAAAGGCGAGGGCGTGGACGGCGCGCCGGGGCCGGTTTCGATCAATCCGTTGAAACGCAATAATTGCGGAAGATCGCCAAAGGATGACAGGAAGGCTGAAAAGACGAAGCGCTTCTCGCTGAAGAAATTGCCATTGCGCGCATGCAGCGGCGTGGCCGCTCCAGCCATCAGCGCGCCGGCAAGGGCCGCGATGGCGAGGCGCGTTCCTGGGCGAAGCGGCGCGGGCCGTTCCAGCCGCCAGCCGAGCGTCAATATCGCGGCGGCAAAGGAGGCCGCGAGAACGATAAGCCAAGCGTTCGCGGGATAGGCGGACAACAGGAACTGGAATTGCGAGGGCGTGCCGAAAAACACGACGTCATAGACATGCAGGTTCATCGCAACCAGCTGGAATTTGCTGACCGCGGCGCCCCAGACCGCCGCATAAAACACAAAAGCGGCCAGCAGCGATAAACGCGGCCGGCGCGACAGGGCGAAAGACAGTGCCGCCAGAAAAACAAAGGCCCCGATCACAGGCAGAATGAAGTACCAGTCGTTTTCCACCCGCATCACGAAAGCGCAGAAGGCGGCGAACGCAAGCGCACAAACCATCCACGAGGCCTTCGAGGCGGCCGGGGCGGCGGCAACGGACGTAAAGGCGCGGCTCCAAAGGCCCGGCAAGGCGCGTTCCCGATGCTGGAAAGCCGCCTCCTCGCATGATCGCCGGCTTTCCACAACAAGCGCGCCCAACGCGGCTCCCGGCGCTTCCCAGGGAGGCGGCGCCTTTGTTATGAGATTTTCAAGGGGGCGCCTCCATGACCGAACAGCCAGCCAAACTCTTTCCTGTCTCGTGGGACCAGTTTCACCGGGATTGCCGGGCACTGGCCTGGCGGCTGAACGGCGCGGGGCCGTTCCGCGCCATGGTAACGATCACCCGCGGCGGCCTCGTGCCGGCGGCCATTGTGGCGCGGGAGCTGGGAGTGCGTGTCATTGAGACCGTCTGCATTTCGAGTTATGACGCCGAAAACCACAAGGGCGCGCTGCGCCTGCTGAAACCGATCACTGCCGAGGTTGCGGGCGGGGACGGCGCCGGCGTGCTTGTCATCGACGATCTCGTTGACAGCGGCGCCACCGCCCGGCTGGTGCGGGACATGCTGCCCAAGGCGCATTTCGCCACAGTATATGCCAAGCCGGCGGGACGCCCGATGGTCGATACCTTCGTGACCGAGGTCTCGCAGGACACTTGGATTTATTTTCCCTGGGACACCGGCCTCGCCTTCCAGCCGCCGATCAACAAAGAGGGCGAATAGCGGTAGTGTTTCAGTTTGAAATCTGAGGGTCTTGACGGGCGCGCGCGTCGCCACGATCTCCTGTGATACGATTACCGTAAAGCAGGAGGACAAATTGCCGGATGGAAGAGGCACCGCTGATACCTGTCGCCCCTAAAGGCGAGCGCCGTCCAGCCGACGTGATTGGCAACGCCGTCAAAGTCATGCGGATCGCTACTGGCGAG
>JANYFM010000208.1 GCA_025362655.1 Hyphomicrobiales bacterium | reverse complement strand
GTGCGGCAGTATCCCGAGCTTTCGCAGACCACCGTGACGATCACCACGGCCTATCCCGGCGCCAATGCGGACCTCATCAAGGGCTTCATCACGACTCCGCTGGAGCAGGCCGTGGCCAGCACCGAGGGGATCGACACCATCGTCTCCAGCTCGCTGCAAAATGTTTCGACCATCACCCTCAACCTGCGGCTCAACGCCAGCGCCGACCGCGCGATGACCGACGTGTTGTCCAAGGTCAATCAGGTCAAGAGCGTGCTGCCGCGCGAGGCCAACGATCCCATCGTCGTCAAAAAGACCGGCCAGGGCTTCGCGCTGATGTATCTGTCGTTCAACTCGGCGACGATGTCGGGCGCGCAGATCACCGATTATCTCACCCGCGTCGCGCAGCCCGGCCTGCAAACGCTGGAGGGCGTCGGCGACGCGCAGCTGCTGGGCGGCCAGACATTCGCCATGCGCATCTGGCTCGATCCTGAAAAGATGGCGGCGCGCGGCGTCACCGCCGCCGATGTCAGCAAAGCCCTGATCGCCAATAATTTCACCACCGCCGCGGGCCAGATCAAAGGCGACTACGTTCAGACCAGCATCAACGCGCTGACTTCGCTCGACAGCGCGCAGGCGTTCGCGCAGCTGATTGTCGCGGCGCGCGGCGACGCGCTGATCCGCATCGGCAATATCGCGCGCGTCGAGCTGGGCCCCCAAAGCGTTGAATCCTCGACCGTGTTTGACGGATTGAAAGCCGTTTTCATCGGCGTCTACGGCACTCCGACGGCCAACCCGCTTGATGTCATCGACAACGTCCGCAAAGCCTTTCCGGGAATACAGGCGAATCTGCCCGCCGGCCTGTCCGCGGGAATCGCCTATGACGCGACGGAATTCATCCGCGCCTCCATCTGGGAGGTGGTGAAGACGCTCGCTGAGGCGGCGCTCATCGTCGTTGTCGTGATTTTCCTGTTCCTCGGCAATCTGCGCTCGACGCTGATCCCCGTCGTCACCATTCCGCTGTCGCTGACCGGCGTGATGATCATTCTGCTGATGCTCGGCTATTCGATCAATCTGCTGACGCTGCTGGCGCTGGTGCTCGCCATCGGCCTCGTCGTCGATGACGCCATCGTGGTTGTTGAAAACATTTACCGCCACATTGAGGAGGGGCTGACGCCCTATGAGGCTTCGCTGAAGGGCGCGCGCGAGATCGCGCTGCCGGTCATCGCCATGACGATCACGCTGGCCGCGGTTTACGCGCCGATCGGCTTTGTCACCGGCATCACCGGGGCGCTGTTCCGCGAATTCGCTTTCACGCTGGCGGGCGCGGTGTTCGTGTCGGGCATTGTCGCGCTGACGCTCTCGCCGATGATGTGCTCAAAGCTGCTGAAGGCGCAGCACGGGGCGGACGGGGGGCGCTTCGCGAAATTCCTCGACCGCGCGTTTGACCGCCTGCGCAAACGCTACGAGGGGCGGCTCCGTAAAACGCTCAATTTCCGCGCCATGACCATCGTCATTCTGCTCGGCGTTCTCGCGCTGACTGGTGTCATTTACCAGTCCTCGCCGCGCGAGCTGGCGCCCGAGGAGGACCAGGGCTTTATTCTCGCGCTGGTCAAAACTCCGCAAACCGGCAACCTCGATTATCTCGAACGCGTCACCGGCCGGCTGCAAACCCAGCTCGACACAATCCCTGAGAAAGACCACGTCTTCGCCATCAACGGCGCCGGCGGCGTGCATTCGGCCTTCTTCGGCATCATCTTGAAGAAATGGGAGGACCGGACGCGCAACAACAAGCAGGTTCTTCAGGATTTGCAGGCCAAACTGCTCGCGCTCACCGGCGGCCAGGCTTTGGCCTTCGCGCCGCCCGCCCTGCCGGGCTCGTCCGGCGGACCGCCGGTGCAATTCGTCATTCGCACGACCGGGGACTATCAGCAGCTTGCGCAGGTCACCGCCGAACTGCAAAACGCCGCGCGCGAAAGCGGCCTCTTCATTTTCACCGATAGCGATTTGAAGTTCGACACCCCGCAGTATGAATTTAAAATTGACGCGGCCAAAGCCAACCGCCTCGGCATCAGCATGCAGGATGTCGGCGCCACGCTCTCCACCATGCTGGGCGGCAATTTTGTCAACCGGTTCAGCCTCTACGGGCGCAGCTATCAGGTCATTCCCCAGGCGCCGCGCGATTTCCGCCTGACTCCGGACTGGCTGACGCAATACCAGGTGCGCACCGGCGGCGGCGAGCTTGTGCCGCTGTCCAGCATCGCCTCGCTGTCGGAGTCGGTGCAGCCAAACGCGCTCACAAATTTCCAGCAGCTGAACGCCGCGACGATTTCGGGCGTGCCCTTTCCGGGGCGGACCATCGGCGAGGCGCTCGATATGCTGCGCGCCAAAGCGGCGGAGATTTTCCCCGAGGGCTACACGTTCGATTTTCAGGGCGACGCGCGCCAGTTCGTGCAGGAGGGCAACACGCTGGCGCTCACCTTCGCTTTCGCCATCATCGTGATTTTTCTGGTGCTGGCGGCGCAGTTCGAGAGTTTCAGCGATCCGCTGATCATCCTCATCGCGCTGCCCACCTCGATGTTCGGCGCGATGCTGCCGGTGCTCATCTCCTCCATGCTGCCGCCGGGCATCGGCGGGCCGCTCCAGGGTTTGACGATCAATATTTACACCCAGATCGGACTGGTCACGCTGATCGGGCTGATCACCAAACATGGCATCCTCATGGTGGATTTCGCCAACCATATGCGCGACGCCGGCATGTCGCGGCGCGCCGCCATCGAGCACGCCGCCGGCGTGCGGCTGCGCCCGATTCTGATGACCACGGCGGCGATGGTCGTCGGCATGGCGCCGCTGATCGCCTCGGCGGGCGCCGGCGCGCGCAGCCGCATCGCCATCGGCATGATCATCGCCGCCGGCATGGGCATCGGCACGCTGTTCACCCTGTTCGTCACGCCGGCGGTCTACACGCTGATCGGCGCCGATCCCCACGCGGACTCGCGGATGGGGCTCGGGGACGAGCCGGCCCCGCTGGCCGCGCCCCCCGAGGCGCAACGCGAGCCGGAGCGGCACGCGGCGGAATAGGCGCGGCGATTGCGCCGGCGCCCCGCCATGGGCTAAGCCCCGCGCAGCCCCGCATTCGCCAAGCCCGCGTTCCCGGAACCCCCATGGCCCCGATTTCCGATCCCGTCTCGCGCCGGCGCACCTTCGCCATCATCTCGCATCCCGATGCCGGCAAGACCACGCTGACCGAAAAGCTGCTGCTGTTCGGCGGCGCGATTCAGCTGGCCGGCGAAGTGCGCGCCAAGGCCAACCGGCGCCAAACGCGCTCGGACTGGATGGGCATTGAGCGCGAGCGCGGCATTTCCGTTGTCACCTCGGTGATGACGTTCGAATACGGCGGCTGGGTGTTCAACCTGCTGGACACTCCCGGCCACGAGGACTTTTCCGAGGACACCTACAGAACCCTCACCGCGGTCGATTCCGCCGTCATGGTGATCGATGCGGCCAAGGGCATTGAGGCGCGCACGCGCAAATTGTTTGAAGTGTGCCGGCTGCGCGATATTCCCATCGTCACCTTCATCAACAAGGTCGACCGCGAGACGCGCGATCCCTTCGATCTGCTTGACGAGATCGAAAAGACACTGGCCCTCGACACCGCCCCCGTCACCTGGCCGATCGGCCGCGCGCGCTCCTTCGCCGGCACCTATGACATGCGCGCCGGCGTGGTGCGCAGGATCGATGCCGGCGGGGAGCCGCAAAAGGTCAGCGGCCCCGATGATCCCGCCATCGCGCAATTGCTGCCGGAGCATGAGCGCGCGGCGTTCAGGGAGGAATTGTCGCTGGCGGTTGAAGGCTGCAAACCGTTTGACCGCGAAGCCTTTCTGGAGGGGCACCTGACCCCGGTGTTTTTCGGCAGCGCGCTGAAAACCTTTGGCGTGCGGGAGCTGATTGACGGGCTCGGCGAATTCGCGCCGCCGCCGCGCGGCCAGGATTCGGCCGCAAGGCGCGTCGAGCCGCGCGAGCCTAAAATGTCCGGTTTCGTGTTTAAAATCCAAGCCAACATGGACCCCAACCACCGCGACCGCATCGCCTTCCTGCGCGTTTGCTCGGGCCGGCTGGCGCGCGGCATGAAAGCCAAACTGGTGCGCACCGGCAAACCCATGGCGCTCAACGCGCCGCAGTTTTTCTTCGCGCAGGACAGACAGATCGCCGACGAGGCCTTCGCCGGCGATGTCGTCGGCATTCCCAATCACGGCACATTGCGCATCGGCGACACGCTTACCGAGGGCGAGGATATTGTGTTTCGCGGCGTGCCCAGTTTCGCGCCGGAAATTCTGCGCCGCGTAAAACTCGGCGACGCCATGAAAGCCAAAAAACTGCGCGAGGCGCTCCAGCAAATGGCCGAGGAGGGCGTCGTGCAATTGTTCCTCCCCGCCGACGGCTCGCCGGCCATGGTCGGCGTTGTCGGCGCTTTGCAGCTGGATGTGCTGGCGGTGCGTTTGCAGGCGGAATATTCGCTGCCCGTCAGCTTCGAGCAGAGCCGCTTTGAACTGTGCCGCTGGGTGAGCGCGCCGGACGCCGCCGCCCTCGACAAATTCGAGCGCGCTTTCCCCTCCTCCATCGCCTCCGACCTCGACGGCGCCCCGGTATTCCTCGCCGCATCCGCCTGGGCGCTGAAATACGAGGAGGAAAAATGGCCGGATATCGTGTTTTCCGACATTAAGGATTATCAAAAAACGGCGGCGTGAGAGGCAGGGGAATCGCATTTGAAATTCTGGGGTGCTGCATTTCCGGTTTTGCGTTTTCGCGAACCTGGATTCTACCGGTTGCCGCGCGAATCGCGTCGGAGGCGGGCCCATGGAAAAGTTCATCGAATTTTGGGAGGGACTTGAAGACCCCCGCTCCGGCAACGCGGCGCTGCATGACTTCCACGAGATTCTGGCGATCGCCCTGTGCGCGGTTTTGTGCGGCGCGCAGGGGTCGGTAGACATGGGGTTGTTCGCCAGATCGAAGGAGCCGTTCCTGCGGACGTTTCTGAAACTCGAAAACGGCGTGCCGAGCCACGACACGTTCAGCCGGCTGTTCCGGATGCTTGATCCGGACGGGTTCCGCGCCGCGTTCCAGCGGTTCATGGAGGGCTTTTCGGGGACCTGCGAGGGCGTGGTGGCCATTGACGGCAAGGTGTTGCGCCGCTCGTTCGACAGGGCCAGCGGCAAGTCGCCTCTGCACATGGTCAGCGCCTGGGGCTGCGAACAACGGCTGGTGCTGGCGCAAATCGCCACCGACGCGAAATCGAACGAAATCACCGCCGTGCCGAAGCTTCTGGAAATGCTCACGCTGAAGGGGGCCATCGTCACGGCGGACGCGCTGAATTGCCAGCGCGCCATCGCCGGACAAATCGTTGGCCAGGGCGGCGACTACGCCCTCGCGCTGAAGGCCAATCAGCCGGCCCTGCATGGCGACGCGGTGTTGCTTTTCGAGGACCCCGCCAACGCCAGAACCACCTGCAAACCGGTCGTCGATGGCGATCATGGCCGCATCGAAACGCGCGTGGCCAGCGTCATGACCGACATCGCGTGGTTGATCGCTTGTCACAAATGGCCCGGCCTGAAGGCGATCGGCAAGGTGGAGCGCACGCGCGAGATCGACGACAAAGCCACTTCGCAGACCGCGTATTATCTGCTCAGCGCGCCGTTGACGCCGGAGCGTCTCAACGAGGTCGCGCGCGCCCACTGGGCCGTCGAGAACCGGTTGCACTGGCGGCTCGATGTGGTGATGAACGAGGACCAGGACCGAAGCCGTCTCGGCAACGGCCCCCACAATCTCGCGGTCCTC
>JANYFM010000196.1 GCA_025362655.1 Hyphomicrobiales bacterium | reverse complement strand
TATCCTCGGGCTGCGTGCGCGTGCAGAATATCCGCGATTACGTCGCTTGGATTTTGAAGGAGACGCCGGGCTGGGACCGCGACCGCATTGATGAGGCGATCCGCTCCGGCCAGCGCATCGACGCGAAGCCGGTGACGCAGGTTCCGGTCTACTGGGTCTATGTGACGGCGTGGGCCGGAGACGGCGCGGTGCAGTTCCGCGAAGACATTTATCAGCGCGACAGCTTCGGATCGGGCGTCGCCTCGGCCGCGCCCGCCCCGGCCGGCAATGCGCCGCGCGTTTCCATCCAGAACGGCAAACCGGCGACCCAGGGCAGGCCGCCGTCGCTACAGGTTTTTGACGACGAGAATTGAGGGCTTGGGAACGCCGCGTTTGATGGAGAAAGCGCGGTTTGGACCGGGCTTTTTTCTGCCCTTTATACCGAGGGCTCTATGAATTGACCTGCGGTCAATCCATAGAGTTCCGCGCGTCAGTCTATACTTGTTCAACGTCCGCGCGCGTTCGCGCTTGCCAAAGGTCATGAGTTAAAGCTCATGCCCTTTGGTATAAGGCCCGCCGTTAGGTATTTTCCGAGGCTTTCGCGGCGCCTCGTCAACGGGCAAATCTCCATCCGTCCGGCTATGCGGCCGCGCGTTTACAGGAGATTTTGAAATGATCAAAACAATCACCGGCACTATGATGACCGCCGCGCTGCTGGCGTTTGCGCCGGCGCCGGTTCAGGCGCAGACCATGATGGAATGCTCCGACGCGAATATGACGAGCGCAATGGGCGCCGTTGATAAAATGGCATCGGGCGAAAAGAAGACCGAAGCCATGAAGCAGATGATGCAGGCGCGCGAAAGCATGACGAAAAAAGATATGGCCGCCTGCAAAACCCACCTCAACAATGTCGGCGTCGGCGATATGATTCAGCACGACGGGCAGTCTCCCAAGTAGGCATCCGCCCCCGCCTTGCCGCCAAAGCGCGGCCGGTTCCTCCGCCGAGGCGTCATACGGAAGGGCCGCCCCAGCAGGCGGCCTTTTTGCGTCCCCCACGGTGTTCCCGCGCGGCGGCATTGGGCGAATCCGCCGGGCGCTGTTTGTAATTCGTCGCCTGCCGTTTAACTGTCGCTCTTCCCAAAGGTTTGCAATTGATGAACCCCGCGCCTCCCGAAGCTCTTCCGCCGGACCGTCTCCTGCGCCGTTTCGCGCGCCTCGCTCTCGGGTTTTGGAGCGGGCCGACGCGCCGCGCGGCATATCTGTTCACCTTTGGTCTATTCGCCTGCCTGCTGCTGAATCTTGGCGCCGCTGTCGCGGTGAACCGTTGGAACAAATTTTTCTTTGATGCCCTGCAAAACAAAGATCAGCGGCTGATCGCGCTCAGCATCGGTCTTGTGGCGGCGCTGGCTCTGGTGTCGGCGGCGGCGGGTGTGGCCCAGCTTCAGGTGCGCATGCGCTTTCAGTTGCGCTGGCGGCAATGGCTGACTGACACACTGAGCACGCGATGGATGGAGAAGCGCCGATTTTATCAGTTGAGCGTGCTGAGCCTCATCGATAATCCCGAGGCGCGCATTGCCGAGGATGGACGGCTTTCCATCGAGCTTTTCGTCGATTTTGCGACCGGCGTCGTCAATGCGCTGATCACGGCGGCCACCTTTGTCGGCGTGCTTTGGATCGTCGGCGGCGCGATCACGCTGTTTGGCGTGACGGTGCCTGGTTATCTGGTCGTCGCGGCGATTATTTATTCGGCGCTGACCTCATTCGGCATGCTGCTCCTCGGGCGCCCGCTGGTCGCGCGGGTCGAGAGCAAAGCATCCGCCGAGGCGGATTTCCGCTATGAGCTGACGCGGACGCGCGAGAACGCGGAAACGATCGCCTTAATCGGCGGCGACGAGGATGAGCGCGTCAAGCTGGCGGCGACCTTTGCGAAGGTTGCGGAGCGCTGGAAGGCGGTCATCGGCGGGCAGGCGCGGATGCTGTTTCTCTCCAACGGAAACAATGTTCTCGCGCCGGTGATCCCGTTGCTGCTGGGCGCGCCGAAATATCTGGCGGGCGAAATGACGCTCGGCGATTTGATGCAGGCGGCGGCAGCCTTCACGCAGGTTCAAATGGCGCTAAACTGGCTGGCTGACAATGCCCTGCGCCTTGCCGACTGGTTCGCCTCCGCGCGGCGCGTCGCGGCGCTCGATGCGTCTTTCGACAAGCTGGACGGGCTGGCGGCGGGAGCCGCGGGCGCTTCCATCGATCTGGGGTTCAGCGAAGACGGCGCGCTGCGCCTGATCGGGCTCTCCATCGCCCAGCATGACGGCAGGGTGATGATGGCGGATGCCGATGTGCGCATCGAGCCCGGCGAAAAGGTGTTGGTGACCGGGGATTCGGGCACCGGCAAAAGCACGCTGATCCGGGCCATGGCGGGGCTTTGGCCGTGGGGCGCGGGGAGCATTCTGCGGCCGAAGGATGCGCGCATCGCTTTCATGCCGCAGCGGCCCTATATACCCATTGGAACGCTGCGCGCCGCGCTCGACTATCCCAACGATGCCGAGCCCGCCGGCGACGAGCGCATCGGGTCTTTGCTCCGCGCCTGCGGTCTCGATCATCTGGAGCCGCGCCTCGATGAAACCGACAATTGGGCGAATATTTTATCGGGCGGCGAGCAGCAGCGCTTTGCTTTCGCCCGCGTGCTTTCAAAGCCGCCCGACATCATCATTATGGACGAGCCGACCTCGGCGCTCGACGAGCCCGGCCAGACCCGGATGATGGAATTGCTGCGCGCGGAAGCGCCGGGGTCGATGGTTTTGCATGTGGCGCACCGCCCGGGTTTAGCGCGCTTCCATGACCGGGAAATCCACCTCAAACGCGACGATGGCGGTCCGGCGATGGTCGAGGAGGCCCCGCGCGGGCTTTGGAAAATCGGCGCGCGTTGGCTGACGACGCGGCGGTGATCCGCGTGCGAAGGCGGGGGAAGACCGCTTTGGGTGGAATGCCTTTGACGGAGCCCTAAAGCGGACCCGAGCGCGGCGGGGCCTTGTGTGGCGGCGCACGTCAACGCTTTTCGTTTTCATTTATTGCTTCCAGAGAGGCATCCTGGATTTCGCCTTGCCGGCCCGGATTGTGTCATTGGCCGGTGATTTCACGGAGCGATCCATGACAACGCTTGATGGTCCCGTGGGATTGCGAAACGGCATGCTTCCGGTGCGAAGCCTGCATCGCGATCAGGACAAAATTATCAATTTGCTCTGGCGCATCAACCCATTGAACGGGGGCCAGCAGGGGCTTGGAGAGCCGCCGGAAGCCGGAGCGGATCATCAATGCGAGCCGCGTCTTGCGTTGGCGATCGCTGCGTTTCAGGCATTTCTGGTGGCGGGAGGCGAAGCGCGCACTGCTGATGGCGTGGTGGATCCCCGCGGCAGGACACTCGCCCGAATGGACCAGCTGGCGGGCGCTCCGCCGCCTCTGCCGGTGCCCGCCTTTCTCAGCTTCAATGGCATACGCATCCGCAACAGGGCTTCCGCGGCGCTTGGTGCGGCGCACGATGTTCCGAACCCGGTTATCCTGCCGGGAAGCGTGGGTCCGTTTCTCGCCGGGCATCATACCGCGGCGGCGCGCCTGATGGAGGGCAATGCAACCGGACGCATGCATGAGTTTCTGTTTGAAATCGAGAAGGGCGGCTCGACTTTCTGGGCGGGCGCGGCGGTGCCTGCGGGAACCAGTGATTTCACCAAAGCCTACGTTTATTTTCATCCGACTGTTGTCAACGGCGGACAAACCCATGCCAGCGAAGGCGATTATCGCCACTTTCGGGGCGGCTGGTCGGGTTCAATCCAGCGTTATGTCGCAATGCAGGGCGGGCAGATGGCGGCAGCCCGGCAGATGACTCTGATTGTTCCTTTTATGACAATGGGCTCAATGGGCGGCGGCTCCGCAAACATGTTTTCGGACCGCGCTGTCGATACCCTCAATGCCATCATGGCGGCGATTCAAGCCGAGCTTTTGCCTGGCGCGGCCAATCCCGCCGCGCTGGGCGGGATAGGCGCGGCGAGCTTCAGCTCAGGCGTCGGTCATCTCAGCAAATTTTTGGGCTTTCCCGGTGTTTCTGCCCTCGTCCGGGAGACCATTGATTTTGACAGCGCTTTCATTGTTTCCGCCCATTCGAGTGTGCCCGCTGTCGCGGGAGCCGGGCAATGGCAGGTGACCCAGGTTTCCGTGCAGCGGCACCGCATTGGCTGGCTGGCGCTGCCTGAGCCCGCGTGGCGGCAGGTTCGAACCTATGACAGCATCCACGCCCGCATCGGCTGGATGATGTTCTATTCGATGATGATTTTCAGCGGTTTCCGTTAGGCGCGGCTTAATAGCCGCCCGCCGGCCCCGGCGCGGCAAAAATCTAGCCTCCCGGTATACCCCATGCTAAGGGCAGGTGACGTCGGCGGGCCGCATCCGGCATAAGGCGCAGGCCCGCCGGGACAAACGACCCGCTGACATCTCAACTGAATGGTCCGCCCCGCGCGGCCATGACCTCCAGGGGTTTCCATGCCGCATTCCCAGCTCGCGCATTCCCTTTCCAACAGCTTTTTTGGGGCCTCGCTGGCCGAAGCCGATCCGGAGATTGCCCGCTCTGTTGAACTGGAGCTTGGCCGCCAGCGCGATGAGATCGAACTGATCGCTTCAGAAAACATTGTGTCCCGCGCTGTGCTGGAGGCGCAGGGCTCGGTCATGACCAATAAATATGCCGAGGGCTATCCGGGCCGGCGCTATTACGGCGGCTGTCAATTCGTTGATATCGCGGAGAGTCTCGCCATTGAGCGGGCCAAAAAGCTGTTTGGCTGCGGGTTTGCCAATGTGCAGGCCAATTCCGGCAGTCAGGCCAACCAAGCGGTGTTTCTGGCCCTGCTGAAGCCGGGCGATGTCTTTATGGGGCTCGATTTGGCGGCTGGCGGGCATCTAACCCATGGCTCGCCGGTCAATATGTCGGGCAAATGGTTCAAGCCCGTCAGCTACGGCGTCTGCGTCGTCGATCAGCGCGTCGATATGGAGGCGGTGGAACGGCTGGCGGAGCAGAACAAGCCCAAACTCATCATCGCCGGCGGCTCGGCCTACGCGCGGCACTGGGATTTCGAGCGGTTCCGGGCGATCGCTGACTCGGTCGGCGCGATCTTCATGGTGGATATGGCGCATTTCGCCGGGCTGGTGGCGGGCGGGGCGCATCCTTCACCGTTTCCCCATGCCCACGTCGTGACCTCGACGACACACAAAACCCTGCGCGGGCCGCGCGGCGGACTGATCCTGACCAATGACGGGGAACTCGCCAAAAAGATCAATTCAGCAATTTTTCCCGGCCTTCAGGGGGGACCTCTGATGCATGTCATCGCCGCCAAGGCGGTGGCCTTCGGCGAGGCGCTGCGCCCGGAATTTTCGGCCTATGCCCATGCTGTGGTCGCCAATGCCAAAGCCTTGGCGGGCACCCTGAAAGAGGGCGGGTTCGACATTGTCACCGGGGGCACCGACAACCATTTGATGCTGGTGGATCTGCGCCCTAAAGGCCTCACCGGCAAGGCGGCGGAGGCGGCGCTGGGGCGGGCTCATATCACCTGCAACAAGAACGGCGTGCCCTTTGATCCGGAAAAGCCGATGGTGACCTCCGGCGTGCGCCTCGGCTCGCCCGCCGCGACCTCGCGCGGCTTTGGAGAGGCAGAATTTGAGACCGTTGGCGCGCTCATCAACGAGACGCTGGACGGGCTTGCAAAACATGGCGAGACTGGCAATGAGCGGGTGGAAGCGGCGGTCCGCGCGCGAGTCGGCGGGTTGACCCGGAAATTCCCGATCTACTAAGCGCCGGCCGGCGGGGCGCGCCTGCCTGAGGATAAAACATGCGTTGCCCCTATTGCGGCAGTCTCGACACGCAGGTGAAGGATTCGCGGCCAACGGAGGATTCCTCCTCGATCCGCCGCCGCCGCGTCTGCCCCGATTGCGCCGGGCGCTTCACCACCTTTGAGCGGGTGCAATTGCGCGAACTCATGGTGGCTAAGAAATCCGGCCGCCGCGTCGTGTTTGAGCGCGACAAGCTGATGCGCTCGATTGAAATCGCGCTGCGCAAACGCGCCGTTGATTCCGAGCGCGTTGAGCGCATGGTCAACGGCATCGTGCGCCAGCTGGAGAGCCAGGGCGAGCCGGAAATCACCAGCGACCGCATCGGCGAACTCGTGATGGAGGGGCTGCGCTCGCTCGACGATGTCGCTTACGTGCGCTTTGCCTCGGTTTACCGGAATTTCCGCGAGGCGCGGGATTTCGGCGCGATTGTCGATGAACTCGCGGTCGAGGAATCGGGCCGCGAAAAGCCCGCGCCCGGCAAACCAAAACGCGAAGCCGTTTCCGGGGGCGCATGAGCTCGCGGTTCGATCTGTATACGGCGCCGGCCGCGGATGAGGACGCGGCCTTCATGGCGGCGGCCATCGGCTGGGGGCGGCGGCATTTGGGCCAGACCGCGCCCAATCCCGCCGTCGGCTGTATCATCGTGCGCGACGGCGTGATCGTCGGTCGCGGCGCGACGCAGCCGGGAGGGCGCCCGCATGCGGAGACCGAAGCCATTGCCGACGCCGGCCCTCTGGCGCGGGGCGCAACGCTTTATGTGAGCCTGGAGCCTTGCAGCCATCACGGCGTCACAGCGCCGTGCGCCGACGCCATTGTTGCGGCGGGGCTGTCGCGGGTTGTCTCCGCCATCGAGGACCCGGACCGCCGCGTGGCCGGGCGCGGTCATGCCAAGCTGGTTCAGGCCGGCATCGGCCTGCGCACCGGCATCGGCGCGGTGGAGGCGCGGCGTCTGGCGCTGGGGCACATTTTGCGCGTCACCGAGGGGCGGCCGATGGTCAGCCTAAAACTGGCGGAAACCGCCGATGGCTATGCCGCCGGCGGCGAGCACGATGCGCGGCTGATGATCACCGGCGCCGCGGCCAATAACCGGGTGCAAATCCTGCGCGCCCTGCATGACGCGGTCATGGTCGGGGTTGGCACGGTGATCGCTGACGATCCCCTGCTCACGTTGCGGCTGCCGGGCCTTGAGGCGCGAAGGCCGCTGCGGGTCGTGTTGGACACGCATCTGCGCACGCCGCTGGCCTCGCGGCTAGTGGCGACCGCGCGGGAGCGGCCGACACTGGTGATTGCCGGCGAGGGCGCTTCGCAATCGGCGCAGGCCGCGCTTGAGGCGGCGGGGGTGGCCGTCGAGCGGGTGGCTCTTGGGCCGGACGGGCGGCTGTCGCTGCCGGAGGCTTTGCAGGCTTTGGGGCGGCGCGGCATGACGCGCGTGTTCAGCGAGGGCGGGCCCGTGGCGGCCGCCGCGCTTATCGAGAAGGGCTTGGCCGAATTTGTGACGATTTACACCGGCGTCAAGCCGTTCCTGCGCGAGGGCGTGCGCTCGCTCAGCGCCGGGGCGCGGGCGCAATTGACGGATTCGAAAGACTGGCGTCTGCTCGATGACGGCTTCGCCGGGCTCGACCGTGTCAGGCGCTATGAGAGGCGGCTCTGATGTTCACCGGGCTTGTCAGCGAC
>JANYFM010000189.1 GCA_025362655.1 Hyphomicrobiales bacterium | reverse complement strand
TCGCCCGACAAATAAATCACCAGCGCCTTCGCCGGCTCAATATCCTTTGTGTGCGAAGACAAGAACGCCACCAGCGTCGTCGGCGGCGAAATATCGCGCGGCAGCGGCCCGACAACCTCAACGCCGGGCTCGGTGATGATTTCGCTGATGAAAGTCAGGCCGATATCGGCCTCCCCTTTAGCGAGCATTTCCATCGCGCCGCGCCCGCCCTGGGCCAGCCAGATTTTCGGCTTCATGGCGTCGGCAATGCCGAGGCGGATGAGTGTCTGCTCAAAGCTCGCTCCCGCTGCCGCGCCGCCGGCGGGGTTGGGATAGGCGACCGCCCGCGCGCCGAGCAGCAGTTTGCGCACCGCGTCGGCGTTCGAAATATCCGGCTTCGGCGTTCCCGATTTTACCGCGATCCCGACAGCGACACTCGCCAGCGGACGCTCGCTGTTTTTGAGCACATGTCCCGAGGCGGTGACAATATCCGTTGGCGGTTGAACGACCGGCACATCGAAGGGCTCCCCTTTGATAACGCGTTCCTTGGTGCCGGAGCCCGAACCAAAGACCGCCTTAACCTTGTGGCCGGTGTTTTTTTCAAACCCGGGGATCAGCGTTTCAATGGCGGCGCGGATGCCGCCGGGCGCGATTAAAGTGATTTCAGCCGCTTGGGCGGAAGTGACAACAGTCAAATACGCCAATATCGCGATCCCTGACTTGCGCATCCTGTAACCCCCCCAGCGCCGCCGGTTTGTTCCAGCGCCAGTCGTCAAATTGACGGCATATGCGCCATTTCACAAGAAGAGCTTGCATCCGCCGCGGCTCCCCGGCATTTTGCCCAGAATGAGCATAAGTGGCGATAAGTCAAAGGGGCGGTTTCAGGCGGCGGGGCTGGGTTTCCCCGTGCGCCTGCCGCGCCATGCGCCGGGCATGCGTATCGGCCTGTTCGGCGGCAGTTTCAATCCGCCCCACGAGGGGCATGCGCTTGCCAGCGCGATTGCGATGATGCGGCTTGGTCTCGACAGCGTTTGGTGGATTGTCACGCCGGGAAACCCGCTCAAAGCCAGTAACGGTCTGCAACCGCTGGCGGAGCGGATGCGGGCGGCTCGGCGCCTTGCCGCCCACCCGCGCATCGATATCACCGCTTTCGAGGCGGATATTGGCACCCGCTACACGTGGGACACCGTGTCATGGCTGAAAAAGCGCTGCCCCGGCGTGAATTTCGTCTGGATAATGGGGGCCGACAATCTCGCCGGGTTCCACCGCTGGCAGCGCTGGCGGGAGATCGCCGGCCTCGTTTCCATCGCGGTCATTGACCGCCCGGGCGCGACGCTTAAAGCCATGAACGGGCGCGGCGGCAACTGGCTGGCGAGGCGGCGTTTGGGAGAGCGCGGCGCGCTTTTGCTGGCCGGCGCGACGCCGCCCGCCTTTATCTTTTTGCACGGGCCGCGCTCGAACCTGTCTTCGACGCAACTGCGCGATTCCGCCGGCGTTCCGCAAAATGGTTGAACTTCTGCGGTTTTAAGCCCATGTAGTTCGGAATGTGATCCATCCACGGAGCCTGAAACCGCTGACCCGCGCAATCCCCAAGGAAGCCAAACCACTTCCCCTTCCCCAAAAGAACGGCTCGCAGGCTGCGGTCGCCAAACTCGTGCGCAATGTCCTCAATAGCCTTGAGGACGCCAAGGCTGAACAAATTGTCTCCATCGATCTTCTTGGAAAAACCTCGCTGGCGGATGTGATGTTTGTCGCCAGCGGGCGTTCGGGCGTGCATGTTGGAGCGATCGCGGAGCAGGTGATGAAGTCCTGCAAAGAGGCCGGTTTCCCCGCGCCGCGCGTCGAGGGCCTGCCGCATTGCGATTGGGTTCTGGTCGATGCCGGAGATGTGATCGTGCATATTTTCAGGCCGGAAGTCCGCCAGTTTTACAATCTTGAGAAAATGTGGGGCGGCGATCGCCCGGCTGAGGGCAAGTCTGGTCCCGAAACCCGCGCCCGGTAGTGAAGAGACCTTAGCGTGCGCCTTCTTCTTATCGCTGTCGGCCGCTTGAAAGCCGGGCCGGAACGCGATCTTTCCAGCCGCTACCTTGAGCGAATTGAGGCTTCAGCGCGCGGAGTGGGCCTCCCCGGCATTGATTTGCGGGAAATCCCGGAATCCCGCGCCCGCCGCCCGCAGGATCGCCAAACCGAAGAGGGGGAATCCATTCTCGCCCTCGCGCCGCCGGGCGCCCGCCTTATCGTGCTGGATGAGCGCGGCAAATCCATTGGCAGCAACGAATTTGCGGCTGATATCGGCAAAGCCCGGGACGCCGGCGCTCCCGCTTATGCGCTGATTATCGGCGGCCCCGACGGGCTCGATCCCGCCCTGCGCGGGCGGGCATCGCTTGTTTTGAGCTTCGGCGCCATGACCTGGCCGCATCAGCTCGCCCGCATCATGGCGGCGGAACAGCTTTACCGCGCGGTGACGATCCTGGCCGGGCATCCCTATCACCGCGCGTGAAGACCCGCCGCGTTCCCGACAAGTTTGTGCGCGATGGTCTATGCTTGGGTTTGACGGATTCGCCCTGGACAGTCTTCATCGTGAGAATATTGGCATCCATCGTTTGGACGGCTGTCTGCGCCGCTTCGCCCGCGCTCGCGCAATCCGCCGTATCCGAAGAACTCCGCCAGCGTCTCGACGCGAGGCAGCTGGAGCTGCGCGGCGCGCAGGATCAGCTCAAAACCTCCGACGCCCAGCGCCGCGTCATTGAGGCCGAAATGGAGAGCGTGCGCAATGACCGCGCCCGCCTGAATTCCGCGCTGATGGAGACGACCGGGCGCGCGCGCGACACTGAAGGCCGCGTGATGGAACGTGAAAAACAGCTCGAAACCTCGCTCGCCAGCGAGGCCGCCATCCGGAAATCCTTGGAGGCGCGGCGCGGCGTTGTCGCGGAGGTTCTCGCGGCTTTGCAGCGCATGGGGCGCAAGCCGCCGCCGGCGGTGCTCGTCAATCCCCAGGATATGCTGGGCGCCCTGCGCACTTCGATGCTGCTCAGCGCGGTCGTTCCTGAACTGCGCGCCGAGACGCTGGCGCTTGCGGCGGATCTCGCTGACCTCGTGCAGGTGCGGCAAAGCGTCGCCACGGAGCGCGAGCGGCTGTCGCGGGAACTGATATCGCTGGCCGGGGAACGGCAAAGCCTCGCCTCGCTTGTGGAAGCACGGCAGAAGACGCTGGCGGAAACCGAGCAGGCTCTGACCGCCGAACGCGGGCGCGCGCAGGAACTCTCGCGGCAGGCAACGGACCTCAAAGACCTTATCCACCGAATGGAGACAGAGGCCGTCTTCGGCGCGCGGACGGCGGAGGCGGCGCGCAAAGCCGACGAGGCCCAGCGCCGTGCGGCGCTCGAAAAAGCGGCTGAAGCGCCTGTCCGTCTCGCCTTGGGTCCGTTCCGGGATCCCGCGCGGCTGGCTCCCGCAATGCCTTTCGTTGAGGCGCGCGGCCATCTGCCGCTGCCAGCCGCCGGCGCCGTTATCAAAGCGTTCGGCGCGCCCGACGGTTTCGGCGGCATTGAGAAGGGGCTTTCCCTGAGCGTGCGCTCTGGCGCGCCCGTGACGTCGCCGGCGGACGGCTGGGTGGTGTTTTCCGGCCCATGGCGCAGCTATGGACAACTCTTGATTATCAATGCCGGCGGTGGCTATTATGTCGTGCTGGCCGGCATGGAGCGGATTAACGTCGAAATCCGTCAGTTCGTTCTTGCCGGAGAGCCGGTGGGCACGATGGGCGAGGGTTCGGCGAAAATGGCGTCAGCCCTTGCTATCGGGACGGCGCAGCCCATTCTCTATGTTGAGTTTCGTAAGGACGGGGCGTCAATCGATCCGGGCCCATGGTGGGCGAGGCCGGAACAGGAAAAGGTCCGCGGATAATGCGCAAGGCTCCACTCGTTCTTCTCGGCGCGGCGTTTGGCGCGTCATTGTTCACGCTGGGCGCGCAGACGCGCCTGTTCTCGGGCGGCACGGCTGTCGCCGCCGGCTCCGACACCTACCGCAATCTCAATTTGTTCGGAGATGTTTACGAGAAAATCCGCTCGGACTACGTCGAGAAACCCGACGAGCAAAAGCTCGTGGAAGCCGCCATCAACGGCATGCTCACTTCGCTCGATCCGCATTCCAGTTACATGGACACGAAGAGCTTCAAGGAGATGCAGGACCAAACGCGCGGCACTTTTGGAGGCCTCGGCATCGAGGTCACGCAGGAAGAGGGCTTCGTCAAAGTCGTCACCCCGATTGATGAGACGCCCGCCTACCGCGCCGGCATCCTCTCGGGCGATTTGATCAGCGCCATCGACGGCGAATCGGTTAAGGATCTGACCCTCAACCAGGCCGTCGAAAAGATGCGCGGGCCCGTCAACACGACGGTTAAACTGACGGTGCTGCGCGGCCCCTCGCGCGATCCCCGGGAAGTCAGCATCACCCGTGAAATAATCAAAATCCGCTCGGTCCGCGCCCGCATGGAGGGCGATGACATCGGCTATATCCGCATAACCCAGTTCAGCGAGCAGACCGCCGACGGCCTGCGCAAGGAAATCCAGAAATTCCAAGCCGACGTTCCCGGCGACAAGCTGAAAGGCTATATTCTCGATCTGCGCAACAATCCCGGCGGTCTCCTCGACCAATCGATTCACGTGTCCAACGCCTTTCTCGACAAGGGCGAGATCGTCTCGACCCGCGGCCGCAATGCTGACGAGACCCAGCGTTACAATGCCCGCACGGCGGACCTCTCCAAGGGCAAGCCTGTGGTTGTTCTGATCAACGGCGGCTCGGCCTCGGCTTCGGAAATCGTCGCCGGCGCTTTGCAGGATCACAAACGCGCCACCATCATGGGCACGCGCTCGTTCGGCAAAGGCTCGGTGCAGACCATTATTCCGCTGGGACAGAATAACGGCGCGCTGCGGCTGACGACAGCGCGTTATTACACGCCGTCGGGCCGTTCCATTCAGGCCAAGGGCATCGATCCCGACGTGATAGTGCTGCAGGACGTGCCGGACGAATTGAAGGGCAAGGATGAGACCAAGGGCGAATCCGCCCTCAAGGGCCATCTCAAGAACGGCGAGGACGAAAAGGGCGGCTCGCAGGCCTACGTGCCGCCGGACGTCACCAAGGACAAGCAGTTGATCGCCGCCGCCGACCTTCTGCGCGGTGTCAAGAAGGCCGCTATCGTTCCGGATGCGCCCAAGACTCCGGAAAAGGCCGCCAACTAAAATCGTCCCTGCGATGGCGGCTCGCCGCTTTCGCAGGGTTAGCTCTCGACGGACCCGGCGTCCCGCGTGACAATGCGGCGCCGGGTTTTTGATTCGCGCCCCCGACGCGAACAACATTCATCATGCCCGCGGGGGCTTGAGAGAGGCATCGCAGCGTGGCCGGCGACGATTTAAACGATCCTCTCGGCTTCCGCCCGGTTCCGGCCGCGCCCGCCCGCGCGCTTCCGTGGCGCGCGCTGGGGCTGGGCACCCTTGGCGTTGTTGGCGCGGGCATCGTCACCTTGGCCTACGTGACCGACAATGGCATGGGCGCGGAGCCTTTTGCCGTCGCCCGGATTGACAAAGCGCCCGCCCCTGTGGCGCCGCCCGTGCCCGTTGCCGCCGCCGGCGCTGAGGCGACAGCAACCATTCGCCCCGGCCAGCAGCGCAGCACCGCCGGCGACCTTGAGACAGAAAGCGGCGTGCGCGTGGTCCGACAGGGCGGCGGCGGCGCGCCTGGCGCCCTGATCATCCATGTGCCCGAGGAGTTCGGCGTTCAACTCATTCCGGCTCCCGATCGGCGGCTCGTCGACAAAGGCCGTTTTGGCCCGCTGCCAAAAATAGGCGCGGACGGCTCTCGCCCTTCGGATGTCTATGCGCGGCCACTGGTAACCTCATCCGGTTTGAAACCCGGCGCGCCGCGCATCGCCATTGTCGTTGGCGGCATGGGGCTCAGCCAGCAAGCGACTCAAGCCGCTGCCGCCAAGCTGCCGGGGGCCGTGACCCTCGCCTTCGCCCCGTATGGCGCTGACCTTGAAAAGCAGGCCGCCCGCGCCCGCGAGAGCGGCCACGAATTGCTGCTGCAAATTCCCATGGAGCCCTATTCCGCCGCCGAAAGTCCTGGCCCGCATACGCTGCAAACCGCGGCCGCCCCGGAGCAAAATCTTGAAGACCTGCACTGGCTGATGTCGCGTTTTCAGGGCTATGCCGGCATGGCCAATTTTCTTGGCGCGAAATTTATGGCCAGCGAAACCGCGCTCTCCCCGGTGCTGCGCGAGGCCGCCTCACGCGGCCTGATTTGGCTCGACGACGGCAGTTCCAGCCAGAGCGGGTCAGGCTCCATCGCAGGCGGCGGGCGGGCACAGCGGGCTGATGTCGTGATCGATGCTTCGCCGAAGCCCGAGGCCATCGAAGCCGCGCTGTTGAAGCTTGAAACAATCGCCCGCCAAAAAGGCGGCGCCATCGGCTTTGCCACGGGCCTGCCGGGGACAATGGATGCCATCGCGCGTTTTGCCCGCGGCCTTGAAAAACGCGGCATCGCCTTGGTGCCCCTGACCAGTCTGACAACCGGCGTCGCCGTGCCGAGCGCGGGGATCGCGCGATGAGCGGGAAAGCTCCGGTCTACCGGCCCTGCGTCGGCGTCATGCTGATCAACCGCGCCGGCCTCGTCCTCATCGGCCGCCGCAAGAACAAACGTCTCGCGGAACACACCGCCCCCGGCCACGAATGGCAAATGCCGCAAGGCGGCATTGATGACGGCGAAGACCCGTGGACCGCGTGCCTGCGCGAATTGCATGAGGAGACAAACGTTCGCTCCGCATCCCTGCTGGCGGAGGCGCCGGAATGGCTCACATACGATCTGCCCGCCGATGTGCAAAAAAAGTCCTGGCGCGGCCGCTATCAGGGACAAAGGCAAAAATGGTTTGCCTTGCGTTTTACCGGGGAAGACAGCGAGATCGACATCAAAACCCCCGGCGGCGGCATTCACAAAGCGGAGTTCGACGCTTGGCGCTGGGAGCGCATGGAGCGGCTGCCCGAAATGATCATTCCCTTCAAACGGCCCGTCTACGAGAGCGTTGTGAAGACCTTCGCCAAATTCGGCGCGGCCTGAATTTCACGTTACTCCGGGGCGCGGCCTTTTTGAAGCGCGGCCAGCGCGCCCAAGCGGTAAACGCCAAGCTCCGAGGCCATACAGGCGAGAAACGACGCGATCAGTTTGGGCGACAGCAGGATATGCGCGCCGTTGCGCGGCGGCGCGTCCAGCAGGCCCGCCTCGAAACCGGTCTCCAGCAAGCGCCGCAATTGCGAGCGCGACGCGGCAAAGCGTTTGCCGAATTCCCGGAGGTCGATGGAAATGGGCAGGATTTCATTGCCGCTGCTCTGACGGATGGTTTCAGCCACGCTGCGCAATAAAAGCATCCAGCCGCCGTCGCGGGACACGAAATGCAGAACCTCCGGGAACATATCCAGCAGCCGCCAGCCGCCCAACGCGATTTCGGCGGCGTTCTGGCGCATGTCCCAGCCAAACCGCGGTTCAGCGGCGTGGCTTTGCGCCAGCCCGCCCTCCGGCGCGATCGCGTCGATGACTTCCAAAATCAGCCGGTTCCAGCCTTCGACGATGCCGATGAATTTGGGGGTCGGCGTCAGATGGACGATCCGGCCGTCCTCCTCTGACCGCTGGCGGCGCAGATAGCCGGCGACGCGCATCAGCCCAAGCACGGCGGCCACCCGGCCTGGACTGGCAATTTTTTGACGCGCGGCAAGATCCTGCAGCCGCGACAGCGTCAGGCCGGTGCGCGGATCCGCGGGATCGCGCGTGTCATAGAGATGCAGCGTGTAGACCAGAAGCTCAAAGCGCCAGGCTTCGGTGACGACTTTGTTGAGCAGCACGTTGTCGGCGAAATAGTCCGGGAACAGCGCGTCATAGCGAGCCAGCCCCAGCAAAAAGCGCGGATGATCGCGCAGCGCGAGGATGCGCGCCCATTCCGCGGGCGTGGTGCGCGCCGAGAATTCGGCGTCATAACGATCAAGGCGAAAAACTTCAGGCAATCCGGAACCAGGCTGCGAGCGGACTTTGAAAGGGACTGGCCCTCAAGCGGCGGCGATGCATCACAATTTTAATGGGTTCGCCCCCGCTCACAAAAGCTTCAGCGCCGCATCAAAACGCGCGGCAACCTCCGGCCAAAGAGGCGCCGAGGCTTTTTTGTAGGCCGCGAATGCCGGCGGCGGAATGTGGCTGGCGATCGCCGTCTGGAAGCTGGGGCGAGCCTTGCAGCGCTCGAACCAGTCCGCCACGCGCGGAAAATGATGCCGCCAGAGGCCGGCGCATTCCAGCATTTCAAGCCGGTAGAAAAACGATATGAGCCCGGCATCCGCCAGCGTGAATTGCGCTCCGTTTAGCCACGGTCCGTCCGCCAGCGCCTTTTCCATGTCCCGGAACAGCCTGGCAAACCGGACCAGCGCCTCATCGACAACGCCGGAGGCGACGCCCTTGTCGATGATCTCGGCCCATTTTTTCCGCCGCGCCGGATCGGGAATCTTCTCGTAGCGTTTGGCGCGCTCTTCGGGGGGCTTTTCCATCAGCTCGGCGCGGAACAGGATCGCCGTGGTCATGGTGTTGATGGCGTCGTGGATCGTGTCTTCGCGCTTCGTCCACCCATGCACGCGGGCCCGGCCGTAAGCGTCGGCGGGACGCAGCGGCGTTTGCGGAAAGGCCTCATCGATATATTCGTTGATGACGGTCGATTCCGTCAGCACCCTGCCGTCATGAACCAGTGTCGGCACGACGGCGTTGGGATTGAGCTTCATGTATTCGGGATCGAACTGCGCGCCGGCGTGCAGATCAATCATCCGCCCCTCATACGCGATATTCTTTTCAGCCAGCGTGACACGCACCTTGGCGGCGCAGACAGCGGTGGAGCCGTGATAAAGCGTTAGCATGGGCGCCTCGCGGGGGTTGGAGGGAGACTATTCCATGCCGGGATCAGCCGCGCCAGCCCTTCACGCCTTGTCCAGCCCGTACAGCGAATGCAGCGTCCTCACCGCAAGCTCGGTGTAATCCTTGTCGATCAGCACGGAGAATTTTATCTCGCTGGTGGTGATCGCGCGGATGTTGATGCCTTTGTCAGCCAAGGCCTTGAAGGCGCGCGCGGCGATGCCGGCGTGGCTGCGCATGCCGATGCCGATGGCTGAGATTTTCACAACATCGGTCGCGCCCTGAAGGGTCTCATAGGCGATCCCGTCCTTATGCTTTTCAAGAATGGCCTTGGCGCGCTCGAAATCCGCCGTGACGACGGTGAAGGTGAGATCGGTCGTCTTCTGGTCGTTGGAGACGACCTGAATGATCATATCGACGTTGATGTTGGCATCGGCGAGCGGGCCGAAAATCAGCGCCGCGACGCCTGGCTTGTCGGCGACGCGGCGCAAGGTGATCTGCGCCTCATCCTTGGAAAAGGCGATGCCCGTGACGACCTGCTGTTCCAATATATCCTCCTCGTCACAGATGAGCGTGCCGGGCTTCGGGTCATCCGGGTCATCGAGCGACGAGCGCACAAAGGTCTTCACCTTGTGCACCATCGCCACCTCGACAGAGCGGACCTGCAGCACTTTGGCCCCGAGCGACGCCATTTCCAGCATTTCCTCGAAAGCCACCCGGTCGAGCCGGCGCGCCTGCGGCACGATGCGCGGATCGGTCGTGTAGACACCGTCGACGTCCGTATAAATGTCGCAGCGGTCCGCGCCGATGGCGGCGGCGATGGCGACCGCGCTGGTGTCCGAGCCGCCGCGCCCGAGCGTCGTCAGCCGCCCGGTGGACGAATGAATGCCCTGAAACCCGGCGACGACAGCAACCTGGCCCGCGGTGAAACCGGCGATGATTTTATCGCCGCGAATCGATTCGATGCGCGCGGCGCCGTGAGCGTCCGAGGTTTCAATGGGGATTTGCCAGCCCTGCCAGGAGCGCGCGGGAATGCTCATTTCCTGCAAAGCGATTGCCAGAAGGCCCGAGGTGATCTGCTCGCCGGAGGCGACGACCGCGTCATATTCGCCTTTGTCATGGAGCTTCGAGGCGTCCTCGACGAAGGCGATGAGCTCGTTGGTTTTTCCGGACATGGCGGATACCACGACCGCGACCTCAAAGCCGGCATCGACCTCGCGTTTAACGTGGCGGGCCACGTTTCGGATGCGGTCCATGTTGGCGACGGAAGTGCCGCCAAATTTCATTACAAGACGGGGCATGAAGTCCAATGATCCGAAAAAGCCTGACCGGGCGTGAACGCGATTGCAGTCCTGCAAATCCGCGGCGCGCCGCCGTAAAACCTTGTTCAGCCGCTTTGGGCCCGCGGTTTGGCGGGGCCGCCGCCAGGTATCCGCAAACGGCGTTTCCAGCGCTCGCCGGAGCGAAGCCGGGGTCCATCATAGCGCGTCAAACCGCTAAGAGGCGGCAGGTCCATGATTTGTCCCGCGGCTGCCGCTGGAACCGCGGGAAGCGGAGCGGCGGCTGCTTCTGCCGCAAACTCCAGCGGCTCATCGCTGGACCACACTGTCCAGTCAAATTTAGGCTCGCGGATTTTACGCGGACGTCCGCGTTTGCGCTTCGGCGGGGCTTCAAAAATCGGCACGGGCGTCATGCGGCCTCCTGGGACGGGTGACATGGGAGCGGCCGGCGATACCCGGGACATTGTGAAAATGGCCGCGCTGGTGATTTCCGGGGTGATGGGCACCCGGCGGACCTGACTTTCGGGATTGCGCGGCGGGCGGCCCCGCCCGCGCTTGGCGCCGGCGGGGGGCGCGGCTGCCTCAGCTTTCGATTTGTTCTTGGAACCGGGCTTGCGGCCGCGGCGGGGCGGCTCGGCTGCCAGGATTGCCGGAGCCTCCGGCGCAACAGCTTCAAGGATGCGGCGGGCCGGCGCTTCGGCTTTCAGCAATGCCGAATCGCCTGCCGCTCCGCCAAACAGCGTTTCCTCGGCCCTGCGCAAACTATCCTGTTTGTCCCCATCCACAGCTGCCTCAGACAGGGTCAGAGGGCGTTTTTGTCCGCGCTTCACTTCGACGGTAAAGGGTCTTTTTTCGCGCTTCATGGTGCCTCAAAGCGTTGGAAAATCATGGCCTGGGAAAATCGTGGTCTGGGGAAATCTTGGCTTGGAAAAATCATGGCTTGGGAAAATCTTGGCTCAATCGACCCCGGTGCCCTCAGCGCTCTCCGGCCGCGCGCCCCAAAATCATTAGGTTTCAATGGTTGGTCCGAGGGGTTCAGCGATGTAGCTTGGGGATAAAAAAACAATCAATAGTTCAGAAAATCTGACGAATTAGCAACTCAATAAGGGTGGATAGCACAATCCCGCAAGCGCTGACAATAGTGATGAATCCGCTCGCCCTGCGCGCGGGAAGGGAATAAACACTGCCGGTGAACGCGGGCAAGCCTTCCAGGAAGCACCCATGCAAGCGCGCCGGTCTACTGTTGATGGAGCCGATGTCGAGCGTTTCGAGCGGCTTGGAGACGATTGGTGGAGCCCGCGCGGCCCCATGCGCGCGCTGCATCAGTTTAATCCGCAGCGGGTGGAATGGGTATCGCGGCAGATTTCCGCGCGCCAAATTTCCAAGCGCTTGCCTGGCGCCGGCAAGCCGCTCGCCGGCATTTCCATTCTCGACATAGGCTGCGGCGGCGGCATTTTGAGCGAGGCGCTGGCAAAGATTGGAGCCAGGGTCACCGGCATTGATCCGGCGCCCGGCAATATCGATGTCGCGCGCCGGCACGCCGAAAAATCCGGGCTCGATATCGACTATCGCGCTGTCACCGCGGAAGCGCTTGCGGAGACCGGCGCGGTGTTCGACGTCGTCTGCGCCATGGAAGTCATTGAACATGTGACTGATATGCCCGCTTTTGTCGCGGCTGCGGGCGCGCTCGCGCGGTCGGGCGGGCTGTTTTTTGCCGCGACGCTCAACCGCACGCTGAAATCTTTCGCGCTTGCCATTGTCGGCGCTGAATATGTTTTGGGCTGGGTCCCGCCCGGCACCCATCAATGGGAAAAGTTTGTCACACCGGCGGAGCTTGAAGAAGCGATGGAGAGCGCGGGGCTTGATCCCATCGCGCGGACCGGTGTTGTCTATGATCCGCTGCGCGGGGAATGGCGGCAAAACCGTGACATGGCTGTCAATTATATGATGGCGGCGGAGCGGCGCGCATAGGCGGCCCGCCTCCGGCGCGCAGTCAAGCTTGCGGTTAACCAACCCTTAACTTTTGAATAATCGCGGGGTGACGCCGGGGCGCGTCTCGTTTACGCTTTCTTAACCACGCGGCTGCCGCCGCGGCGGCAAGGGCCCGGCGGTCGGGCGCGTGGTTCGAGTTGGCGCTGATGCGTGTTGCGTTGAGTTTGCCCGGCCTTGCGGCCGCCGCCGTGATCGCCCTGTGTCCGGCGGCGCACGGCGCCCATGCCGCGGGTTCGCCCGCCGACAAGCGCGCGCCGCCGCTGCCCCGCGCCGGGATCATTAAAACCGGCGGCGTGACGACGACGCCTTACGGCTGGCTGGACTTCTGCAACCGATACGAAAGCGAATGCCGCGGCGGCCTCTCGCCGGCGGCGGATATCGCGCTGACCGCCGGCTCGTGGCATCTGATCCGCGCCGTCAACGCAAAGGTCAACGCCGACATTGAGCCGCTCTCGGATATGCAGCACTGGGGCACGATGGATCAATGGGACCTGCCGGGCGACGGTTATGGCGATTGCGAGGACTACGTTCTGCTGAAGCGAAAACTGCTGATCGCGGCGGGCCTGCCGCGCCAGGCGCTGCTGGTCACCATCGTCAAGGACGAACAGGGCGAGGGCCACGCGGTGCTGACCGCGAAAACCGACCATGGCGAATTCGTGCTCGATAATATGCGCGACAAAATCAGGCCATGGAACGAAGTGCCGTACCGCTTCGTCAAGCGGCAGTCGCAGGAGGACCCGAACGTGTGGATTCAAATCGGCGAGCCCACCAGCGCGCCCGCGACGGTGTCGCGGTAGAGCTGTATTCCGGCGCGCCGAATTCAGACGAACCGGGGTCCAATTCGCCTGAAAATCCGCTGATCACCCCGAGCGCGCCGCTTGGATGGCGCCCCACACGCGCGACGGCGTCAGCGGCATGTGCAAATCCCTGACTCCGAGCGGCCGCAGCGCGTCAAGCACCGCGTTGACGATGGACGGCGGCGCGCCAATGGTGCCGGATTCGCCGATGCCCTTGACCCCGAGCGGGTTTGTTTTGCAGGGAATTTCCACCAGTTCGGAGGCGATGGCGGGCAGGTCCGCCGCGCGCGGCATGGCGTAGTCCATAAAACTGCCCGACAGCAATTGGCCCGCCGAATCGAAATTCACTTTCTCCAGCAGCGCCTGACCCAGCCCCTGCGTGATCGCGCCGTGGATCTGGCCCTCGCAAATCAGCGGGTTGATGATCATGCCGAGATCATCGACAGCGGCGACGCGGGCGATCATCACTTCGCCGGTCAAGGGATCGACCTCGACCTCCCAGACCTGGCAGCCGTTGGGATAATTCGGCGCGCCCCCGGGCACGCCGGAATAGGTGCCGGCGGCATCAAGGCCCAGCCCGAATTTCAGCACCGGCCCCGCCGGCGCGTAGAAGGCTTTGGCGACAGCGGTCAGCGGGATCGCTTTGTCGGTGCCTTTCACCTTGTAGAGACCCGCCGCAAATTCGATATCGTCGGCGGAGGCTTCCAGCAGCGCGCCGGCCATCAGCCTGCCCTTGGCGATAATGGCATCCGCCGCGGCGCGCAGCGCGCCGCCGCCGACCATCGAGCTGCGCGCCGCGAAAGTGCCGCGCCCGAAGGGCACCTGCTCAGTGTCGCCCTGAATGTAGCGGATCGACTCGAAGGGAATGCCAAGCCATTCGGAAACAAGCTGCGCGAAAGCCGTCGCATGGCCCTGGCCGTGCGAATGGGTGCCCGCGACAATGGTGGCGGCGCCGCTCGGATCGAAGCGGATTTCCATGCGGTCGTTGAAGACGCCGCCGAGCTCCAGATAGGGTGTCACGGCGCGGCCGCGCAGCAGCCCGCGCTTTTGGCTCTCCGTCCTGCGCGCGGCAAAGCCGTTCCAGTCGCCAAGCTCCATGGCGCGGTCCATCAGCCGCTCAAATTCGCCGCTGTCGTAATTCTGGTGCGTCGGCGTGTGATAGGGCATCGCTGAGGATGGAATAAAATTGCGGCGGCGGATTTCGACGCGGTCAAGCCCGGAGACCTCCGCAACGCGGTCGATCAGCCGCTCAATGACGTAAATCGCCTCGGGCCGGCCGGCGCCGCGGTAAACCGATGTCGGCGTCGTGTTGGTGTAGACGGCGCTGGTGGAGAGATCGAGCGCTTGGATATCATAGACGCTCGACGTGAACATCAGCGAGAAGAACAACGGCGCGGTGATCGCCGCCGCCCAATAGGCGCCGAGCGCCTGGAAATTATGGCTGCGGAGTCCGAGAATTTTCCCCTGCGCGTCGATGGCGATCTCCGCATGGGCCACCTGCTCGCGCGCCTGATAATCGGTCAGCAGCGAATGCGCGCGCGTCGCCGTCCATTTCACCGGGCGTCCGCATTTTTTGGAGGCCCAGCACACAAGGGCATCATCGGGATAGAGATTGGATTTCACGCCGAAACCTCCGCCGACATCGGGCGAGATGACGCGCACCCGCGTTTCCGGAATTTGAAAAATCGCCTGCGCCAGAAGATTGCGCGCGCCGTGCGGATCCTGGGACGTGGTGTGCAGCGTGAAGCTTTCATCGAAGGAATTATATTCGCCGACAGCGGCGCGCGGCTCCAGCGGGCTGGCGGCGACGCGGTTGTTTTCGATGCGCAGCGAGGCCGTGTGCGCCGCCTTGGCGAAGCCGGCGTCCGTCGCGGCTTTGTCGCCGAACGCGATGGTCGTTCCGATATTGCCGCCGGGGCAGTCAGCCCAGATTTTGTCAGCGCCGGGCTTCGCCGCCGCCTCCAGATCAATGACGGCGGGCAGCGCGCCGTAGTCAATTTCAACAAGCTCCGCCGCCGCCTGCGCCTGCGCTTCGGTTTCCGCCACGACGAATGCCACGCGCTCGCCGATGCAGCGGACGCGGCCGGAGATCAGGACCGGGCGGGACATCGAATAGGCGGGCGGGCCGCCCCACGCGACGGGCAGGAAATGCGGCGGGACGCCGCCGAGTTTGTCCGCGACCGCGTCGGCGCCGGTCAGCACGCAAAGCACGCCGGGGGCGGCGCGGGCTTTCGACGTGTCGATGCGCATAATATCCGCGTGGGCGTGCGGCGATAAAACCAGCGCGCCATGGGCCATATGGGGCAGGCTGACATCGCCGACGAATTTGCCGCGCCCGGTGATGAAACGCTGATCCTCGACGCGGCGGACCGGCTGGCCGATGCCGAATTTTGTCACGCGGGCCTCCTATTTAATTTTAATGGACATGCCCGTCACCGCCTCCCCGGCGTCTCCACATAAATATCCCCGTCGCGCACCTCCACCGGCACCTTCCTCAAGCGCATGTGTTTGTCGCCGGGATGCTGGCCGGTATCCAAATTGAACTCCCAGCCGTGCCAGGGGCAGACAATGTGGCGCTCTTTGCCGAAGCGCAGGCCGACATGGCATTGCCTTTCGTCGATGACCTCCTCAACGCGGTTGAAGATTTTGCCCTGGCAGACGGGGCCGTCGTAATGCGGGCAGCGGTTCTCGTAAGCGACCAGTCCGTCTCCGAGACGGAACACGCCGACCTCGAAGGCATCGATGGCGACGATCCTGTGGTCGCCGTCTTTCAACTCGTCGAGTTTTCCAATCCGAACCGCCGCCATTTCACCGTCCCCTGTCATCGCGGCCGGGCGCGGAGCCCGCGCGGTTGAACCACATGGCAACGTCCCACAGATTGAGGTCCGCCGCGCGGATGACGGCGGTGGCCGCCATCACTGTCTCCGTCGCCGTCACCGAGCCCTTCTCATAGGGATCGAGATAATGGCCGGCCTTCTCGGTTTTGAACGCGTAAGCGCGCACCGCTGTTTGCAGCACGCGGGCCAGCGCTTCCGGCTCGATATCGCCGGGCCTGTTGCCGGCGATGGCGGCCTCGATTGCCGCGCACCACGCCTCCGCGCCCCCGACGCTCATTTCGCCGGCGCCATATCACGCGGAGCGGGCGCTTTGACGCCGCTTTTGTGCGCGGGCACTTCAAGGTTGAAAAGCTTCGCCGCGTTGAGGCCGAGAATGTTGCGCTTCGCCTGCTCGTCGAGAAAGGGCAGATTGGTGATCGAGCTTGGCAAATCGAAATCCCAATGCGGCCAGTCCGAGGCGAACAGCAATTGCGTCTCGGCCTTCATCGCCTTCATGGTCGCCTGCATCAGCTCCTGATTGGAATGCTCCAGCGGCTGCGTTGAGAAATACATCTCGCGGATATATTCGCTCGGGCGCTTTTTCAGCAGCGGCG